>DBXI01000076.1:25614-25964 GCA_002309255.1 Bacteroidales bacterium UBA1216 | reverse complement strand
GATGTAGTAGGCATCATTGGCAAGAACGGAGCGGGCAAATCGACCCTGCTCAAGTTGCTGAGCCGCGTGACAGCACCGACGTTAGGAACGATTCGTGCGCATGGTCGTATAGGTTCGCTGCTGGAGGTGGGTACAGGTTTTCATCCGGAGATGACAGGGCGTGAGAACATCTTCATGAACGGAGCTATATTAGGTATGAGCCGCGCCGAGATCCAGCGCAAGTTGGACGAGATCGTTGCCTTCAGCGGCTGCGAGCGGTACATCGACACACCTGTTAAGCGATATAGTTCGGGTATGACGGTACGCTTGGGATTTGCTGTGGCTGCGTTCCTGGAGCCGGAGATACTGGT
>DBXI01000076.1:0-25582 GCA_002309255.1 Bacteroidales bacterium UBA1216 | reverse complement strand
AAGAAAGCCATCGGCAAGATGCAGGATGTGAGCAAAGGCGAAGGCCGGACGGTGCTGTTTGTGAGCCATAACATGGCAAGTGTCAAGTCTCTGTGCCATAAAGGTATATTGTTAGAGAAAGGGCAAGTGAAGTACATGGGAGGAATCAATGATACGATAGATCGCTACATTGGTGAGGGAGGTAGTGCAGAGAATCAATACTTCAATGTTTTGGCAGCAGCCCCGGGTAATGATGTGGTGCGTATCAAGTCGTTTGAGATCCTTCCGTGCAAGCCGCAAGCGAATATTGACATAGAGTCCGGTGTGAAATTCCGCTTGCAGTTTATGTGTTACAAGCCGGATGCCATGTTGGATGTAAACTTGCTCATCCGCACGCTGGATGACATTGTAGTGACCAAAGTGGGGCAGATGTTTGGAGAAAAAGGAGAGAAGGATTCGAAGGTAGGGATGTATACGGCAGAGTTAGTTATTCCTCGATATACGCTTAATGCCGGACGGTACAAGGTGGAAGTTATTTTTGGTGAGAATCAGAGTTACATTGTATATCGCGGATTTGAGCAATGCTTTGCCGTAGATAACACGGTGAGTGACATGGGGTATAATCAGAACGCGCAACCCGGAATACTACGGTTATGCAATGATGATTTAACCGTTCAATATATGAAGTAAGAGACACATGGATGTTCCTTTTTTGAGTTTACATGATGTAACAGCGCTTCATGCTGACAATATCCGTGAAGCAGCGCGTCGAGTTATAGACAGCGGCTGGTATCTGCAGGGCAAAGAGAACGAGACGTTTGAGCAGCACTATGCTGAATATATAGGTACCCGATATTGCATAGGTTGCGCCAACGGATTGGATGCGCTCATTTGGATTTGGCGTGCATATATCGAACTTGGTGTTATGTATCCGGGCGATGAAGTGATTCTTCCGGCCAACACCTATATAGCGACGCATCTTGGGCTAACGGAAAACGGACTTGTTCCGGTTTGTATTGAGCCCAATCCTAAGACTTTGGAGATAGATGACGCACTTATTGAGGCTGCCATTACACCTCGCACAAAGGCGATCAGCATCGTGCACTTGTACGGCCGTTGCGCAATGACGGGAAAGATAGCTGCATTGTGCCAAAAGTATAATCTAAAGTTGGTGGAGGACAATGCGCAGGCACATGGCTGCTATTGTGAGGGCAAACGAACAGGTTCATTAGGCGATGCAGCCGGTCATAGTTTTTATCCGGGAAAGAACCTGGGAGCCCTTGGAGACGGCGGGGCGGTAACGACAAATGATCCGGAGTTAGCAGCGGCTATCAGGGCACTGGCGAATTACGGATCTCAGAAGAAATATGTATTCAAATATGCAGGTCGTAACAGTCGCCTGGACGAACTGCAGGCAGCCGTACTTGATGTGAAATTAAAGTACCTTGATGCGGATAATCGCAGGCGGCAGGAAGTGGCTGCGTACTATTACGAGTATATTAACAATCCGCTCATAGAGCTACCGGAAAGGCTTCCGGACGCAAATAATGTATATCATTTGTTCCCCGTATTAGTCAAAGATGGTCGGCGTGACGACTTGCATGATTATCTGGATCAGCATGGTATCGGTACAGTTATTCACTATCCTATAGCACCTCACAAGCAGGAATGTTATGCTAATGCAACGTGGAACAAACCGCAACTTCAATTGCCTATAACGGAGATGATAGCAGATTGCGAGTTGAGTTTACCGATAAGTCCGAGCATGAGTCGAGAGCAAATAGAATGGGTTGTACAATGTGTAAACGAATTCAAATAACCATGAGGGATACTACTATAAATGATTGTCGTATTATCGACTTGCGTAAGATACACGATGTGCGAGGTAATCTGACGCCGATAGAAGGCGGGGTGGATGTGCCGTTTGATATCAAACGCATATATTACCTCTACGATGTGCCCGGTGGAGAAAGTCGCGGGGCTCATGCGCATAAGGAGTTGTATCAGTTGATAATAGCCGCCAACGGTTCGTTTAGCATAACATTGGATGACGGAACAGAGAAGCGATCCTATAATTTGAATCGTTCGTATTACGGTTTGCTGATCGTGCCGGGCATATGGCGCGATTTAGGCGATTTCTCGTCCGGCGCTGTGCTATTGTGCCTTGCTTCAGAGCACTATGATGCGGACGATTATATTCGGGATTACAACGATTTTTTGAATTACAAGAAACGATGATAATGATACGCAGATATTCCCCTGCTTTAACTGCCGCATGGGATGCTTTTGTTGACGCCTCGAAGAATGGCACATTCATGCTCAAGCGCGGATATATGGATTATCATTCCGACCGGTTTGTTGACCATTCGTTGCTATTTTATGAAGATGATGAGTTGGTGGCCTTACTACCAGCCTCGCAGCACGATACAGAGCTGCGTTCACACGGCGGACTGACCTATGGCGGGTTGATTACCTCAAATATGATAACCGTTCAAGTGGTTATTAAAATATTTGATGCTATAAAAGAATACATGAAAGAAAATCATATAGAGAAGATCATTTACAAGCGTATTCCTGCCATATACCACAAATATCCATCAGATGAAGACATATATGCTTTGTATCACGCCGGTATGCAACTGGTTAGGCGTGACGTGTCTTCGGCTATTTACTTACCAAGCAAGATCAAATTTTCCAAAAGAAGAATCAGGGGCTGCAAGCGTGCGGCAAAACAAGGCATAGTAATCAAAGAATCTAACGATTATAGCACTTTTATATCTATAGTTGCGGATATTCTGATGAAATACCATGATACCAAGCCGGTGCATACGGCTAAAGAGTTAGAATTGTTAGCCTGTCGTTTCCCTGATAACATAAAATTGTATGCAGCATTTTTAGAAGAGAAGATGATGGCCGGAGTTGTGATGTATGAAACAGAAACGGTTGCTCATGCGCAGTACATTGCTAATTCTGACGAAGGGAAAAAGATCGGAGCATTGGATGCTGTGATGGAATACTTGATAAATACGAAGTACGCTGATAAGATATATTTTGATTTTGGTATTTCTACAGAAGACAAGGGTATGTTTTTAAACGAAGGTCTTGCTACGCAAAAGCAAGAATTTGGTGGCAGAGCTATCGTATATGACTTTTTTGAAATAGTGATTTGAGATGATGGGATTTAGCAGGATAATAGTAATTGGTAATGGCTGGGGCGCAGTAGCTGCTCTGAAAGGATTGCTTCAGTTCCGATTACCGGTTTACACTTACTCAAGCGATCCGGATGTGCTGGCTATTGCTCCGCAGCAATTGAATCAAGATCTGGAGAATTTTGCAAACGAGTTGCTTCTCTTCGCCGGATACTTACCTGTTGTGCCGGCAGCAGTGATAGAAAGGAACACCTGTCTGAATATTCATTATTCGTTGCTCCCCAATTATCGCGGCTTGCATTCTACTGTTTGGGCTATTTTGAATGACGAAGACTATTTGGGTGTTACAATTCACATGATGAATGAGCACATCGATGACGGCGCAATTGTTTACCAACACAAAGTGGCCAATGATCGTGTTAAGACATCGGTTGAGTATATGGAGTTGTTCAATCAACATGTAACGGACTGCATAGGTCAGGTGTTGAGTGATTTTATTGACGAGAAGATCGTTCTGCAGCCTCAAGACAAATCGCAAGCATCGTGGGTGGGGAAACGGACAGAGAAGGATTGCATGACCGATTTTTCAAGGCCGATTGTATATCAGAAAGCATTCTTCCGCGCATTGGTTGCGCCCTATCCGTTACCATATGTCGTACACAAAGGGAACAAATATGAGGTAACAAAAGTGGCCTACCACCCATCACCTGTTCAGACGCATATAGGTAGAATCCTGAATATCGACAATGAGGGATTGTGGGTGAAATGTGCAGATGGATATCTGGTGCTGCAAGAGTTGCGTGACGCGAATAGCCGGATCGTGCCATATGAAATGTTTAGAATAGGACAATATTTAAACAGATAAGATATGGACGAGCATAACTATCCGTTAGTATCCTATGTGGTGCAGACATATAATCATGCAAAATTTGCCGAAGATGCAATGGCAAGTGCATTGTCACAGGATTATCCCAATCTGGAGATAATCATATCGGATGATGCGTCTTCGGATGGCACATTCGACATACTGCAACAATATTTGCAAAAACACCCGACGGATAAAAAGATAGTGTTGAACAGGAACGAGAAGAATATGGGGGTCGTTCCGCATCTTAACCATCTGGTACAACACTTTGCTCATGGCGATATTATTATATTAACTGGAGGCGATGATATATCATTACCAGATCGGACCTCCAGATCGGTGGAAAAGATGCTGGCATTAGGAGTGGATTGCTTGGGTACGAACTACCAATATATTGATGGAGCGGGACAAAAACAGGAACGCTTCGGACTGCAAGGCGATCAGGCGGATGTAAAATATACGATAGCTGATTATATAAAAAATATTCCCATTACTCCGTTGGGCCCAACAAAGATCTTCCACCGGCAGTTGTATGATGTGTTCGGGACACTGAATGATGACTGCCAAACGGAAGACTCTACGCTTACATTTAGAGCGCTGTTACTCAACGGAATAGGACGAATTAGCACAGTGTATGTGTTGTACAGATGGCACGAAAATAACTTGTCGGCGCACGATTCACTGATGACTAAAATCAATCCCACACTGATCTATCGTCAATATAAGAGCGATCTGACGACGGCCTACAGGAAGGGATTCATTTCGCAGATGCAATACATAAAAGCCTCTCGGCTGATATATGACTACAAACTTGCGGGGATATTCGTGCGCGATCTTTACAAGGCCACCGGCATATGGAAGAAACATCTGTTGGGACTGCTGTTTGTGCTGAATCCTTGTGTGTTAAAGAGGCATAGAGATCCACAATGGCTATCATATGTGTGCCCTGAATTATATATGGTACGAACAAAGATACGATGCATGCTGAAGAAGTAAAATACTATGATCCTCATCAGCAGAGGACTCATTCCATCAACAATATTCGTTTTTCCAGATATCTATATTGGGCAATATTGTTATGGAATCATTATGTGCTCCGCAGGCGCATCATAAAGATAGAGCCTTGGATTAGTATTAATTGGGGGCGGGTAGAGCACAATAATTGGGGTGATGATATAATTATGTTTTTCTTGCGAGAGATATCATCCGATTGTCTTTTGCCCGGCAAAGCCTATGCATATCCGTATCAGATTGATTTTAAGTGTCTTCCGGGCTCGATGTCAGTATATACAATAGGTTCTGTTCTCCATTTAATCACCAGACCGAACTCTATAGTATGGGGATCGGGACTCATCAACGAGTCGCTACTGCCCAAAACGCAGCAACTGAATATATTAGCTGTCCGTGGACCACAAACAAGAAAAATTCTTTTGGCCAACGGAATAGATTGTCCCGAGGTGTATGGTGATCCGGCATTACTATTGCCATACTATTATTCGCCACAGCACATCAAGAAAAAGTATAAGGTAGGTATCATACCTCATTATGTAGATGCAGACAAGGAAGAGCTATCGCATTTGGCGGGAGCTGAGTCGGCACATGTGATTCATATGTCGGGGTATAGGAGTTGGAGAAGTGTGATTGATCAGATCTTGTCGTGTGAGTTCATTGTGTCATCATCGTTGCATGGACTTATTATAGCAGAAGCCTACCATATACCTAACTTATGGGTAGAGATAAAGGAGCCTATTGTGGGAGATATCTCACGGCGCTTCAAGTACTATGACTTCTTCCAATCAATAGGTCTTGACCGAGAACGACCCTATTGTATTACAAAAGACACCACGTTATCAGCATTATATGAGCAGAAACGCAACTATCAGGCAGCCCCGGGATTAGATTTGCGTCCTTTAGTGCGCGCGTGCCCGTTTCAAATCAAAGATGATATAATCAGCCGATTAGGATGAATCATAAAGTATCTATTATTATCCCATGTTATAATCAAGCAGAGTATCTGCCTGAAACATTAGACAGTGTGTTGACTCAAACATATGCGGATTGGGAATGCGTAATTGTGGACGATGGTTCAACTGACCAATCGTGTGAAGTTGCGCAAAGGTACGTTGCTAACGACCCGCGATTTCAATACCTTTACCAAGCCAATCAAGGGCCATCGGCAGCAAGGAATAATGGCATCAAGCACACAAACGGTGAGTTTGTCCTGCCCCTTGATGCGGATGACCTGATAGCTGATACATATTTAGAGAAAGCGGTTGCTGTCTTTGCCTCTCACCCGGAAATGAAACTGGTGTATTGCAAAGCTAAATTATTTGGTGCACGCAATCAAACATGGGATATCCCGAATTATAGTTACGACAGGCTACTGTGGGAAAATATGGTTTTCAGCTCATCCGTTTACAGGCGGACGGACTATAAAAAGACAATGGGCTACAACGCAGATATGCGCGAAGGCTTGGAAGATTGGGACTTCTGGTTAAGTCTGTTGGAGCAGGGAGACCACGTATATCGAATAGATGAGGAGTTGTTTTTCTATCGGATAAAAGATATATCCCGGAACACGAATGCCGAAGCAAGAGAGCGTGAGTTGCTACAACGAATCTACACGAATCATCCGGATAAATACGAGTCATTTTCCAAGGATATCATCTTTTATAAACGTAAGGAGAAGAACCTGCTGCAGCAATGTAAGAAGATGCAAGATAGGGGAGATGCCATATTGATGTCGAGAGAATATCGATTAGGCAGCCTATTGCTGAAACCATTGCGTTGGCTAACAGGCAGAAGCAACCCATATGCATAAGCAAAGCAAATGAAGACATCTGTTGCTTTGTGCACATATAACGGTGAGCGATATATCGAGCAGCAACTGCTGTCGATTATCAATCAGGAGGTAGCGGTGGATGAGATCGTTGTTAGCGATGACGGATCGAACGATGGTACCATGGCGATTGTACAACGGATTGCGGCTGATCATTCGCAAGTGAGTTGGACGATTATTGGGCATACGCACAATGTAGGAGTGACAAAGAACTTTGAGGAAGCTCTGTCTCGAAGTATAGGAGATATAATCTTTCTATCCGATCAAGATGATGTATGGCTGCCGGGAAAAATCAGAACGATATGCTCCTATTTTGAAAAGAACCCAAGCAAGTCGGTCGTATTTACGGATGCCGAGTTGATAGATGGCGATGGGAAACGCATATCATCATATACGCTGCTGGATGCAATAGGTTTCAGCCCGTATCTTCCGTTGTCGAACGCAGGGGCTGAGTTTGAGATATTCAACTACCATAACCGAGCTACAGGTGCAACAATGGCTATCCGAAAATCATTCTATGACCAGTTGCCGCCATTTATGAACAACCGCGATTATCTTCACGATTATCAACTGGCACTTGCAGCTATTCTAACCGACACGATGGGCTTAATCCCTCAGCCTCTCATCCAATACCGTCTGCATGGGAAGAATGTGGTGGGGATACGAAAAGACAGTCGATTATATCAAGCGGATACAGATCTTGCACAATCGAATATAGCACTATATACAGAGCCTTATCCGTTAAATGCTTACGTTCAGTTCCTGCAGGAGCAGATGCACATAGAACCTCCTTATATCTATACAAAGCGGATAGAGAAGTACGCAACGTTAGGAGGAAAGTTATGGCTGATATGGCATATGTCAGACTATAAGAAGCGATATAAGCAATACTGGAAATCGTTCTTCCGGAGCGATATATTATACGGAATAATACCGCGATAGCTATTAAACAAAATGCATAATCCACTCGTTACAATAGCTATTCCGGCATATAAGTCAGCATTCCTGGCTGAGGCTGTTCGTTCCGCCATCCATCAAGACTACACTGATATTGAGGTGATCGTGGTAGATGATTGTTCGCCGGAGGATATAGTTGGCATTGTCTGCGGATTTGCTGATCCGCGAATCATATACACACGGAACGCGGAGAACCTGGGCAAGAGAAGCATTGTGCACAACTGGAACAGATGTCTGGAACTGGCGAGCGGAGAGTACTTTGTGTTGCTATGCGACGATGACCTGTTGCGTCCGAATATGGTAAGTTCAATGCTTGCCTTAGCTAAAGCACATCCGGAATGCGGTATGTTTCATGCCAACAGAAGCATCCTGAATTCGAAAGGAGAGCAAACAAAAGATACACCCTGGCCGCAAGAGGAAAGTGCTGAAGAGTTCATCACAAATAAGTTCGCGGGTAAACGCAAGCATACGATCACGGAGTTCTTCTACAGGACGGATTATATCAAGTGTGAGAAGTATGCCGTTTTTCCTGTAGGGTTCTATTCAGACGATGTTACGGTGCTGAACTTATGCATGCGACAGGGGAAGATGGTTTCGAGTTCGGAAGAGCTGGTAGTATTCCGCGAAAGCAACATACACATCACGGGGAATGACACATACATAGATGGAAAGATTCGGGCGTTTGTGCAGTACTATCAGTATCTACAGACAACAGCTGGACTAAAAGACCGGATCAGCCGAGAAGGATACGAGTGCATACTAAGCCAGTACCTGACGCACTGTGATAAACAAACCATCATCAACCTGCTGCCGCGCCTACCCAAGAGCAACATGATGCTAAAAACAATAGCATATCATTTGCTAAAACGCCACGCATAATGATCCCGCAATTATCCATTATCATTCCCGTATACAATGCATCCCGGTATATTGAGCGATGCGTTACATCCCTGATGGAGCAGACACTGCAGGAGGGAGTGGAGTTTGTATTTGTCGATGATGGATCAACTGACGATTCTGTAGATATAATACGTGACGTTGCAAATAAATACCCCCAAAGAAAGGAGCAGGTGCGGATAATACAGAATGAGAAGAATAAGGGTGTATATCTGACGCGCAAACGGGGGATAGAAGAAGCAAGAGGGCAATATATCGGTTGGTGCGACAGCGATGATTGGGTGGATAATGTTTATTACAAGACACTGCTTGCCGCAACGAATAGCAGAACGACGGATATTGTAGTATGCGACTACACAAATATCTGGGAAGATCATTCCGCAGTACGGCACTACGATATACAGGCTACTCCCCTCGATTGCATCGAGCAGAATTACTGCCGCAACAGCCTACCGATGGAATTAGTGATACATCTGTTCCGGAGAGAACTGATCCTGCAGGCATTCGATCAGATCTATCCCACGGGAGTTGGGGAAGATACCTACTCCATTATTCACGCATATATTCTGTCCCGCAGTATTTGTCAAGTTGCGACGGCGGGGTATTACTATGACCATAGGAATGATACCTCCATCATCAACACGCACGGCTACGCGATGAAAGATTGGTTGCCGCACCAATACAATATAGAGAGGATCGCGCGCGCGATATACGCGCAACCGGAAGGTGAAAAACGGTTTCATCGATCCGTGAACTCCATGAAGTACTGGCGGAAATTGGGTTATAGGAAGGCTTTTGCATCTGAAGGGGAATTCTATCACACATTTCATGAATGCTATAGGGATATAAATGTGATATCACACACTGCTCCCGGGATGCGGTGGATAGTATATCTGCTATATAACATCTATCCCCTATATTTGTTGAGTAAAAAAATAGGTATCTTATAAGGTTACATGAATACGTCACGTCATCTTGCATATATTGATTGGCTGAAAATTTTTGCCATTGTTTTGGTTGTGATGCGCCATCTATCTTGGTTCAACGATCATGTGACCTCATCACTTTTTTCCATATGCATCCCCATTTTTTTTGTAATAAATGGTGGGCTCTCATTGCAGAGGGACTATAGTTTTACCACAATCCTTCACCGCAATTTGCATCTATTGTTCATCGTAGCATTTTGGGGATGTTTGTCGAGTGTCATATGGATGTCTGCTCGCTCAGAACCGATATCTGTGAAGCAAATCATATCTCATGTGTGCAGTTTGGATGCCCCCTATTGCAATCATTTGTGGTTTGTGTGTTCGCTGATTGTACTTAATTTCCTTCAGCCATTTCTGCGGGAGTTTATTAAATCTCATAACACAAAAGAAATAGTTATCTTGTGGGCGATTATCGGCGTGATTAGTTTTCAGGGATTAGACAGATTCCTACGTCCAATTTCCATCATGGAAAACTGGAACGGATATAGCCTATTCTATTATATCGGAGGTTATTTGCTTTTGTCCAATCGCATAAATACAAAGAACCTGCCTACTTGGTCTGTTTCGTTGTTGGCTATATTGGGATTTTTAATACTATTAACACATAATTGGCTACTGACATCGAATGAATGGTGGTATAACCATTTTTTGCACAATG
Organism: Bacteroidales bacterium UBA1216; assembly: GCA_002309255.1. Classification (GTDB taxonomy): domain Bacteria; phylum Bacteroidota; class Bacteroidia; order Bacteroidales; family Paludibacteraceae; genus Colicola. Next base: position 15,252 of record DBXI01000076.1, on the reverse strand, counting down.
ATTTACATTTTGATAGTTTTCGCACTTACCCATGTGCGCTACTGACACTTGCCATATTCGAATTAGCCTCACGCATACCATTGAGAGAAACAAGCGTCATCACATATATAGCCCGATATACCTTCGCTATCTATCTGATACACTGGACGCTATTGCTACCGACTAATCTATATATCCATACTGCTTGGTGCAAACCGATCATTCTGATCCCAGTTAGTTTGTTAATCGGAATCCTACTGGATAAAATACCATACATACGCAAGATTATCCAGAATAGATGATACGAATCTCCATCATTATACCTGTTTACAATGCAGCCGGCACCTTAGTGCGGTGCATAGATAGTGTGCTGGCGCAGACCTGTCCGGCGCATGAGATCATCGCTATAGATGACGGCAGTACAGATGCATCAAAAATAATCTTACAGGACTATACGAGCAAACATCCGCAGATGCGCATGATTGCAAGGGCAAACATGGGCGTAAGCGCGGCGAGGAATGCAGGCATAGAGGCGGCAACGGGAGATTGGCTGATGTTCCTGGATGCAGATGACTATTTAGATTCCGCCACATTGGAAACCCTTGAACAAGACACGTGCGGCGAAATGGCTTTAGCCGGTCTTACTATCCACAACGCCGGAAAGACATACAATCAGGATATCTTCCAAAGAGATAAAAGTTCGGCTAAAGATGGAGTGATGCGTATAGAGGAAGCGTTGCAGAATCTAAGTTACTACACCTTTTGCGGGCCAGTGTGCAAGTTGTTCCGCACGGACATTATAAAGCGCTACAACATCCTGTTCCCGACCGACTTGCAATTCGGTGAAGATACCATATTTGTATATACCTATTTGACTTACGTAAAACACCTATCGGTTCACACCGTACACCTGTATCACTGCGACAAGAGCAATGATACTTCATTAACAGCTACTGTCCATTCTGCAGCGTACTACGGTAGTATCAGCAGGATTTATCCGGTGATGAAGAATGCGTACCTTACCAACCATCTGTCCTCACGATATGCTGATATAATCTACCTGGATGCACTCCAAACGGCTACGCATATGGCGTACGAGGATCATGAAATCAGTAGCACGAAACGAATCAGTATATACCAATCCATGTTCGCAAACGATAACTTCAGTGCTATCAAATCGCAATGTTCACCTGTGTTTATAGCATTAGGAAAGATGCACGCATGGCATCTATGCGATATATATATGAGAATAAGAAACCTATAAACACCACTATCAACAGATATGATACCGAAGATAATACATTATACGTGGTTTGGCAATGATCCGTATCCTGCAATCGTTGAGCAATGCATCACATCCTGGCACAAGTTCATGCCGGATTATCAGTTCGTACTATGGGATGCGAAGAAGATAAAAGAGATCGCATCCGTATGGATGGATGAGTGCCTGAGTGAGAAAAAATATGCCTTTGCAGCTGATTATGTGCGGCTGTATGCCGTATATACCTACGGCGGCATCTATCTGGATACCGATTTTGAAGTATATCAGCCATTCGACAAACTGCTTGATTCGCGCTGCTTCATCGGTCGCGAGAGTGTTCCGTATGTGCTACTGGAGCGCCAAGTGAATGTGTTCCTTACCTCCCATTGCTTCGGAGCCGAAGCCGGACATCCGTTCATCAAGCGCTGCATGGACTATTACGACGGACGGCATTTTATCGGTTGCAAGGATAAGAGCATCCCACCCCACCTGCGATTGAATATGCTGATGATGCCGTATATTCAATCGGAGATAGCCAGAACCTTCGGGTATGATGCATCCGTCCATAGCGATGATACACAGCGATTGGAAGATGGTATTACTGTATATCCCTGCGACTATTTCGGCCGAATCAACGGCAAACTGACAGCCCGCACCTTCGGTCATCATCACGCGGCAGGCAGTTGGCGAGAGCAGCAATGGAAAGATACCATCAACTATACGCTATGGTATAAAATCAATTGGAGACTGAAAGCTCTCCGTGAGCTATATTGGCGCAAACGAGGATATATGCTGATTAAGTTATGAGCCGCGAACGCATACGATGGATAGATAACGAAAAAGGCTTCGTCTTGTTGGGCGTCTGTCTGGGGCATATAGGTTTCTCCTGGAACATCTTCCCCTATATATCCACGTTTCACATGGCGGCATTCTTCTTCCTGTCGGGTATGCTTTTCCGCCCGAACAGAGAGTGGCGGGAATTCTTAATGTCGAAATGTAAGAGTTTGTTGCTTCCATATGTGATTTTGTCGTTTTTCTTTTTGTTCCTCTCACCTTCACTATATCAATTAAGCACGCACTATCCGGGCTCAGCCTTGCAAAATAGGATAGCTGACCTACTGACACAGAACGATTACATTCATTCCTTGCTCGTACAGATCCAGATATATGTGTTGGATATCATCAACGGACACTCTGCGCCATATGTAACCCCCTTATGGTTCGTTTACACACTTTTCCTGCTGAACATACTATGGTTCTATCCTATCCGCTTGATCTCAAGCCGCTCGTATGGTTCATATTGGTTGGGGGCAATTGCCATCCTTTGTTTTGTGGCAGGTTGGATACTGTATATGAGGGATATAAACATACCCTTTAACCTTCCGACCTGCATTACATCATCGGCGTTTTTCGTGGGAGGTTTTATCTTGGGCAAAGCTCTTCCTGATTTGTCAAAGATCCATTTAGGTTGGCTGGTTTTGATGATACTCATTCTGGCTGGTATCTACTACTACGGAGTAAAGAACTTAACATCCCCATGCATCGGATACATCGTGAATGACTTAGATCATAATCTTCTCGCATACACCTCCGTTTCATGGTGCGGGACATTCTTGCTAACACTACTTTTTATCTGCATCGGCCGGTTAAACAAGCCGTTATTCATTGGTCGCATCCTGCGCCTCATCTCACTAAACGGGATTGCTATCTTAGCGCTGCACAACTATATACTTAGCACCATGCGCTGGCTGGCGGAGATATTCAATCGTCCCATCTTGGCAAACGGCTGGGGTATGCTGGGAGCGATTATATTATTCTGTATAATCACTTTACCACTAATCAATAGATACTTGTATATTTGCGTAGGCAAGAAGAAACCTCAATCCACATGATACCAAAGAAGATCCATTATACATGGTTTAGTGGCGAGCCTTTCCCCGAGCTCGTTGAACAATGCATCCAATCATGGCATCGGTATATGCCCGATTATGAATATGTGTTATGGGACGCCCAACGCATAGCTGCTATCGACAGCCTATGGCTCAAACAATGCATCAAAAAAAAGAAATGGGCATTTGCGGCAGATTTTGTGCGCCTATACGTCGTATATACGGAAGGCGGTATCTACCTGGATACGGATTGCATGGCGTATCAGTCGTTTGACACATTGCTAAACAATACGTCCTTCATCGGAAAAGAGCATTCTGTTCATGTAGAAGGTCGGCGGACAGAGATGTACCTGACATCCCATTGCTTTGGCGCAGAGAAAGGAGACTGGTTCGTGGGGCGGGTGTTGTCATACTATGATCATCGTCCATTCATTACATCAGCAGACGAAACACTTCCGATGCGACTGAAATATAACACCGAATATCAGCCGTTTATCCATAGCGAGATAGCCAAGCAGATCGGCTATAACCCGTTTCCGTCAGCCGATGTTGAACAGCACCTGGAGCATGGCGTAGTGGTGTATCCATCGCATTATTTCGACGCAATAACTCAAACAGCAGACACATACATACGCCATTTGGCTTTAGGCAGTTGGCGGGAGCAGAAGATGACTGAAGATACCATCACCTGGCAATATAAGATCAAGTGGCGATTGGAAGCCGTTCTGCGCCGATTCGTGAATAGTCTTGGATACATGCTAATCAAGAAACTGTGAAAAAGAAAGTCCTGTTCTTCATAGAGTCCCTGCAGTGCGGTGGTGCGGAGAAGAGTATAGTCTCCTTGCTGCCAACCCTAGACTATACTCGAGTCGATGTCGAGCTATTGTTGATGCAACGTGGAGGAATCTTTGAGCAGTATGTGCCCAAGCAAGTTCGGATCATTGATTTCAAGCAGCAGGTTAAGCCATGGCTTTTCTGGATATATCAGGCCATTTTCTCCTTGCGTCTACGATGGAATCGTTTAATCGGCAGAAAGGAACATGGTGCAGAATCCCGATGGAAAACCATGCATCGAGCTTACACGCCGTTCAAGAAACATTATGACGTAGCCATTGCGTATCAACAAGGTTTTCCGACGTATTATATTATCGATAAGGTCTCTGCTGACAAGAAGTGTACATGGATCAATGCCGACATAACACAGGTGGGATATAAAGCTCCGTTTAACCGACCATTCTACGAACGAGCAGATATAATTGTTCCGGTATCTGATCGGCTGAAATCTATCCTGTCAACATCCGAATATATGCCCAAAGAAAAGTTATATCCCATCTATGACATAGTTAACCCTTCCTTGATCCGAAGCATGGCACAAGAGCCGCTATCCATAAAACCGAATGACGGACTGAAGATTGTTACGGTCGGCAGAATGGCACCTCTGAAGGGGTTCGATTTTGCCGTTGAGACCGTGCGGATATTGCGGGAGAGAGGTCTGGCGTTCACGTGGTATTTTATTGGTGACGGAACAGAAAGATCAGCAATAGAACGTTTGATTGAAAAGTATCATTTGCACAACAACGTAGTACTGTTAGGCGAGCAGGCTAATCCTTATCCACATGTGCGCGCATGCGATATCTATGTTCAGACTTCACGCTTTGAAGGGTTCGGGCTGACTATTGCTGAAGCAAAGATACTGCATAAACCTATTGTAAGCACCAACTTCCCCGTAGTGTACGACCAGATTACCGATGGAGTGAATGGCTTGATTGCAAATATGAATCCCGATTCATTGGCGGAGCAAATCATGCGGCTCGTGACGGATTCAAAGCTGCGTCAAGCAATCGTCCTGCATCTGCAGCAAGAGCAGAACACTACGGCTGAGAAAGAAAGCGCTAAAGTGAACAAATTGATTCTTAATTCATGACCATCTGTACCATAACATGCCAGAATGCGTATAACTACGGTGCACGTCTGCAGACGTACGCCCTTGCGCGCTATCTGCAACAGCAGGGACATGAGGTGCAGGTGATTGATTACCGTCCAAATTATATGCGAGGCGAGATCAAGGTGCTATTCTGGCCGGGGTTGTCCGTAAAGCAATGGGGAAAACTAATCCTGCAGCTGCCTGATCGTTTGCGCCTCAAAACACGTCAGACCTACTTCGACAACTTCTCAAAATCATATATCCCGCTCACGAAACGCATCTATTGGTCGATTGACGAACTGCGTACTGGTGCCCCAAAAGCAGATCTGTATATAGCCGGTAGCGACCAGATCTGGAACACAGGATTCCGCAACGGCACCGACCCCGGATATTATCTTGATTTTGGTGAGAAGTCAGTCCGAAGGATAAGTTACGCAGCCAGCTTTGCTACAGAGGATATTATGCCCGCTGCACTTGAGTTTGTGCAAGGCAATTTAGCACGCTTTGATGCAATCTCTGTCCGAGAGCATTCTGCCATAAAGATATTGGAATCATTAGGATATAAAGGCACAGAAGTATTGGATCCCGTTTTTCTTTTGCCCAAAGAAGAGTGGGAGCAGTTTGCCGATGATACCGTCAAAGCTGATAGATACCTGCTCGTGTATGATTTTATGGACAGCCCCAAGGTGCGTATGGAAGCCCAACGCATAGCCGCAGCACAGAACCTCAAGATCTACTCCATCGGTGACAAACGGTTACGCTATGCGGACAAGAACTACGTATATGCCTCACCGCAAACCTTCCTCGCACTCATTCGTCATGCATCGCATCTAGTCAGTAACTCTTTCCATGGGACAGCATTTGCCATGATCTTCGGCGTGCCATATTCCGTCATCAACCGCGAAGACGGACTAAATATCCGCATGCAGGACTTGATGCAATTGGATCCACAGCATCTTGACGAGCATATCACACGAAGTAAAGCATTTCTGCCATGACCGCACAAACAAAGGTATATAAATCACTCGATATCGCCAAGTTACTATGTGCGTGCCTGATTATATTCATCCATACGTATTGCTTTGAACCATGGGGTATATGGATCAAATGCCTCATCTGCCCACTGGCTGTCCCGTTCTTCTTCATCACCTCGGGATTCTTCTTAGAGAAGGGACTGCATAACAATGACAAAAAAGGATACATAAAGCATTACTTCTGGCGCATATTCTCCCTATACGGCATTTGGACTCTGCTTACACTCCCAGTATCCTGGATGACTATTTCCCGAGGTCATCCGGATTATTCGGTTGTTCTGCGGATTGTATATCTTATCCGGGAATTCTTTTTCTCCGGCAGTTCGGGCATCTACTGGTACCTATTATGCTTGTTATACGGATGCGTTATCATATATTGGTTAGATAAATATCATGCACTAAAATGGGGGATGCTTGCGGCGTTAGTCTTGTTCGTGTATGGAGTTATCCTAAACTGCGGGATTGGCTGGGACACTCTGCCTGGGCGCATGATACATGTCGTGTTTGGTTCAACGCGCAATCCGTTCAACGAAGGAATCTTCTACATGATCATCGGATTTGGAATAAGCCGAACAGGTTTCCGCTTAAGTCCGTATCTATCCGGCATTGGGGTGATCCTGTCCGGGGTTGCAGCCTATTTCCTGTTCATACACACCCCCGTTCAAGTAATGCAGGCGTTCATCGCGCTCTTCCTCTTCTTGTTGGTGCTGGATATTGACATGACCAATCTCATTAGTGACAAAGCATCCCTAACAGTACGACGGCTAAGCACCGCAATATACCTTTTGCAGTTCCCGTTTATATTAGTGTTCGACTTTTATCTGCAACGCTCTACCGTAATCGATTATTCTGCCACTTTTGCATTCTGTCTTGTAACATTCACCCTCTGCTCACTGTTGCTTCCGAAAAAGGTTAACAAATTATTGTATGGCTAAGCCACATTTGCTCATATGTCTTCATTACCTTGAACTGGGCGGTGTAGAGGCCGCGCTGATAGGTTTGCTGTCGGCTTTGGATACCAAGCGTGCAGAGGTGGATTTGTTCTTATATGACCATCGTGGAGAATTAATGTCGTTTGTTCCATCCACGATCAATCTGCTCCCTGCCATTCCGGCATATACCATGCTTGAGCGACCGATAGCGGAACTTGTAAAAAGAGGATATTGGCTGTTAGCAACTGCCCGGTTGTGGGCAAAATGGATAACGTATATATCAGCGCATAAAAATGTGAAGCATTTGGACGATGCATCATGTTTCTTCAATATGTCTCGTTATACGACTCCAATATTGCCGGCAATTAATCCTGAGGTGGAGTACGACTTGGCTATCAGTTTCCTCGCTCCGCATCATATTGTATTGGATAAAGTGCGAGCAAAAAAGAAAGTGGCATGGATTCATACAGACTACACAAAAATCTATATTGAGGCAGAGAAAGAACTGCCGATGTGGTCGCAGTATGACAAGATCGCAGCAATTTCAGAAGAAGCAGCAAGAAAGTTCACTCAAGTTTTTCCGACTCTGGCTTCCAAGGTATTTGTGTGCGAAAACATCCTCTCAACTGCATTGATTCGCAAGCGAGCCGATGAGTTTATCCCAGAGGATATGCCGATAAGCAAAGACGAGGTTTGCCTGCTATCCATAGGCCGCTATAGTAATCCTAAGCGGTTTGATGAAGTACCACTCATTTGCAAACGGCTTCAGCAACTCGTGCCCAATTGCTCCATTCGATGGTATATCATCGGCTATGGAGCAGACGAAGCCCTTATCCGGCAACGGATTCTAGAGGCGGAGATGCAGGAGCATGTTATTCTGTTAGGCAAGCGCTCTAATCCGTATCCCTATATCAAGGCCTGCGATGTGTATGTGCAACCATCTCGCTATGAGGGGAAAAGCATCACAGTACGCGAGGCGCAAATCCTTTGCAAGCCCGTTATTATTACCGATTATCCAACTGCCAAAAGTCAGATTAACGATGGCGTGGATGGAATAATTGTACCCATGGACATCAAACAGTGTGCAGAGGGGATAGTTCATGTAATTGATGATGCTGATTTGAGACAACGATTGTGCACCTATCTGCAGAATCATGATTACGGCAGCGCTGCAGAAGTGGAGAAACTATACAGACTATTATGATACCTCATATTATCCATTTTTGTTGGTTCGGTGGAAATCCGTTACCGCGCTCTGCGAAGAAATGTATCGCTTCGTGGCGGAAGTTTTTCCCAGATTGGGAGATTCGCGAATGGAACGAAACGAACTTCGACGTTAGCATGCATTCGTATGCACAGATGGCATATGAAGGCAAACGTTGGGCGTATCTAAGTGACTTTGCCCGTTTGTGGGTGGTGGAGCGATATGGAGGTATATACTTTGATACGGATGTGGAGGTCATCCGTTATCCAGAGGATCTATTATATTCATACTCTGCATGGTTCGGATTTGAGTATCCGGAATATGTTGCCACCGGTCTCGGCTTTGCCGCCACGCCGCACCATCCTGCAGTGGCAGCCATGCTGCACCAATACGATGGCGTTAATGAGATAACAGGCTGTCCACAACTCAACACAGAAGCATTGGTGCCTTTCGGACTCGTCAAGAACGGCGAACGTCAAACGGTTTGCCAGGCAGAGATTCTACCTCGTGAATGGTTGTGTCCGTTCGACGATCTCACCGGCAGAATGAACAAGACCGCTAACACCGTAAGCATACACTGGTATAGCAAGTCTCCACATGGCAAATGGGCGTTCTACAAAGCTAAACTAAGCCGGATCTATCATCGGATAATCTGGCGTTAAACTATATCGACTTGCATGTCGTTTATTCCTGTTCAATACTATTCAACTGTTTTTTACTACCTGTCATTCATTCTGTGTGTGATTGTTAGCTTACGCTATATCAATTCGAATAGTTGCGACTTACTCTTAAAGCAGAACTCACCGGTTGCGCCGACTGTTCTGGCGATAATAGTTACCCTATATATCGGTTTGCGCCCTGTCAGTTGGTGGTTCCAAGACATGTTGAATTATGCCTACTTATTCAACCACTTCAGTGGCCGTATTGCTGATATCGATTGGTCGGGCGAATGGGGACTGCCATTCATTGCATATATCTGTAAGCTGTTTAATTGGCCGGCAACCGGTTACTTCCTGCTGATAGCTGTAGGGTACACAATGTGCCAGGCGGAAGCAGTCAAAAAACTGCTGCCCGAAAATGGCCTGATGGCCTTCTTGTTTATTCTGTCGTCATTCTCATTCTGGGGTTTTGCATCGAATGGCATACGCAACGGTCTTGGCTGCGCCGTAGTGATGCTGGCTATAGCATGTATGGTGCAAAAGGAGTATATACAAGCTATGATGTGGGCGTTCGTTGCATTCGTGGTTCACCGGTCAACAGCATTGCCAATTATGATGCTTTTGATCAGTTACTATGTCGTCAAATCACCCAAACAGGCTATTTACTTCTGGGTTCTGTCAATTGTGGTGTCACTATTAGCAGGCAATGCGTTGATTACGTTCTTTGCCCAACTAGGATTTGACGATCGCATGACGATGTATGCCACCAATACATACCAGCAGTTCTCACGCTCCGGCTTCCGCTGGGATTTCTTGCTGTACAGCTCTGTGCCGGTTGCGCTTACATGGTATATTACGCAAAACAAAGGCTTATACGATCCTATTTTCAACATCTTGGCGAACACCTATGTCTTATCCAACGCATTTTGGATCATGGTCATCCGGGCTTCTTTCTCCAATCGTTTCGCCTACCTGAGTTGGTTTTTGTATCCGGTAGTTATCGCCTATGCACTTATTCGTATGCCTTTATGGGGGGATCAGGACAAGAAAATCGGATGGGCTCTATTGGCGCACGCATCGTTTACTATCTTTATGTTGCTGATTGGAAAACTATATTAACATGCCTACACTCACTGTCTTCACTCCTACATATAATCGCTCCCACACACTGGGCAGGACGTATCAAAGTCTGTGCTGCCAGACTTGCAGGGACTTTGAGTGGCTAGTTATTGACGATGGCTCAACCGACAACACAAAGTCTCTTGTCAGTAAGTGGCAAGCAGAAGACCGTATTCCTATTCGATATATCTATAAGCAGAATGGGGGATTATACACTGGCTATAACACAGCTTACGGGAATATTGACTCCGAACTATGCGTGTGCATCGATTCGGACGACTATATGCCCGATAATGCAGTGGAACTGATTGTCAGTCACTGGACACAACGGGGCGACAAACAATATGCCGGTCTGTTAGGGTTGGATTTCCATATGGATGGCACGCCCATTGGCGGTTATTTCCCCGCTGACCTGCGCGAAACATTCTACTACGAGCTGAATGCCAAGCGGATACGTACGGGCGATTCAAAGCCGGTGCTACGCACCGATCTGGTGCGGAAGGTAGCACCCATGATCGGCTTCCCTGAAGAGAAGAACTTCAATCCCGTATATATGACTTGGCAGGTGTGCGACAACTTGCCGCTACTGGTGATCAACGACAATTTGTGCTTTGTTGACTATCAGTACCAGACAGGAGGTGATAGTATGTCCGCAGACATATGGAAGCAATACGTGAATAGTCCTCGCAGTTTCCAGAAACAACGCATACTTGAGTTGCAACTGCGCCATAACAGTCCGCTCAACCTGCTGCGCGTGGCTATCCATTACGTGGCTGAAAGTTTATTAGCAAACGATAAGCACTGGTTAAGCCATTCGCCGCGGAAAGGGTTGACACTATCAGTCTATCCGTTTGGAGTATGCTTATACTGGCTCACCTTATGCAGAGCACATTGATATGAAGATCCTACACGTCATAACATCCCTTCGCATAGGTGGCGCGGAGAAACTGATGGTCGATCTGCTGCCGCGCTTACAGCAAATGGGGCATGAAGTAGCTATTTACACCTTCTGTGGAGTGAACACTCCTCTTATGGAGCAACTCAAGGCATCCGGAGTGAAGGTATTATTGGGCGGAGTGAAGGAGAGCGTGTATAGTCCCCGACACATCAAAGTACTGCGGCGATTAATGACGGCCTACGACATCATACACACACACAATACTTCGCCGCAATTATTCGCCGCTTTTGCCAATATAGGTTTAGGCAAACCGCTTATCACCACAGAGCATAGTACAAGCAACCGCCGCCGCAGGCATCCGATCTTCCTTCCCATCGACCTATGGATGTACAGCCGCTATCAGCGGATCATATGTATCTCCGAACCCAGCAAGAAAAGCCTACTGACATACTTAGGAGAGAAATACGACAATACAATATGTGTGATCAATAATGGCATTGATACGCACTTATATGCCACAGCCGAAGCATCGCACGAGTTCCTCCCCGAAGTCCTACATGCCGCACATCTCATCATCAACGTGGCTGGCTTCCGCTGGGAGAAAGACCAACCCACCATCATTCGAGCTATGCAGTTACTGCCCAACGACTATCACCTGCTGCTTGTGGGCGATGGTGAAAAGATCAATGCATGCAAGCAACTGGCGCAATCATTGGGTGTGGAGCAACGGGTGCATTTCCTGGGCATCCGTACGGATGTGCCTAATCTACTCAAAGCCGCTGACATCGTGGTTATGAGTTCACATCACGAGGGTCTGTCCCTCTCCAACTTGGAAGGAATGAGTGCCGGCAAACCCTTCATCGCGAGCGATGTGGATGGCTTACGAGAAATAGTAACAGGCTACGGGCTCCTCTTCCCGCATGAGGATGCGGCTGCATTGGCTGCTGCCATTCAACAGCTCTGCGAGGATAAATCATATGCCGATGCCATCGCTGCTCGGTGCCGTCAGCGAGCGCTGGAGTTTGATATAAGTAAAACAATGGCAAGTTACGATAATTTGTACCGCAACATTACAATACAAGTACGATGAAGAAACTCATCTATTGCTCCACAATCCCGATGTCCCTCAACATCTTCTGCCGGGGACTGTTGCGCGAGATGACCACGCACTACGAGGTGGTGGCCGTCTCCTCCCCCGGACAAGACATGGACGAGATAGCCGAACGTGAACAAGTTCGCTGCATACCCGTACAGATGCAGCGGGAGATAGCCCCTGTGGCTGATCTGCGCTCGCTATTCAGCCTTATTCGCCTCTTCCGCCGCGAAAGACCGGATGCCGTGCACTCCTTTACCCCAAAAGCCGGCTTGCTATGTATGCTGGCCGCATGGATCGCCCGCGTACCGGTACGTATCCATACATTCACAGGTCTCGTATGGCCTACATCCACCGGCATCAAGCGCCTGATCATCCGCACCACCGATCGGCTGACCTGCGCGTGCGCCACGCACATCATAGCGGAAGGTCAAGGCGTGCGTAGCGACATCATCAGCGGACGAATAACCCGCAAGCCTGTTCAGGTGCTAGGCTACGGAAACGTGCGAGGAATAGATGCCAACTATTGGGAACCTACTCTTCCCTCTGCTACTGACGAAGAAAGCCCCGATGCACTACGGTTCGTTTTTGTCGGACGACTCGTGCCGGACAAGGGCATCAACGAACTCATCCAGGCTTTTCTGCAACTACTCACTCGCTATCCGTCCTGCACACTTACCTTGGTAGGTTGGTTCGAACAGGAGACTCCCCTTCCTGAACAGACCCTACAAGCCATAAAAAATACCCCATCCATCCACTTCATTGACCGCCAGGATGATGTGCGGCCTTTCTATCAGCAGGCTGATTGCTTGGTCTTCCCCAGTTACCGCGAAGGATTCCCGAATGTAGTGCTGGAAGCCGGAGCAATGGGGCTGCCGTCCATCGTGACCGACATCAACGGATCACGCGAGATCATTCTAAACGGTCAGAACGGACTGATCATCCCGCCGCACGATGCACAGCTACTCCTTCAGGCTATGCGCTACATGGTGGAGCATCCTAATGAGCGGAAGCAGATGATGGAAGCTGCAAGGAGGCTGATTGTAAACCGCTTTGAACAAAAATATGTTAGAAAATGCCAAATAGACTATTATAAACGCATTTTTTAGGCTGAAGATTTGGATATATTCATTTTTTTTTGTAACTTTGCGGCGAAAAAGTATATTCACGCACATAGAATGATATTTTCACACGAGATGAAACAGATTTGTACACTTTTTGCTTTATCGTTGTTTCTTACGCTGAGTGCCTATGCTACCCCGGTTTATTATGCAGCGGATGACGATACGGACGACCACATAATGGCGCAGCTTGCCGATTCTACGCAGTATACCTCGCAGATGGATGAGTCGAATCAGGATCAGTATGACGAGAGTGTTGCGGTCGGCACATCGGTCGAAACAGCCAAGCCGGCTAAGAAGAGAGGAAAGACCTACGACAACTGGACGATAGGCCTGAAGGGAGGTATCAACTACTTCACACTCACGTTGGATCAGGCTAGTCCTCAAACGGGAACTAACGGGCAGCATTTTGGCGTATTTTCCGATATATCGCAGCAAGTCGCTATTCACTCCGAGTATTCGTTTGATTATGGTTTGGCAGTAGGTGCATATTTCGGCAACTATAGCTACAACCGCTATGCAGTATTGGGCTCCTCAATAGAGTTAGGCCTATACTCGCATATTAATCTTTTGGAATGCTTTGTATGGCATCAGCCACTGCCTATTGCACGCCGACTTCACATTTTCTGGGATCTCGGTTTGGGTGCAGGAGCCTTGTGGCAGAACAACCAGATTGCCGGTGATGCATATTCCTCCGATACTGTTAAATGGATGGCAGCCGCCGTTCTGCGCACTGCTCTCCAAATAGAGTTCATGATTAGACCGCATTGGGGACTGATGATTGAGGGTGAGTACCATGGTTATGGCAGACCACTCTCATACCAGCAAGACTTACTATTCCACTCTTCGTCATGGATTAATGCCGGAATGATTAACTTGGGCGTTCGCTACTATTTCGATACACGAACGAAAGAGCCTGATCCGAGGTTGGGTGAGGATGATCTGCCTATACGCAAACCTCGCGAGAAGAAAAAGAAGACACCGAAAAACGCGGTATTTATCAATGTTAACCTCACGCCTGATATGATTGAGCAGGCTTATCGTAACGGAGGATCAATACTCCTCGGTGCAACCGAAGGAGAAGCACGACCGCAAACGCAGTCTGAAGATATCGAAAGTGCTCTCAAGGTGCTTGAGGAGCAGGGCGAAGGAACAGTGCTCACCAACTCTATACAGTTTGATGCACTCAATCAACTCACCGACGAATCGATGCTGGTTCTGGAGCGTATAGCCGGCAGTTTGATCAAGAATAGGACGTGGACGAAGGTTAACATTCTCTATATGAGCGACAAACAATCTGAGCAACGAGCCTCGATTATTGCCACATATCTGCGGGCGAAAGGCGTGAAGAATCTTACAGCTAAGGGAGTTGATGCACAGACGAACGATGCAACAAGTGATTTGATTATATCTATCAAGTAATACAAAGCGCATTTTGTTCCGCCACACCTAACACTTCTGATAATGCACTTATTGTACCGCTTTGCACATTGGTTGCGTGATAGCCTGCCTTGGCTATGGATAGTGATTGAACGTGTCAACATCGTGCTATTCCGGCTGCGTTATTCCTGTCGTTTGCAGCACGTTGAAGCAGAGGCATACAAGATGGCTGAGCCATACAAGATGCAGAGAATAGCCGACATCCCGGCAGCGGAGCTTGTTAACTTCTTCCACCGCCAGCCCGATGATTTGTATCGTTGGTTCACACCGCATGGCTTCGAAGCCGATGATGTCATCGCCTTGCAGCGGAACGCATCATTCCTGGCATACGTACTCAAGCAAGACGAGCTGATAGTAGGATATTTCTTCTTGCGCAGCTACTACAACGGCACATGTTACTTCGGCCGGATGGTTGACCATGCACACAAGAATCAAGGCATTGGCACGCTCATCAACCGTCTGTCGTTCTTCATTTCCGAATCCATGCATATGGATTCCTACCAGACAATCGCCACCGACAACATCGCCTCCATCAAGAGTTGCGCGCGCGCGTACCGGCTACACCCCATTGGCACCACAACTAACGGTGATACACTCTACCGCAACTGCCGTTTGTAAATCTCCGGAACGAGACATAAAGCCGACCTTATATCCCTAAAAAAGCAACCACGCGGGAGGGCACTGAAAAAGGTTGCTTAT
>DBXI01000022.1:19908-25566 GCA_002309255.1 Bacteroidales bacterium UBA1216 | reverse complement strand
GACACTTCGAAAAACTGGCTGCAAAGTTACTGTTTTTTGGGGACAAATGCAAGTTTTTGAGCATAAATCTTCTATATTTGTACATTTTGCAAGCCAAAAGGCAATAAATTGCACTTTTCCTTCGTGAAGATTTGCAAATGTGCATTTTTTTTTGTAACTTTGTAGTCGGTTTTAGAGGCGCGAATGCCATCCGCGCAATCTAAACGACGAAACATCATAACATCATTGTTATGTAGAATACAAAACAAGAATAAATGCCCCTCATAATACCATGAAAGCAATTTTAAGTCAAAGCCAGTTGGGCGTGTATTACGCCTGTCAGACATCCGTTGACGAACAAGTCAATTACCAGAATCCGGTGCTGTTTCCGCTGCCGAAAAACGTCGATATACCTCGCCTGAAGAAAGCGGTCGGTGAGGCGATAAGCGCGCACGCGTACCTTACCTCGCGTGTAGAGGAAGATGAGAACGGCGTGCCTTATACCGTAGATGGTCTGCCGGTGAAGGTAGATGTGCTGCAAGTGCCCGAAGAAGAGTGGAAGGCGGCTCAAGCGACCTTTGCCCGCACGATGGACATTCATGGAGAGCGATTATACCGCGCTGAAATATACACAATTGTCAATTGTCAATTGTCAATTGTCAATTACCTATATCTGGATTTCCACCATGTATTGGCGGATGGATTTACCATTGCGCTGATGCTCAAAGAGATCGAGCGCGCCTATAGCGGCAAGAAACCTGCCGGCGAGATGCTGGACGGCGCAGCCGTGGCGCAGGCGGAAGAAGCGCAGCGCACGGACGAGGCGATGATGGCGGAAGCGAAAGAGTGGTATGCAAAGGAGTTCGCTGATGCGGCGGAGGTGGAGTCCTTGCCGTTGCCGCAATCAGAAATCAGCAATCAGCAATCAGCAGTCAGCCAATTCATTTATAAGCACTATCCGCTGGCAATTACCAAAGCCGAGATGCAGGCGCTAACCAAGCGTTTCGGCGTGACGGAGCATGTAATTTCGGAAGCCGCGTGGGGACTGCTGTCAGCGGCGTATACTGCCGAAGAAGCAGCTTCGTTCTGCACGGTCTTCTGGGGACGCAGCGACCGCCGCACACTCATGACCGCCTCGATGATGGTGCACACCCTGCCTGTGTTCATCCGCCTTACCGGTGAAGCCAAGCTTGGCGAACTCATGACCGCCCTCAGCACCCAAACCGACCTCACGCGCAAGTATCAGTACTACGCCTACCAGGATGCCGTGCGCGACCTCGGGCTGAACAATCAGGTGATGTTCGTCTATCAAGGTGCCGTGCTGGCGGACAAACGCGGTCTGCATCTGGATGGCGAGGCGGTGCCTTATACCGACCTCAGGCAACCTACGCCGGGCTGGAAACTCTGCGGCGAACTCTTCGAGCACGACGACCAATACACCCTCAAGATGGCGTACCCCACCGCTGATTACTCCGACGCATACATGCAGCAGCTCGCTAAGACCTATAGCGCCATCCTGCGTTCGATGGCTACGGCGGAGTGCGTGCGCGACATCGAGTACTGCGATGCGGAGCAGACCCAATGGCTCGACGGATGCAATCCTTCTGAGCTCGTGGTGCTGCCTGAGACGGACGGTCTGGTAGCGCGCTTCAAACAACGTGTGAAAGAACAGCCGGATGCCATCTGCGTAGTGGCGGGCGATAAACGGCTGACCTATGCGGAAGTAGATGCGTTGACCGATTCGATTGATCCGGATTATACGACACCCTGCGGCGAGTTTGCAGTGGGCTATTCCGTCCCGCGCAATGAGCTGATGGTGCTCGTGCCATTGGCGATTGCGAAGGCCGGTAAGACCTTGCTGCCGCTGGACAGCAGTTATCCGCCGGAGCGCCTCGAGTACATGAAGCAGGACGCAGCCAAATGCGACAAGGCAGAGGCGTTTGTGCTGCTCTATACCTCCGGCACAACAGGCGAACCGAAGGGCGTGATGCTGACGGAGCGCAACGTGCTGGCTTTCTGTGATTACCATTGCCGGCATTTCGAGATAGACACCAACAGCCGCTACGCGTCGTATGCGGGCTACGGATTCGATGCGTATCAGCAGGATCTGTGGTGCAGTCTGATTAGCGGAGCGACGCTGTATATCTTGTCAGATGACGTGCGCTTTGACCTCGAGGCCATGCGGGCGTATTTCGACGAGAATGGCATCACGAATTCGTTCATGACCACGCAGGTAGCAACGCAGATGGCAATCAACTACCCCGAGATGAAGACGCTGAAAACCTTAGGCACCGGAGGCGAGAAGTTGATGAGTATCAACCCGCCGAAGTACCGCCTGAACAACGCCTACGGCCCGACAGAGAGTATCGCTTACGTGTGCAGCTATTGGGTCGATAAGAACGAACCGAACATCCCCATCGGCAAGCCGAACGATACGACGCTGATGTTCATCGTCAACAAGTATGGCAAGCGTGTGCCGTGGGGAGCCGCCGGCGAGTTGTTGGTTGCCGGTGAGCAGGTCAGTCTGGGCTACCTGAACAAGCCCGAAAAGACGGCGGAGGCGTTTGTGCAGTGGGGTGCACACCGCGTCTATCGCACGGGCGACATCGTGCGCTACCGCGAGGACGGCAACATCGAGTTTGTCGGCCGTAAGGACGGACAGGTGAAGATTCGCGGTTTCCGTATCGAACTCAAAGAAGTTGAAGGTGTCATCCGCGAGTACCCGGGCATCAAAGATGCCACGGTGCAGGCGTTTGAGCAGGAGGGTGGCGGCAAGTTCATTGCGGCGTATGTCGTTAGCGACGAGAAGATTGACATCCAGGCGCTCAACGCCTTCATCATGGACCGCAAACCGCCCTACATGGTGCCGGCTGTGACCATGCAGATTGATGCCATCCCGCTCAACCAGAACCAGAAGGTCAACAAACGCGCGCTGCCCAAGCCGCAATTCGATCTAACTTCTAACAGCGATAGCGGTCTAACATCTAACGCCCCTCTCAACGTCCTCGAAGAAGAACTTCACGCCATGGTGCAGAAGATTGTGAACAATGCTGATTTCGGCATCAACACCGACCTCAGGATGGTGGGATTAACCTCCATCTCTGCCATCAAACTGGCGACACAGGTCTTCAAGCGCTTCGGCATCCAACTCGATTCCAAGCAACTCACCAAAGGCATCACGATCCAAGCCATTGAGAATGAGATTCTCAAGGCGATGCTGAATCAGTCTAACAGTCCGCAGGACGGTCTAACAGCGAACAAAAGTGAGCGGTCTATCAGCGATAGCGGTCTGTCAGGCGAAGCCGGTCTCTCCTTTGCGCAGCAAGGAGTCTATTTCGAATGCATGAAGAACCCCACTTCCACGCTCTACAACATCCCGATGCGGTTGACGCTGCCGACGGACATCAGCAATGAAGAACTGAAGCAAGCGGTAGAGACCGTGGTGAACAACCACCCCGAACTGCATGTGCACTTCAAGACGAATGAGACAGGTGTAGTGCAGGAAAGCAATCAGCAATCAGCCATCAGTATTCAGGTTTTGCAGATGACGGAGGAACAGGCGGAGACGTATAAGACGGAGTTTGTCCGCCCGTTCAACCTAAGCAACGACCTGCTCTGCCGCTTTGCCATCGTTCGGACGGCAGCGCACCTATACTTGTATTGCGACATCCACCACCTCGTTTGCGACGGCGCGTCATACGACATCTTCTTCAACGAACTTTGTGCGCTGCTTGACGGTCAGGCCATCGAGCCCGAGATGTGTTCGTATGCGCAGTTTGTAGCCGAACAAAAGACAGCGGAACAGAGCGATGCTTTTGCAGCCTCCGCGGAGTTCTTCCGCTCGCGTTTGGGCGAGACCGACGGTGCCACCGAACTGACCGCCGACCTCACCAACCCCAAGCCTCAAGGTGAGACCGCCTACGTCTCTGCTCCTATTGAGTGGAAAGCCGCGGAACAATTAGCACAAGCGCAAGGCGTAACGCCGGCAGCATTGTCTCTTGCTGCGGTGTTCTACACACTGGCTCGTTTCGCCAATGCCGATGATGTGTGCATCACGACCATCTCCAACGGTCGCAGCAACTTGCGC
Organism: Bacteroidales bacterium UBA1216; assembly: GCA_002309255.1. Taxonomy (GTDB): domain Bacteria; phylum Bacteroidota; class Bacteroidia; order Bacteroidales; family Paludibacteraceae; genus Colicola. Next base: position 21,500 of record DBXI01000022.1, on the reverse strand, counting down.
ATCAGCAACACGATGGGAATGTTCGTCAACACTCTCGCCCTGACGGCGAAGATCGGCGAACAGAGTGTGGAGGAATTCATCAAGGAAACCGCACAGACCTTCGAACAGACCCTCGCCCACGAGGATTATCCGTTTGCGCGTATCGCATCCGACTACAACCTGACGGCTGACATCATGTTCGCCTACCAGATAGGCGTCATCAGTCGCTATCAGACCCACGGGCAGACGCTCGCCACCGACAACCTCGAACTGAACGTTCCGAAGTTCAAGATTGCCTTCTACATCATGGAAGTCGATGGCGTGCCGAGTGTGGCAGTGGAGTACGATAACGGTCGTTACAGCGAAGCGATGATGCAGTCGCTCGCCACCTCTGTCAGCAATGCCATCAGCGCCTTCGCCCAAGCCCCGACAGCGGCACTACACTCCGTCACACTTACCAACGACGCGCAGCTGCAACTCCTCGACAGTTTCAATCAGACCGACGTGCCCTACGACGACACGCAAACCATCATTTCCCTTTGGAACAAGCAGGTACAAGAGACACCCGACAACATCGCCGTCGTTTATCAAGACACCCGCCTCACCTACCGCGAGGTCGATGAGCGAAGCGACGTTATCGCTTCTCGGATTAGCGGATTAGTGGTTAGTGGATTAGCGGAGCCTGTTGTATCGATTCTCATCCACCGTTCGGAGTGGATGGTTCTTGCCGCACTCGGTGCCCTGAAAGCCGGCTGCGCCTATCAGCCCCTTGACCCATCCTATCCTGCCGAACGCCTGAACTTCATGATGAAGGATGCCAACGCCGCTGTCCTCATCGCGGATGCGGAGTGTCTCCCCGATGAAACGGGGAGAACGGCCTCCGCCGAGAGGGGTCTTATCGAATACTCCGGCCCGGTTCTTCTAACGAAAGATCTAACAGCCGAAGGCGGTCTAACAGCGCAGCGGTCTAATAGTGAAACGGTCCAACAGCGCAGCGGTCAAATAAGGCCGCAGGACTTATTTATCCTCCTTTACACCAGTGGTTCCACCGGCGTGCCCAAGGGCGTGATGCTTGAGCATCGCAACCTCGTGGCGTTCTGTCATTGGTACAAGCGCTACTACAACCTGCACGCCGGCGATAAGGTCGCTGCCTACGCGTCCTTCGGTTTTGATGCAAACATGATGGATCTCTATCCGGCGCTCACTACCGGCGCGACCGTCTATATCATCTCCGAAGACATGCGTCTGAACCTGCCTGACCTCAACCGCTACTTCAACGAGGAAGGTATCACGCACTCGTTCATGACCACGCAGGTCGGCTTCCAGTTCGCCACGAACGTGGAAAACCACAGCCTCAAGCACCTCTCCGTAGGTGGTGAAGCGCTTGCGGCTCTCACACCTCCGACGAACTACGCGATGCATAACGGCTACGGTCCTACGGAGTGTACTATCTTCACCACTACCTATCAGTTGGGCGAGTACGAGCAGCACATACCTATCGGCAAACCGCTGGATAACTTACGGCTGATGATCATGGACACCAACCGTCAGCGTCTGCCTCTCGGTGCCGCCGGCGAACTGTGGGTGAGCGGTCCGCAAGTCAGTCGCGGTTA
>DBXI01000022.1:0-19741 GCA_002309255.1 Bacteroidales bacterium UBA1216 | reverse complement strand
AGTTCCCGGGCATCAAGGATGCCACCGTGCAGGCGTTCGACTACCCCAATGGCGGTAAGTTCATCGCTGCGTATGTGGTCAGCGACCTGAAGATTGAGACGCCTGTGCTCAACGCCTTCATCAAGGAGCGCAAACCTTCGTACATGGTGCCGGCTGCCACGATGCAGATTGATGTCATCCCGCTCAACCAGAACCAGAAAGTGAACAAACGTGCCCTGCCTGCACCGCAGATCACCGCCGATGACCGCGAGTACGTTGCGCCCGCCAACGACACGGAGAAGCTGTTCTGCGACATCTTTGCCGGCATCCTGACGATGGATAAGGTTGGTGCCACGGACAACTTCTTCGAGCTGGGCGGCACCTCGCTCATGGTCACCCGCGTCATCATCGAGGCTGACAAAGCCGGCAAGCACATCGCCTATGCCGACCTGTTCAGCCATCCTACGCCGCGGCAGCTGGCAGAGCTTGTTGCGAACGGCGAAGGGACGAATGGCGAAAGTGCGCCCGACACCGCCATCACGGACTTCGACTACAAGCCCATCGATGAACTCATCCAAAAGAACACCTTGGAGATCTTCGCTGCCGGTCAGTCGCGTCAACTCGGGCATGTGCTCCTCACCGGTGCTACGGGTTACCTGGGTATCCATGTGCTGTACGAACTGCTGCAGTCGGATGCCCAGACCATCACTTGTCTCGTGCGCGGCAAGAGCCAGCAGGATGCTGAACGTCGTCTCAAGAACCTGATGTTCTACTATTTCAGCCGCCGCTTCGACGAGCTCTTCGGCACCCGCCTCTTCGTTGTCAATGGCGATGTCACTTCGGACTTCACGGAGCAAATGTCAATTGTCAATTATCAATTGTCAATTAACACGGTCTTTAACTGTGCTGCCAACGTCAAGCACTTCTCCAAGGGCACGGACATCGAGGACGTGAACATCGGCGGAGCACAGCGTTGTGTTGAGTTCTGTCTGAAGACCGGTGCAGCGCTGGTACATGTATCCACTACCTCGACAGGCGGTGTCTGGATAGGCGATGAAGCGCCTGCGCCGACGCTCACGGAGCGTAACATCTACTTCGGTCAGTACCTTGGCAACCAGTACATGCACTCCAAGTTCCTCGCCGACCGCCTCATCCTTGATGCCGTGGCACGCAAGGGCTTGAAAGCGAAGATCATGCGTGTGGGCAACCTCACGGCACGCAGCTACGATGGCGAGTTCCAGGTTAACTTCTCGACGAACAGTTACATGGGTCGCATCAAGATCTTCAACATGCTCGGTTGCTGCCCCTATGAGCAGTTCGACCAGCCTACGGAGTTCTCGCCCATCGACGAGACCGCCCGCGCTATCGTGCTGCTGGCGCACACGCCGGACGAGTGTACCGTCTTCCAGCCGTATAACACCCACACCCGTCTCATGGGCGACGTGCTCACGGGCTTGGAGAAGATAGGCACGCCTATCCGCTTTGTCGAGACGCAGGAGTTCGGTCTGGCTATGCAGCAGGCGGCACAAGACCCGAACAAAGCTTCGCTGCTCACCACCATGCTCGCTTACCAAGGCAATGCCGGCGGCAAGCAGACGCGCATCGTCGATCGCAACAACGAGTACACGGCACAGGTGCTGCTTAGGCTCGGTTTCCGTTGGTCGGAGCCCGACAGCGCCTACGTCAACCGCATGCTCACCGCCATCTCGCAGCTCGGCTTCTTCGATGTCTAACCACCGCACACCAAGAGCACCCCATGGAGCAATCCTCGGGGTGCTTTGCTTTTGTGGGCTTGCCTGTCTTCAAATCAATGGATTCCTGTCTTCCTGCATTGTACCATTGCGTTGATTACCTGTCTTCCTTTTGTAGGATACCCGCCCTCCCACCCATTGGCGATGGCTACGGCATGTTATGCCGATTTCATTGACTAATTGGTGTTTAGGGGTGCTTCGCGCATTTTCCCCTTCAGCGATGGAGAAGTGCCTTGACTTGGCATCTTCGAAATAATCGTTCGAGCATAACGAGATAAGAACGGAAGGGGCAGCGGATGGAGAAAGCAGTAGACTTCTGCTTTCGAAAAGGAGGGGTAGCGGGGAGCGTAAGCCCGACATAGAACAAGTCGCTCCGACCCAGACAATTTACCGCTGGTGATGGCTTTGTTATTTCGTCTATTGTCCTGCATGCGGGTGCTCTTCTTTCTCCGTCAATTAGCCCGGCATCTGATGCCGACATTGCATAACGTTTCTTTCCAAATAGTGCGTTTAAGAATTGCCTAACTTGTAAAATATCGCGTTTGCAAATGGCACATTTTGCAAAATATCGTATTCTAATATTGCAAAATACGTAAAATATCGTGTTTTGGTAGCCGAACATGCTATCAACTATTGCATAATTCAAATTTTTATTGTATCTTTGCAGTGGATTTGATGTTAAATATCGCGTTCTAAACGCGTCAAATATGTAAATTATCGTAATATGGCACACAAAAAGGACGTTGTTAAGGTTCTGGACAAGTATGTAATAGAAACTGTTCTATTAGACCAGAAAGCAGAGTTAGAGTCTCGGCGAAAGAAATTGCTATGCGCGAGACCCGAAGAAAAGCTCATAGACCTTCACAGCACACAAGCCCAAGTGGTTATTGGTGTGCGACGAAGTGGCAAATCTACGCTATGTTTTCTTGCACTTGAGCATGCCGACGTGAATTATGCTTACGTTGATTTCGACGATGATCGTTTATTGGGACTGCAAACAGAACAGTTGAACGATATATTAGAGGTGCTATATAAGATTTATGGTGATTTCGAGTATTTGTTCTTAGATGAAGTGCAGGATATCATAGGCTGGCATCTGTTTGTTAACCGCCTGTTGCGGCAGGATATGCATATAGTCGTAACCGGAAGCAATGCCAAACTGCTTAGTTCCGAACTCAGTACATACCTATCCGGCAGAAGCAAGGAAATCTATCTGTATCCTTTCTCCTTTCAGGAATATTGCACCATGAAGGACGTGGATTATTCCGGGCGAACCACCAAGGCTACCGGTTTACGGAGAGCCGCTTTTGATGATTATATGAAGCAGGGAGGTTTGCCTGAACTATTGCTAAATTCCGACCAACGAGCCTATGTGCGTAATCTGGTGGATAATATCCTCAAGCGCGATATAGAGCAACGCTACAAGATTGCTTACAAGGCTGCCTTCGAACAAATGGCACACCATCTGCTCAATACTGCACCTTGCCAAGTAGTGACTACCAATCTCAGCGATTTGTTTCATTTCAAGTCCGAACACACCGCAAAAAATTATCTAACCTATCTCAAAGAGGCATTTTTGCTGATAGGAGTCAACAAGTATGCTCATAAAAGCCGACTACGCGTAGCACAAGAGAAACTCTACGCCGTGGATGTAGCTATGATGAATATGCGCGACAATGCCTTGTCAGCTGAGAACTTAGGATGGCGTCTGGAAACAATCGTCCTCATCCAACTCCTCCGCAAATGCAAACTCAACGGTTGGGATGTCTATTATCTCAAAGAACGCAGCAGCGAGTGCGATTTCCTTGTCTGCCAGAACAATCAAGTGCTCCAAGCTATCCAAGTATCCTATGATATTTCTTCCGAGAAAACACGCAAGCGTGAACTGAATGGATTAAAGATGGCAGCACAGATGACCGGTTGTAAGAACCTGCTTCTGCTTACCGACCACGAATACGAAGATACCACATTCGAAGGACTGGACGTCAAGATCCGTCCTGTGCACGAGTGGCAATAAACCTGTTCGCACATTCTCACATCCGACCGCCTTTTCAGTGCCCTCCGACAAGCCTCTCTACTGCTCTCGTGCAGGCAGGTTCTACTCCGTCCACAACTCCGTCCTCACCGAAGATGGCTGGCAGTTGCACGAGGTTAAGCCCTCCTACTCACCCGTCCGCCGGAAGAAATGGCGTTCCTCCAACGGCATCTCCGGCACCCAGTACCCGATTATGAGGCATTTCGGCTGCATCAACTGCCACATCCTCATGGCTCTCACCTGGCTCGGCCAACGTCCCACGTATGAGGTTAAACAGGACGCAACAGGTATTACCGTGCAAATAAAGGCGCAAATCGACCATCTCAACGGCAACATCCTCGACTTCTCTGCCGACAACCTCCAGTACGTCACCCCTGCCGAGAACCGCCGCCGAGCCGCATCCTACGCGCCCTCCGCACCTCTGGCACCGACCCCTGCACCCTCTCCCGTCCCGACCTCCTCGCCCTCTTCATGCAAGATCCTCTCCGTCAAACCATCAAATCTGCGGAATCCCGCATCACTGAAATCTTTGACCTAGCAACCGCGCGCTTTATGTCGCCCATCGGGGTCCCCACAAATAACATGCAGTGGGGTGAAGGTTGCGGCATCCGTTAGCGAGGTTTGCCGAACGCGACGGGACGGGCGGTCGCTGGCAGGGAGCACCTCAATGCCGCATCCAATCACGGTGTCTTGTGTTCGCGGCTTTCAACCGCGAAAAAGAAAAAAAGAAACAAAAAAAGAAAAAAGCTTCTTTTCTTTGCTTTACTTTGGCGCGCGCGAGGGAACAAGTAAAGCAGAGCAACTATGGCAACATTTGATCAGCCTAGCCAGAGAACGAGGATGGCTTACCGAAAAGTATGCTGACCTATTCACAGACTACTGCATCAACGGATGGAAACTGGTCTAACTTTAAATTATTAAAGAAACGGAGCCTCAAAATTTGGAGTTTCCGTTTTTTTTCGTACCTTTGCATCGGATTTCAAAAACCTCGTTAAAACCTCGTTAAAACCTCGTTGCGCGCAGGTGATGGTTTGAGTGAGGTATTCGTAGATTTTCAACATCCGACTGTTAACGGACGGAGGAGCTGAGAGATCAACCTACCTGCGCGCCGTTGCGGACGGGGGCGCTGACGGTGGTGACAACCAGTTTGCCGTCGGCGTCAACTGCCGAGAGGATCATGCCCTGGGATTCGATACCCATCATCTTGCGCGGCGGGAAGTTGGCGATATAGAGCACCTGCTTGCCGACAAGAACGGACGGATCGGGGTACGACTGCGCAATGCCCGAAAGGATGGTGCGTCCTCCTATGCCGTCATCGAGCTTGAACTGCAGGAGACGGTCGGATTTCTTGACGTTGGTGCACTCCAGCACGGAGGCGACACGGATGTCCGCTTTGTCGAAGTCGTCAATGGTCGTCGGGGCTTTGACGGGCACGGGCTGCCAGTTCTTTAAGGCTTCCGCCTTGGCGGCTGCCTCGTTTTCGGCTTTGATGCGCGCGAGTTTGTCGAGTTGGAACTGGATAGCGCCGTCCTCGATCTTCTCGAAGAGCAGGCTGACCTCGCCAAGTGCGCCACCCTCGGGCAGCAGATCAACGCGACCGAGGTCTTCCCAGCCGATGTTGTCGGAAAGACCAAGCATGGTCTTCAGCTTATCCGAACTGAACGGCAGGAAGGGTTCGAAGGCGATGGCGAGGTTAGCTGCGATCTGCAGGGAGAGGTTGAGGATAGTAGCCGTGCGGTCAAGATCGGTCTTGGCGAGCTTCCAGGGTTCGGTGTCGGCGAGGTACTTGTTGCCGATGCGGGCAAGGTTCATCGCCTCCTTCTGCGCGTCACGGAAGCGGAAGTTGTTCAGGAGGTCTTCGAGCGTGGCTTTCACGTTCTTGAACTCCTCGATGGTTGCCTTATCATAATCAGTCAGTTCGCCTTGTGCGGGCACCTTGCCGTCGAAATACTTGCCAGTGAGCACAAGCGCGCGGTTGACGAAGTTACCGTAGATAGCTACGAGTTCGTTGTTGTTACGCGCCTGGAAGTCCGCCCACGTGAAGTCGTTGTCCTTGGTCTCGGGTGCATTGGCGGTGAGCACGTAGCGCAGGACGTCCTGCTTACCGGGGAAATCGTCGAGGTACTCATTGAGCCACACCGCCCAGTTGCGGGAGGTGGAGATCTTGTCGCCCTCGAGGTTCAGGAACTCGTTGCTGGGCACGTTGTCCGGCAGAATATACGAACCTTCGGCTTTCAGCATCACGGGGAAGACGATGCAGTGGAAGACGATGTTATCCTTGCCGATGAAATGAATGAGGCGTGTTGACGGGTCTTTCCACCAGGTCTCCCACTTGCCGTACTTCTCCGGCTGGGCGTCGCAGAGCTCCTTGGTATTGGAGATGTAACCGATAGGCGCATCAAACCAGACGTAGAGCACCTTGCCTTCCGCACCTTCGACGGGCACGGGGATACCCCAGTCGAGGTCGCGGGTCACGGCACGCGGACGCAGACCGCCGTCGAGCCACGACTTGCATTGTCCATAGACGTTCGGACGCCACTCCTTGTGTTCCTCCAGGATCCACTGTTCAAGCCACTGTTGGTACTGATCAAGTGGCAGATACCAGTGGGACGTAGGACGCTTGACGAGCGGGTTGCCGGTCTCGGCGTTATAGGGATTGATGAGTTCTTCAGGCGAGAGGGTCGAACCGCACTTCTCGCACTGGTCACCGTAAGCACCGAGGCTGTGGCAATGCGGGCACTCGCCGCGGATATTACGGTCGGTGAGGAAGTGCCCGGTCTCGGGGTCGTAGAACTGCTCTGAGGTCTGCTCGATGAACTTGCCGTCGTCAAAGAGCTTGCGGAAGTAGTCGGAGGCCAGCTTGTGATGGATAGCCGAGGTGGTGCGGGAGTAGATGTCAAAGCTGATGCCGAAATCGGCGAACGAGCGTTTGATGAGTTCGTGGTAACGGTCAACGACCTGCTGGGTGGTTATACCTTCCTTGCGGGCACGAATGGTGACAGGAACGCCATGTTCGTCGCTACCGCATACGTAGAGAACGTTCTGCCCCTTGAGGCGGAGGTAGCGGGCGTAGATGTCGGCAGGCACATAGACGCCTGCGAGATGACCGATATGCACGGGGCCGTTGGCATACGGGAGGGCTGCTGTGATGAGAGTACGGGAAAATGACATATTATTTACGATTTGAAGATTTACGATTTATTGGTTGTTTTGAAGTCTGTCGACGAGGGCGGAGAGCTTGATGGCTGCGATCTTGCTGTCCTGCGCGATGCTGATCTTACCGCTTTCCTCACTGACCACGATACATAGTGCGTCGGATTTCTCCGCCAGACCGAGTGCGGCGCGGTGACGCAGACCGTAGTGCTTGGGAATGCGCTGGTTCTTCGACACGGGCAGAATGCACGATGCTGACTGCAGACGACCACTCCGGATGATGAGTGCTCCGTCGTGCAGAGGAGTGTTCTTGAAGAAGATGTTCTCAATCATTCGGGCGGAGATGTCGGCGTTGATCGTTTCGCCGGTCTGCTCGTACTCCTCCAGATCATTTTCCGTCGCGATAACGATGAGCGCTCCGACCTTGCTGTCCGCCATGTGTTCGCATGCGAGCACGATCTGGTGGATCTGTTCGTCGGTGAGCACACCTTGCTCCTTCTGCTGACGGAAGCGCACGATTTGTTGCGCGCTGCTCATGCGCGAGCCTATACGGCTGAACATGCCGCGTATCTCCTCCTGGAAGATCACCACCAATGCTACAGCTCCGGCGCTACCGATAAAGTTAAAGATAGCCCCCGTGAGCTCCAGTCGCAGCACGAACGAAACGAGGAACCATAGGCCTACATATGCCAGAATGCCCCAGAACAAGTTCACCGCGCCCGAGGTGCGAAGCAGACGGAACGCTTCGTATAGCAGCAGAGCTACCAACAGGATATCTACCAGGTCTTTAAATCCGAAAAACACAATTACAACGAATAACAATTAATATTTATTATTTAACAATATAACAATTTAACGGTGGCGTCGACATCGTGGACTCGGAGGATGTTTGCGCCGTGGTTGATGGCTTGCCGCTCAAGTTGCAGGGATTCGTTGAGGCAGGTGTCGGGCGTGAGTCCGGCCGGCTCGTACGCCATCCGCTTGCGCGATATGCCTACCAAAATAGGGCAGCCAAGATGCCGCAGGGTGCTGAGGTTATCGAGAAGGCTGAGGCTCTCGCTTACCGTTTGGCCAAATCCGAATCCGGGGTCGATGATTACATCGCTCACCCCGCGCCGATGCAGCGCGTCCACTCGTCGGCTGAGGAACGCCATGGCGTCCGATAGCAGGTCGGATGTAGGGTGCGAATCGTGCAGACGGTTATATGTCAGCACATATGCCACATTGTGCTGCGCTACGAGGTCGTACATCTCGTCGCAGCCGCCCGACACATCATTGATCATCGCTACGCTGTACTCCTCAATGGCTCGCCGAGCTATGGCGAGGCGGAAGGTGTCCACCGAGAGGGGCACTTGCACATTCATCTCTCGCGCGATGCTGAGCGCCATGCTCAGCCGTTGCCACTCTTGCTGCTCGGTGACCAATTCATCGTCCGCTGTTTGCACTCTCGGGCGCGTTGAGCAGGCACCTAAATCGATGATGTCCGCACCCTCGTTAGCGGCACGCAACATAGCTGCGCGAAGACTTGACTCGTCGTACGCCCTGCTACCCGAAAAAAAACTATCCGGGGTAGCGTTGATGATGGCCATCACCAGCGGTTGATGCAGGTTGATTAACCTATCATTGAGACATATGTACGAAGCAGTTAGATGCATGTCAAACGATTTGCGCCTACAAAGATACAAAAAAATATTGTTTTTTCCATATTTTTGTGCAAAATAGTTGCGAAAAATAGCATTTTGTCAAGAAAATGTACATTTTTTACTTTTTTTTTAAAAAAAATTTGTGTAATTTGGATTTTTTTTGTATCTTTGTAGGCTTAATCGTGTAGCGCATAGTTATGCGCCTCCGATTTATGGAAAAAGAATTACGTAATAAAGGTATAATTATATCCAAAAAAGACATGAAAAAAGTAGTGCAATCTGCAATCGTTGTGTTCGTGGCGTTGTTGGCTTTTAGCGGCTGCAAATCGCGAGAGTTGAACACCCAATTCTCCAACACAACAGGATGGAACTATTATGACGAAAAGACCACCAACTTCGAGGCCAAGGAGGGCGTAGGCAATGTTGATCCCGTTGGGATGGTATCCATTCAGGGCGGAACATTCGCCATTGGTCAGACCGATGAGTTCGTTACCGCTCCTCGTGACAATTCGCGCAGGTCGATCACCGTTAGTTCGTTCTATATGGACAAGTACGAGATCTCGAACCTGAACTGGCGTGAGTATGAGCATTGGATGACTATGGTGTTCGGCTATGCAGCACCTAAGCTCGTTCAGGCCGCTCTGCCTGATACACTGGTTTGGCGTGACGAGTTGGCGTACAACGAGCCGTATGTGGAGAACTATTACCGTCACCCGGCATTCAGCTTCTATCCTGTAGTAGGTGTGAGTTGGGATCAAGCGATGAATTACTGCCAGTGGCGTTCCGATCGCGTGAACGAGCTGGCACTGGTTCATGCGGGTGCAATCGAGTTCCCCAACTTCAAGCAGCTGCGTGCCCTGAGCGAGACGGAGCTGGAGGACTGGCGTAACGCCAACCCCGGATACGAGCCGGTAGAAGTAGAGGTGGCACGTGGTGAGGATGTACAGACTGAGTATCATGTGCCCTACGAGTGGATACGTGACAAGTTCGTGTTCAACACCGAGAAGTACCTGGTTGACCGCAACTACAATCCCGTTAATCCCGATGCCCAGCGCCGGAGCAAGAAGTTCCACGATGCGTGGAACAACCCGCGCAAGGTGGATCGCTCCGACGGAATCCTGGTTATCGGTTACCGTCTGCCGACGGAGGCAGAGTGGGAGTTTGCTGCTTATGCTCCTGTTGCCGGTACTGACGGACTGACCATAGAAGGTAAGGTTTATCCTTGGTCGGGATATCACCCTCGTGACTTGTCTGACAAGAACATGGGGATGATGCAGGCCAACTTCATCCGCGGCAAGGGCGACATGATGGGTGTATCAGGCATGCTGAATGACGGATACGTGATCACCAACCCCGTCGATGCCTTTGCTCCGAACGACTTCGGATTGTACAACATGGCAGGCAATGTGAACGAATGGGTGCTGGACGTATATCGTGAGACCACCTATCAGGACGCTACGGAGTACAACTCGTTCCGTGGTAATATCTACAGCCGCGCCAAGAAAGATGAGAACGGTCAGTACGTGATCAACCCGCTGGGCGGAATAGACGTAGAGTGGAATAGTGACGACGATAAGCGTGACTACTTGGACGGCGACTTTGCTTCGCTCATTCAGACCGACTATCCGCTGGATACACTCGGAGCATTGTTCCTGAAGGGCTTGGCTGCTAACACCGAAGGCAACGGCGGCGAAGAGGAAGAAAGCGAAGAGGAAGAGAGCGAAGAGGAAGAAGGCGAAGGCGAAGAAGGTGAAGGCGAAGAGGAAGAAGGCGGTGATGAGGGCGGTGCAGCTCCAGCTGCTGAGAAGAAGATCGATCCCACCGATATCTATGCACCGAAGATCACCAAGACGACCCATGTATATAAAGGCGGTTCGTGGAACGACCGTGTATATTGGTTGCACCCCTCATCGCGTAGATACCTGGAGGGTAACAAGAGCAAGAGCACTATCGGCTTCCGTTGCGCAATGTCAACGATTGGCGATCAGATCCCCTCGGGACCGAACCGCGGAAAGTAAATCCTTATACCAATACAATTTAATACATAAGTTATGAATTTCCCTAATGATGTAAGATACACCTCGGAGCACGAGTGGATCCGTGTGGAAGGTGATGAGGCTCTGGTAGGTATAACTGACTACGCTCAGAGTGAGTTGGGCGAGATCGTTTTCATCGATGTACCTACCTTGGGTGAGACACTTGCCCAAGGCGAGGTGTTCGGTTCGGTAGAGGCCGTGAAGACCGTGTCGGATCTAAACATGCCTGCCGGCGGTGAGGTGCTGGAGGTCAACGAAGAGCTTGAGGCACACCCTGAGTTGGTGAACAATGACCCGTACGGGGCAGGATGGATGATACGCATCCGCCTGACAGATCCAGGTGAGCTCGATAACCTGATGGACGCAGCAGCGTACGAGGCGAGCCTGCACTAATTGCAATAACTACAAGAGAGGGTAAGCCTGATGGGGCTTACCCTTTTTTATCCGACAGCATACAATAGCTGAAACAAGATGACACATAAATACGATTTTCTGATTATTGGTGGCGGCGTAGCCGGTATGAGCTTTGCCCTGAAGGTTGCGCGCGCGCAGAAGTACAAGATCGCCCTGTGCTGCAAGACGACACTCGATGAGGCGAACACAGCCAAGGCACAAGGAGGTATTGCATCGGTGACGAACCTGCTTGTGGATGATTTCGACAAGCATATTCACGACACGATGGTAGCCGGCGACTGGATCAGCGATCCGGCAGCCGTGGAGCAGGTGGTACGCCGTGCTCCCGAGCAGATACAGGAGCTGGTGCAGTGGGGCGTGAACTTCGACAAGAACGCCGAGGGTAACTATGACCTGCACCGCGAGGGAGGACACTCCGAGTTCCGCATCCTGCACCACGCTGATGACACGGGTGCGGAGATCCAGCGCGGACTGATGGAGGCTGTGAAAAACAACCCGTGGATAGACGTGCTGGAGAACCACTTTGCCGTGGAGATCATCACGCAGCATCACCTGGGCGTACGCGTCACGCACCGCACGCCCGACAAGGAGTGCTACGGCGCCTACATCATCGATCCCGAGACGGGCAAGATAGATACCTACCTGAGCCGCATCACGCTGATGGCTACCGGCGGCACAGGAGCTGTATATGCCACGACCACCAACCCGAACATAGCTACCGGCGACGGTATCGCTATGGTGCATCGCGCCAAGGGGATCATCAAAGACATGGAGTTCGTACAGTTTCATCCCACGGCGCTATATAACCCGGGCGAGACACATCCCGCCTACCTGATCACCGAAGCCATGCGCGGATACGGAGGTATATTGCGCTTGCCTAATGGCGAGGAGTTCATGCAGAAGTACGACGCGCGCCTGTCGCTCGCACCGCGCGATATTGTGGCTCGCGCGATAGACAACGAGATGAAGATACACGGTATCGATCATGTCTGCCTGGACGTGACGCACAAAGATGCAGAAGAGACCAAGCATCACTTCCCGAACATCTACGCCAAGTGCCTGAGCATCGGTATAGACATCACGAAAGAGTATATTCCCGTTGCGCCGTGCGCACACTACATGTGCGGTGGGATCAAGGTTGATCTGGACGGTCAGTCCACTATTCGTCGGCTGTATGCCGTAGGCGAGTGTAGCTGCACCGGTCTGCACGGCGGTAACCGCCTGGCGAGCAACTCGCTGATTGAGGCGGTGGTGTATGCCGATGCGGCAGCCAAGCACAGCCTGAGTGTGATTGAGCAGTACGACTTCAACGACCGTGTGCCCGACTGGAACGACGAGGGTACGATGAGTAACGAGGAGCAGGTGCTGATCTCGCAAGACATGAAGGAGGTCGGTCAGGTTATGTCCACCTACGTGGGGATAGTGCGTTCCGACCTGCGCCTGAGGCGTGCGTGGGAACGACTCGACCTGCTGTACGAGGAGACCGAGGATCTGTTCAAGCGCGTGAAACCCACCAAGGATATCTGCGAGCTGAGGAACATGATCAACGTCGGTTACCTGATCACCCGTCAGGCTCTGGAGCGCAAGGAGAGCAGAGGACTGCACTACACGATTGACTACCCGCATAATCCAAAGGCCAACGACCAGGAAGTCTGGTAGAAATAATATATAAGTCAGAGACCTGTGCATGCGATAGTGTTATATAGTATTGTACCTGTGCGCGCGGATGCGCGCGAGGGCGCGGAGCAGGAGACACAACTCCTGTTCGGCGAATTATGTGAGGTGCTGGATGAGCAGCCGCGCTGGTACAAGGTGCGCAATGAGGCGGATGGCGAAGAAGGTTATGTAGATAGCAAGATGCTCACTCCGATGACGGATGAGGAGTACGCTACGTATGCAGCGGCAATGGCAGCAAGTACGGCGCGCGTGATGCAACCGATGACCTACGCCGTGAGCATGAACAACGGACAGACGATCCCGCTCACGATGGGTACAAGGCTGGCTGACTACCATGACGGGCAGTTCAGTGTGCTGGGTGTCATGTTCCGCATCGACAGCGCGGCGGTGGCAGAGAAGCCCTTGGCGCTGAATCAGCAGACACTGATGCAGGTAACACGTTTCCTACTGAACACGCCGTACTTGTGGGGCGGGAAGAACGCTTTGGGGCTGGATTGCTCAGGGCTGACGCAGACGGTGATGAGCCTGTTCGGGATCAAACTGCCGCGTAACGCCGGTCAGCAGGTCAAGTGCGGCCGAGAGGTGACGAGCCTAAATGAGGCGCAAGCGGGCGACCTGGTTTTCTTCGACCATGCAGACCCTGATGCCGAGGGTACTCTGCCGCACAACAGCGCGGGTGACACACGCATCACCCATGTAGGGCTACTGCTGGATCAGGAGCGTGTGATCCATTGCTCAGGACGCGTGAAGATCGAGCGCATCAGCGAGCGTGGTATTTACGGGCAGGAGCAACAGCTATTCACCCATCATCTGGCTGCAATCAGGAGGATGGACGTTTGAAATATATAACTATCTAAAAAATATCTAATTATGAAAAACTACCTATTTATACTCACAGCCGTTGTGCTGTGTGCCTTTACCTTTACAAAGGCTGAGGCTGGTTGCCAGCCGGTTGATGTGTCGTATCTGCAAAGCGGATCATCCGACTTTGGAGAAATGACGACCGATGCCACCAATGTGTGGTCGTGGGACGCAACATACAATTGCGCCAAAGCGACGCGCTCCGGTGGTGTAGAAGGTCACTTGTTTACGCCGATACTTGATCTGTCCGGTGTAGATGCAGTGACCGTAAAGTTTGCGCATACGCATAAATTTGCCGGTACACCTTCAGAGGAGCTTACATTGTGGGTAACAGCTGATTACAAGGGAGATTATGCATCTTCATCGTGGGAGCAACTGACCATTTCACCCTACGGGACGAACACCAACTGGACGTTCGTAGATGTGACGATTGATGTTCCTGTATCGTTGGTGGGAGAAAAAACAGTGTTCTGCTTCAAGTACATCAGCACCGCATCCAACTATGCTACATGGGAACTAAAGAAACTTCAGATAACCAGCATCTGTCCAGTTGTTGAATGCAAAGCTGTTAACGCATCCTATCTGCTTAATGGTGCTTCCGGCTTGGGAGATGTGACAACAGATGCTACGGATGTATGGGCATGGGATGCTTCGTATTCATGTGCCAAAGCGCGCAAGCAAGGTGGTGGTGAAGGACATCTGCTCACTCCTGCGTTGGATCTGGCCGGTTCGGACGAGGTAACGCTGAAGTTCTCACACACGCACAAGTATGGCACAGATCTGACTACAGAGTTCACGCTCTGGGTGACCGATGATTACAAAGGCGATTATGCATCATCAACATGGAGGCAACTCACCATTGATCCGTATGCATCGAATAACGACTGGAAGTTTGTGGATGTAAGCATTGATGTGCCGACCTCGTATGTAGGCGAGCAAACCGTCTTCTGCTTCAAGTATGTCAGTACGGCGTCCAACAACGGCACGTGGGAGGTGAAGAACATCAATATAGCCAATACCTGTCCGAATGGTGGAAGTGTAGCACCGGTACCACTGCCTGAGATAGGTGACGGACGGCTGAAAGTGTGCGCTCAGAATTTATTGAACTACTATTACAATTACAATACAGGCCGTGGCCAGCATGCTACCCCTGAAGAATTTGCTGCAAAGACGCACAAGATCGTTGACGCGGTGCTTTGGATTGACGCGGATATCTATGGCTTCTGCGAACTGGAAGCACAGGATATAATCCTTCGCCAACTCGTGGATTCGCTCAACAAGTTCACAGCGAGCACAAACTATTCTTACGTGGTGGATGATATCAACGTGACGTGGGATGCAGATCATGACAATAACCTCAAGTCGGGATTTGTGTATCGCAACGATAAGGTCAAAACCATCGGCAGCAACACTACAGTATATAACGCCTCATCGTACTACGGTAAGACGATGCGTGTGCAGACCTTCGAGGAGCTGAGCTCGGGCGAGCGGTTGACTATTTCGATGAACCACTTCAAATCCAAAGCAGGGAGTGCGGAAGATCAAGGAAACTCCATCCGCGTAGAGAACGCCACACGTCTGATAGAGAACATATCTTCCAAGGCGCTGGATAAGGATATCCTCATCTTGGGCGATCTGAACTGCGAAGTAGGTGAGGAACCGCTGACGCTCATTGAAAATGCGGGCTACGAGGAGCAGTTGCTCAAGTACGACGAGTCGGCATATTCGTACTGCTACAAGGGCAACGGTTCTCTCATCGACCATGTGTTTGCCAACAGCAGCATGGCTGGGCAGATCACGGGTGCAGGGGTATTCCATATCTCTACAGATTGCGGCGCAGACGCATCGTCGAATTACAATTACCGCTACTCCGACCATGATCCGTATGTAGTAGGTGTCAATCTAACGTCCAGCCATTCTACCGAGTGCGAGGAGGCTGAGTATAACTACTTGCCGACCGGCGCATCTGACATGGGCGAGATGAAAACCGAGAAACTAAAGGACAGCAAGTACTACTGGCGTTACCAAGCCAGCTATGGTGCTACGTGTCAGGATAAGGGTGGTGAAGACTGGCTGTTTACTCCGATACTCGACCTATCGCAAGCCGGGTCAGTGACGCTCAAATTCGATCACACGATTAACAAGGCGAACAACATGTCAGAACAGCAGACTTTGTGGGTAACGCCTGACTTCAGTTCTGTAAGTGAATCACAGTGGACGCAACTGACGATCCCCACCTACCCGTCCGGCACCAACTGGAATTTTGTCAGCGCCACGGTCAGTGTACCGATGGATAAGCTCGGCAGGAATACCGTATTCGGCTTCAAGTACGACGTGCCGGCTGACGCAGCCAATGAGCCTACATGGGAGATTAAGAACCTGAAGATTACCGTCAGCTGTGACGTAGATCCGCAAGCCATCGAGAATGTTTCTCAGTCCGAAACATTGTCATCCAAATTCATCAGCAACGGACACCTTTACATCGTGTTACCTGACGGCACACGCTACAATATGATCGGTGTAAAAGTACAATAAATGTAATTATTAAAATCGCATAGATATGATAAACGAAATGAAAAAAGACCGATTCGTTCTGTCGGCATTTATCTTGGCTATCGGCATATCGGTAGCAGGTTGGTTCGTGTATAGCGGTATTGAGAAGATGGCCTCGAAGGATCGCGCCGTGCTGGTGAAAGGTCTATCCACCCGTGATGTGCAGGCGGATTATGTGGTCTGGCCATTGGAGTTCGCCGTGCGCGGCAATGATATCAGTGCTCTGTACACCGACCTGGCGCGCATAGAACAGACAGCACGTGCGTTCTTTGTAGAGCGCGGATTCAGCGATAGTGAGATGTCACGCGGGAACATATCCATTGATGACAACTGGTCGGGTTATTACGAGCGCCGACCGGAGTATCACTACACGCTACGCACCTCTCTGATCATCTCCACCAAGGATGTGGAGCGCGTGGTGGCCAACCTCGGCTGCCAAAGCGAACTGCTGAAGAAAGGGGTGATCCTTCAGTCTTACGACTGGAACACGGATTTCCAGTACAACAGCTTGACCAACCTTAAGCCCGAAATGGTGCAGGAGGCCACGAAGAACGCTCGTCAAGTGGCGCAGAAGTTCGCCGAGGATGCACAATGTCGCTTGGGAAGCATACAACATGCCAGTCAGGGGCAGTTCACCGTTGAGTCGGACAACAACCAGCCGTGGGTGAAGCACGTGCGCGTGGTAACAACCGTATCATATTACCTGAGATAATAGATTAACAGGATCATACAGCAAGAGCTCGACCAAGTCGGGCTCTTTTTGTTGGTTCGTATAGCACGAACGTACTTTAATGGGGGTAAGTACCTAACGCGCCCTTATGCAGAAAAATTCATTTTTTGCAAAAAAAAGGCAAATTATTTACAAATATCTCATTTTTTTTAACTTTTGCATTTAAATGTACAAGTTTAGCGAAAAAATTTGCAAATGTCAAATATTTTTCGTAACTTTGCATGCAAAAAAGGTCATTCTTCAGTAAGTACCAATACTCCTGCTCCGAGCTCACTGCTGCCATCGCCGCCGACGATAGCGAGATAGACAGCCGCGTGTATGAGCTCTATGGCCTCACAACCGAGGAGATCGTTATAGTTGAACAGTTATGAGCGAGCTTGAATATACCCAACAAGGCTGGCGCTACACCACCGACACCACGCGACACCACCGCACTCGCGGCTGGGACTATAGCGGGCGTGGCATCTACCACGTGACGCTCGTTGTTGCAGAGCATTATCCTCTGTTCGGGCAACTCGCCGGCGATACACCCGATGAGGCATATATTGAGCTGAATGACTTCGGCAAGCAAGTGCTGAACATATTACGTTCTGTGCCGACACATCATGGACTGAAAGGATACAAACTAAAAATACTGGCATCACAAATCATGCCAGATCATATACATGTAGCGATACAGGTATTGGAGCCATTACCTCAAAGCATCGGTGTAGTAATACGTGGCTTCAAGAGCGCATGCACCTCGCTTTACAAGAATAACTCCGCCGCTCATGGCGGCAATCATGCCGCCAAAGTGCACGATGTAATGGACATACAACCGGTCACGGAACTAAGTGCCCCACACATGGCAACAGCACCGGATGATAGCATCGTGCATTTTTCGCGTATGTTTACGCGAATCGGCAGCATCTGGCAACCATGTACCGCTGGTTACCATGAGCGTATATTACACCATGATGGTCAACTGCGTGCAATGATTGATTATATCCACGATAACCCCCGCCGGCGATACCTCAAGCGCGCGTACCCCGATCTGTTCAAGATCCATCAGCAGTACATGATAACTGATGTCCCCTGCACCGTACTGGGCAACATGTTCCTCGCTGAGCAGCCCATGCACGCCATGATCCAGTGCTCGCGCTCGCTCACCCGAACCGAGATCAACGCCCGCCGCAATGAGTGCCTCACGACTGCCGAACACGGCATCATACATGTCAGCGCAGCGATCTCCGAAGGCGAGAAACAGATCTGTCGCGCCCTGCGCGAAGCCGGCTACCCGCTCATCATCCTGCTCACTGAGGGTTTCCCCAAGCCCGACAGCCCGCACTACAAGTACTACAAACCCAGCGGCGTGTACTTCGAAGCCTGTGCTGCAGGCAGACTGCTGCTCGTTGAACCCAACGCCGACTACTTCGACCGACCTGAGATCGAAGCCAAGGTCTATGCCAAGACAGGCATCCGCGACCTACACCACGACGCCAAACGTTACCGCTTCCTTGCACTCAACGCGCTCGCCGAAAAGATAGCACAAGTATAAAGCAACCTATAACATGACATCCAAGCATCGCTCATCAAGCGGTGTTTTTTTTATGCCTAAACCGATTATTTTTCGTATCTTTGTACTCAATTGGGCTAATCCTAAGAGTACAATGATGCAACAAAAATTCTATCAAGACTTTGCAGCGTGGTTAGACCGCTGGCTGCAACAAAACGTGGGCAACGAGCCCGCTAAACTCCGATCACAATTACCCGCCGATCTCATGACTGGAGATCTGCTATTCATTGCAGTAGCAAGAGTTTTTACTTTCATTTGTCGGCAGTGTTCCTATCACGCCGTTACATGGGGAAAAATTCCTCCTCAGCAAAAAACTGCCGATTTATTCCATTGTTCAAGGTGGAAAATCGCTCGCGCGATAAAAAAAGGAAACAAACTTATGTAGCAAAAATGCAACATTTTTTCACTTTTTTTGTTGTACCTTTGCACTGCGTTTGGGACGCCAAGCGCGGTAAACATGACTTGCGCAAGCCATAACAATTTAACAACTTAACAATTTAACAGCAATGGCAACAAAACTACGGTGGGAGTTCCCACGACAAGAAGAAATGCACACGATAGAGGTTTCTCCGGCGTGCTTTGACAAGGACGGATTATTAAATTTCCCCAATGTGCGCAACTGCCTGCACGGCTATGACGAGCAAGGTGTACTGCGCAAGGTGCTGTATTGCTCGCGTGACGGACGGTTCTTCGTGCGCAACAAAAACGGATGGAGTAAGCAGGAGCCTACTACGAACCAATTATACATCAAGCATCCGGATAAACCCAGACCAAAAGCCGCCGGTGGAGGAACAAACAGGGCAGATATGCGTCAATTTAATCATTCTGCATGTCACCGCCTGGTGGCGTACGCGTGGTGCGAGCACCCGAGCGAAGCAAAGCGCGATCCAGAATGGCACAAACGCTACGAGGTAGATCACCTCAACGGCGACCGTAGCAATTGGACCGCCGACAACCTGCAATGGGTGACAACTGACGAGAACCGACGGCGCTCAAAGATCATGCGCAAGTTGCGCAAGATGGGTATAGACCCGAAGTTAGTGTACATACGCAACCTAAAGGGCATATACAGCCTGGAGGAAGCGCCTCTGGAGTACTTTATGGACAGGCTGCCGGAGGTGTTTGCGGGTGACAACGCTGCGTTAAGCGTCGAGTCAATCAACCGGGACATTTCGGATACGCTCGACGAGACGTACAACATGACGATACACTGCTCACGCTGCGAGCGCGCCATGATAAGGGGCACGGAAGAGCATCGACTGAGTGTCGAACGCGTGCTGTGCGATTGCTGCTACGATGAACTCTATAGTTAATTTCAAGATTTCATTATTATGAACACAACTATTCAGCAGCG
>DBXI01000072.1 GCA_002309255.1 Bacteroidales bacterium UBA1216 | reverse complement strand
TTTTTTTCACTCGATGGGGTTAGTATGCAGATGGTTGTCGTGCGCAGAGTCTCAAGAACGGGCAGTAGCGTGAGCACTTCTCACACTGCGGGAACTCGCGCTCTGAGAGTATGTCCTGTATCATCTGCTGCACCAAGTCGGTGTACTGCTTATCGTGCTCGTCATCGTAGGTGATGTCTTCCTTGTCAAGCGCCACGCGCGTGACGGTTCGCTCACTGGTCAAGTCCTGCGCGGTGAAGTAGAGGTGAGGCTCTATATTTGCGATTTGACAATTACGCGAGTGGTAGGCAACAAAGCTGTAGATCAGGGTTTGACGAACATAATCCATGTCGGCTTTCTCGTGCGTGAGCAGATCTTTGGTGGCAGCGGCCATCTTCTTCGCATTGTATGTGCCGCACTTGTAGTCCACGATGCGTGTCACCTCATGGAAACCGTTCATCCCGCCTACGCGATCCATGCGGTCGAGCCGGCCACCGATAGTTAATTGACAATTGCCATTTGACAATTGACAATTGACATTGGTGTAAAGCGGGTACTCGAGTAGGAGTATGGTTAGTCCGCGGTGCTCAGCGTCGTAGCGGTCGCGAGCCAGGATGTGCTCGATATATGTGTCGATCACGTGGTTTTCCAGGGCGTGCTGCTCATAGACGTATAGCGGGTTAGCGGGTGAGTGGTTTTGTGTGTCATTGGTAGGGTTGTTAAGCCTGTCGTAGGCTGTTCGGATAGCCTCTTGGCGGTTGGCTGGGGTGTTCATTTCGTCCACCTGGTTGGGATGGATATGAACCTCGCGTGTGTTGTCGCAGTGGCAGTACTTCTGATAGAGGTAGTGCACCGCCTCATGGACGAACAGCCCCAGGGTTCGGTTGGAGAAGATAGGCTCCTGTTCGTCATCCTCACGCAGGTGTAGGATATACTCGAGGTAGAACTTCCGCTTGCAGCCGTAGAACGTGTTGATAGCGGATGGTGAGAGTTTAGCGTCGTGCCAGCTTGTGTTGTCGGGTATAATGATGGCGGGTGCGTGCAGCAGGTTGTTGGACTCGGTGAGGGTGAACTTGCTGACCGTGAACTCCTCGGGGCAGATGAGCATCTGCATCACGAAACGCGACATGGTCTTCTTGGTCATCGCGGTCTGCGACTGACTGAACAGGATGGTCACGTCGTCGGCGCGGTGGAGCAGGCGGAAGAAGTTATAGGCATAGACCGATGCTCTCTCGTCGTGGGTCTGTAGTCCGTAGGCCTTGCGCAGGTAGTAGGGCAAGAACGATTTGTCGGGCTGATGTGCAGGGATCACGCCCTCCTCTACGTTGAGCAGCAGCAGGTGTCGGAAATCCAAGGCGCGTGTCTCCAGCACCCCCATGACCTGCAGATCGGTGATCGGTTCGCCATGGAAGGGCAGGGTGATCTGCTCCATGTGTCGGCGTATGAGTCGCATCAGCAGATCGGGGTGCTCCGGCAGTTCATGGACGAGTTGCTCGCTAATCAGATGGCTGAACTGAATGAGTGCACGGCGCGTCTGGTAGAGTGCCTCGCGCTGCAGATGCCACTGCCAGGTGTTCTGCTGCGCCTGCATGGAGCGTGCCGATTGCTCATCGACGAACGCGATGAGAGCAGAGAGTTGAGAGGTGGGAGGTGAGAGTCGAGAGCCGAGAGTTGAGAGCTTTTTGATCACCTCGGCGAAGATAGGTGTGTTGCGCAAGGGGAAGCCCTTGGTGATGTTGATGTCTTCGGGCAGGTCGGTGTCCGATAGCCGTACAGACGGCAGACTGTAGATGACGGGTTCGAGTTGCGCCTCGTCGCAGATGATGATGGCTGTGGCTTCGCCTCGCTGTTGATAGGTTTTTTGCAGCCATGTGCCGGCGTATTCGGCCTCGGCGTGTGCGGAGGTGGCACTGATGGTTCGTATCTGCCGCGGCGCGCCCCAAGTACTGTCGGGCAGGGCGTTGGGGAGCGTGCGCATGTTCTGGCGGATGAAAGCGAACGCCTTGGTGTTGGTGCGGAAGTCTGCCACATAATCCCAGAAGAACAGCGCGCGTTGCTCGTCGTGCAAGAGTTGCATCAGTTGTCGCTCTACGGGCAGCAGGTAGTTGAACCCGATGAAGCAGTAGTTGCGACTTGTTGCGCGTTCGCGCAGTTCAGGCCAGTGACTGATGACGTAGCGCATGCGCTGACCTTCGTAGCCCTTGCCGTTGCTGAGCAGCTCATCGCCCAGGCGGTGGTAGATCGTTGGCAGAACTTTCCACAGCGCGGCGAAGTGTGCCTGTACGGATTCGGCGATGAGTGCCTGGCGGCGTGCTTCGCCCTTGTAGAGCAGGTCTTCGAGCCGGCGGCGAACCTCGTCGTCGAGCTTATAGGTATCCAGATTAGCCAGGGTGAGCGCGTTGCGGAAGAACGATTCGAGCTCGTTGGACGCAATAGCCTGATCGATGTTCGTAAAGTCCGACAGGAGCTGTCGTCCCCAGCCGTAGAAGCGGTCGATCTCCATAGCGCCCTCACCGATGCACTCGGCATAGATGCGGTGCAGTCGGCAGACGGAGAACAACTCGTCCTCCTTGCCGAGGGGGCACAGGCTATCGAACAGGTCACCCAGCGCCACGATCTCCGGCGCCCAGAGGGGCGTGCGGTGCTCGGCTGCCATGCGCTGCTGCAGGATGCTGCGCATCACCACACCGGCGCGATGCATCGGAAAAACGAGCGTCACATCTTTCAACTCCTCCCAACTAAAGCGGCGGAGGAGCTCATCGGATACACTATCTAAGAAATTTGCCATTTGTCATTTGTCATTTGTCATTTATTCACTTGCAGCAGTCGGTCGGCGAGCGCGTACCATAGCCAGCCTTCTACGGGGCTGTAGCCCATATTACTGAGGGCGGACATATAGTCGCGCACCTGCATGAGATGCTCGGCGTGCTGCTGTCCGGTGAACTTGTAGTCGAGCACCACGGCCTGCTTTCCGCGAATCATCACGCGGTCGGGGCGGATGAGTGCGTTGGGTGTGAGGATAGCCGCTTCGCGCATGAGTTGCCACGAGCCGTCGAACCACTGCTGCAGTTGCGGGTGAGTGAAGGCGCGGTGGAGCAGTTCGGCTATCTGCTTGTACTGCTCATCGGACTCGATGAGTCCCTGCTGGTGGAAACTGTCAAGCACCTCAGGCGCATCCTCTGCCCGAGCAATGTGCGCGAAGATGTCGTGGCAGAGTAATCCGAAATCCGTCTGCGCCGCTATGCTGTCGGCACTGTCAGGTTGCATCGTGTACTGCGTGGACTCCTGCGACTGGCGGAAGGTGACCTGTCCGCCATCGGAGTAGAGCTGTGCGGACAGGGCTTGGGCACCGGTGTAATCGAACGGACTGACGGCTTTCTGCTGCCCCGCGCGATAGATAAACGGTTCGTCGCCGAGGATGTACTCGATATAGGGAACTTCACTCTCCATTACCGAAGACAGCTCGAAAACGCCTTGTGTATAGTCTATGATTGACCGTGCAACGGTGGGGAAACCGTTCGTATGTTGCGTGACATCGATCAGCCCATAAACGTACAAGTTGTCTGCGGCGCGGGTGAGAGCTACATACAGGAGGTTATAGTTGTCGATGAGTTGGGCTTCGTGCTCCCGGCGGTATGCTCGGAAGTAAGGCGAATGCTCGCCTGTGTGCTCCAGGATAGGTTCCTGCTTGACGGCTATGAGCGGCAGGGGGTTGCCGCTGACCTGCACGGGCTCCGACCAGAGCACGTCGTCGTCGCGGTCGTTCTCCGTCTTCCAGGCTGCGTTGAGCAGGATGACGGTTTTTCCCTCCAGACCTTTAGAGCTGTGGATGGTCATGAGGCGGATCGCCTCTATGCTGCTGTCGCCTGCGATGGCGAATTCGTGCATATCATCCTCCCAGTACTGCAGTAGTGCGCGGACATCGCTGCCGTTGGTGGCGATGAAGGTCTGCACCTGGTCAAGCAGGCAGTTGACATACGCCAGATCATTGCCGGGGTAGTTGCCGTCGTGGCAGAAGAGGAGCTGTAGCAGGTGCTGCAGTTGGTCGTAGAGCGGTGCGGAGCGATCGATGGTCGTGACGCGCTCCGGTGCATCCTCGCCGCAATGCAGACGCAGGAGCGCGGCCGCGGTAGCACTGCCTGTGTGGATGAAGCGTAGGGCTTCGATGAGTACCAGCACCGTGTTGCAGGAATCGAGCTTGAACGAGTCGCGTGACACCATCTGCGTGCGGCTGAGCAAGGGGAAGTGCTCGGCCTGCTCTCGGCAGTAGGTCACCCAATCCTGTATCTCGCTGTTGAAGCGGGCGAGCACAAGTATATCCTGTGGTCGTTCATCGGAAGAGAGAAGCTGCTCGATGGTGGTGCAGACATCGTTCCATAATGCCTGCTGCTGCGGCAGTTTAAGTAGGGTGTCGGTGCCAACCTTGGCTGCGGCGCGCTTGTCGTAGAACGGGTAGAAACGGCAGCGGACGTAACCACCCTCGTGCTTGTCGGTGCGGTAGAAGTTCTGCAGCGGTTGCTCGGTCTGCTGTTCGTCGTAGAGCGTGGTGCCTACGGGACGTTGATCGGTTGCGGAGACGGGGTATAGAAGGTTTTCCTGTATGGCTACCTGATGCATCACGCCGAGGTTGAATGCCACCACGTTCCTGCGGCTGCGCTGGTTGCGAACGAGTGGCGCGGTGTCGGGGTTATAAGCGTCCTGAAGCACGGTTTTGCCCAATGACTCCATGATCTGCCAGTCGCCGTTTCGGAAGCGGTAAATGCTCTGCTTGGTGTCACCTACGATCAGTACGGTCTGTCCGGGGGTAGCTACTATCTCCTTGACCAGGTGCATGAACACGTTCCACTGCAGCATACTTGTGTCCTGGAACTCATCGATCATGATGTGCCGATATCGCGTGCCAACTTTCTCGAGTATGAAATCCGCATCGCCCGGGTGCAGCGCTTCGGCGAGTGTTACGGCGGTGTCGGCGAGCAGGGCAGTGTTGTTGCGTATGAGTGAGCGCTGTATGCTGTCCTCCAGTGCGTGCATGAGGCGCATGTCGTTGAGGTATGTGAGTGAGCAGTTAACCTGCCACCAAGTGTGGCGCATCTCGTCGCAGGCCTGCTGCAGCGGCCGTAGTTGCGGGTCGGCCATCACATCAGCGAGACCGTTGTCGGTAGCACCACGGAAGAGATCAGCCCTCTTCATGGCATTGGGATCGGCGGCTGACTTGCGCATGTTCTCGATCGTGCTCTTGCCGTTGCGCGACTTGGCGTACGGCGTGCCGGCATCCAGGTCGTTCTCCGCCTGCTTGGCTATCGCGCGGAAACGCGTCAGGGCGGCATTGAGTTGCGCATACAGGGCGCTGCGGTAATTGGCTATACGATGCTCGTCCAGGTCGAGCCGAGCTGTGGCGGCCAGACGGGAGTTGTGGATCTGTACGCTCTCCTTGTACAACTGCTTGGCTATGCGGATAAGGTTGCTGCGTATGTCCCAGCCTTTGCTGTCGCCTATACGCTGCTCGACGTACTCATAGACGGTGCGTTTGCTGTCGTCGGTGAGCTCGGTGGTGAGCATGGTGTCCACGGCCGAGGTGATGACCTGATCGGCATCCAGACTGATGGCAAAGTCCGCCGTGCGGTTCAGCGCCTGCGCCATGCTGCGGATGAGCTGCTGGAGGAAAGAATCGATGGTGGTGACGGAGAAGTTGTCGTAGTCCTGCAGGATAGCGTGCATGTTGTCCTCGGCGCGCGCCTGCAGCACCTCATCGGGTGCCGAGCTGTCGCGCAGCATGAACTCGCGCACCTTGCTCAGGAACTCGCGTTCGCCGCCTTGAGATATACCGAGCAGGTAGGTTAGTATGCGCTCCTTCATCTCCGCCGTGGCGGCGTTGGTGAAGGTAACGGCCAGGATATTACGATAACTCTCACCGCTAAGTAACATAGCGATGTAATAAGCAGCCAGCGTGAACGTCTTGCCTGTTCCTGCAGACGCGCGGCAAACGGTGAGCGGATGATGAATATTGATGGCACTCATAGGTAATTGCACGTAATTTCGCTACTAAGATACAACTTTTTTTTGAAATAAACAAATATCAAGCATAAAAATGTCCTATTTTGCACCGAAAATTTGTATATTTGTAAAAAAAGTTGTATCTTTGCACAATAATTGGGATAAATAGCAAAATTATGAAGCATATTTGGATCATTGGTTTAACCGCCTTTCTGTTGGCGAGTTGCGGTCATCAGGCCGACAGCCAGCGCGGCACATGGGCTCGTGGTGCCGACCTGAGTTGGCTGAGTGAGATGGAGCACGACGGCATCTTGTTCTATGATGAGGACTTTGTTTCTCAGGACTGCATCGGTCTGCTGCGCAGCATGGGCATGAACGCCGTTCGGTTGCGCGTATGGGTGAACCATTCAACGGGTTGGAGCAACCTGGATGATATGCTCTATCTGGCTCGGCGTGCAGCCAAGCAAGGGCAGCGGCTGATGATTGATGTCCACTACTCGGATTTTTTTGCCGACCCCAGTCACCAGTCTATCCCCGAATCGTGGCAGGAGTATGACTACGAAGGCTTGCTTCGTGCGGTGCGCGAGCATACGAAGGCTGTGCTGGGCGCGCTGAAGGCAGAAGGGATCGAGCCCGAATGGGTGCAGGTGGGCAACGAGACGCCCAACGGCTTGCTATGGCCTGTAGGGCAGCTGGTGGACAAGGATGATAACAGCAACGGCTGCTGGGATCGGTACGCAGGCTTCACGGCGGCTGGCTACGACGCGGCGAAAGAGGTGTTCCCGAATATAGCGGTGATCGTGCATGTGGATAACGCTTATGAGCGCCGTGACTGGTTCTGGAGCGCGATGCATGAACATGGCGGCAAGTGGGACATGATCGGCCTATCGCACTACCCGATGATGAGTGCCTGGTGCGGAGGTAAGAGCTGGCAGGAGATGAATGAGCTGGCTGAAGCGAATATCCGCCAACTGATAGCCGACTGGCACTGTCCGGTGATGGTGGCGGAGATCGGAATGTTCAACGGCGATAGCCTGTCTGCCACCGTGATGGCGGATTTCCTGAGCCGTGCGCAGACCATTGACTCCTGTGCAGGGATCTTTTACTGGGAGCCGGAGTGCTACGGCGACTGGCGGCCGGCGGAGTATATCCCGCTGGGTTGGGGAAGTTACAACATGGGCGCCTTTGCGCCCGATGGCCGACCTACAGAAGCACTGCGCCTACTGATGGCAGACAAGTGATAACAAATAACTATACTAAACTTAACATATATTATGCAGCAATTCATTGACTCCTTCATCCATGCAGACTGGGTATCCGCCATCACGAAGATTGTTTTAGCTACTATATTAGGCTACTTGATCGGGGTAGAACGTGAGCTTCACGGCAAGGTGGTAGGCACGCGCACTATATCACTGATAGCCATCGGTACTTCGCTCTACGTACTGATGTCACCTACCATCTTCGGCGGCGATAATTCACGTATCATTGCGCAGGTGGTGTCGGGTATCGGTTTCTTAGGTGCCGGAATTATCTTCAAGGACGGCGACACGGTCAAGGGCTTGACTACGGCAGCCACCGTGTGGTGCGCCGCGGCGGTGGGCGGTCTGTGTGGCTTTGGAATGTTCGCAGAGGCGGTGCTGGGCACAGTGACCATCGTGGCGATCAACATCTTCTTCAAGCACAGGCTCACTAAGCTCGAGAAGGAGGATAAACATCCTGAATCGTAAGTTTTAGCGGGAAGTGATGAGAGCGGCTGCTGTTTCTGCAGCTCTATCTGTACCGAGGATGCGCTGTACGTCAGCGTAGCCTTGGCGTATGCGTGTTGTGTAATCGGTATCGGTGAGCAGACGGCGGAGCTCGTTGCGCGTGGACTCGACTGTGAACTCGTAAACAAGCAGCTCGCGGATGACCTCGCGTCCGGCGATGATGTTCACCAGCGTGAAGTGCGGGATCTGGAACATCACGGGACGCAGGAAACCCAATAGCCGTCCGAATGCCAGGTGATAGACTGCTACCTGCGGACAACCGAGCAGGGCGGTCTCAAGTGTAGCTGTTCCGGAGTTGACGACCGCTGCGCGGGCATGAAGGGCGGTGGCGTAGGTGTCGGTGGTCAGGCTGACGAGCGGATGTCCGTCACATAGGTGGTGGTAGATCTCGGGCTCGATGCCGGGTGCCTGTGTGACAATGATGCGACGGATTGTCGGCAACTCACTGGCCACCTGCTCGGCGGCGGCGAGCATCTTAGGCAGGCAGTTCTCTATCTCATGTCGCCGGCTGCCTGGTAGCAGCGCAATATAGTCTGACTCCTCACTTCTAACATCTAACTTCTCACTTCTTACTACAGACTTCTTATAATCCTCAATCGCTTCGGCTGTGGGGTTGCCTACGTAGGTGCAGGTGTAGTCGTAGCGGGCATAGAAATCCGGCTCAAAGGGGAAGATACCTAATATGCGGTCACAGTAGCGGCCGATGCTATGCACGCGCCATCGTTTCCACGCCCATACCTTAGGCGGGATATAATAGGT
This sequence comes from Bacteroidales bacterium UBA1216, assembly GCA_002309255.1. Classification (GTDB taxonomy): domain Bacteria; phylum Bacteroidota; class Bacteroidia; order Bacteroidales; family Paludibacteraceae; genus Colicola. The sequence continues at coordinate 20,149 of DBXI01000072.1, read as the reverse complement.
GACGCGGGTGGCGGGCAGGTGCTGCTTGGCGAACTTAGCCATGCGCAGGTTGAAACCCGGGTAGTCGATCAGGATTAGCTCGTCGGGCTGCTGGCTGAGCAAGGCCTGCTCCGCGATGCGGATATTGGCGCGGATGTCCTTCATGTGACGGATCACCTCCACATAGCCCATGTACGCCATGTTCCGGTAGTGCTGATAGAGCCGGCAGCCTTCAGCCTGCATCTTGTCACCTCCCAATCCGATGAACACCGCCTCTGCATCGTGCTGACGCAGAGCGGCTATGAGCCGGGCGGCATGAGCGTCACCCGAGGCTTCACCGGCTATGAGGAAATATTTGGCCATTTACCATTTGTCAGAGAAGAATAATACCTGCGGCCATATAAGGGATAATAGCAAGCATCACGCCTTTAGCCAGTCGCCAGACGTTGAGTTCGTACAGCACGAACATCACGCCCATGTTAGCCACTGATCCGAGCAGGAGCATGCGTCCGATGACGGGCTTAAGTGCCTCGAACATCTCCTCCTGCCACAAGTGTTGCAGACCAATAGTATGGGCATACGCCACACAGAATAGCGCCGGCAACAACAGCCCTATCAACAATCCGAGCCAGAGTGAATCCCACTTATTCATAACAACTGGTAGGCTGTGAGGTCAATACTGGTGGGTGTGATACTGATATAGTGGTTAGCCAGCGCGTGCAGATCAGTGTCCGTGGCATCGGGTTCGTGGTTGATGAAGGTGCCGATGAGCGTGTAGTAGGTGCGTCCCTCGGCGTCGGTGTGCGGTTCGAGTTCCTTCGTCCAGTGAGCTCGGCTCTGACGCGTCCATTGGATACCCTCTATAGCGCCAACGGGGAAGTTGACGTTGTAGCATACGCCGTAGGGCATCTTTTCCTCCAGCAGGTGACGGGTGATCTCAGGGATGTACTTCTCTGCATTGGACAGATCAACATCCATCGCATGGTCGTCGTAAGAGTAGCCTATAGCCGGAATTCCATGCTCCGCAGCCACGAGGCAGGCGCCCATTGTGCCGGAGTAGATGACGTTGATTGAGGCATTGGTACCATGGTTGATGCCCGATACAACGAGGTCGATCTTCGACTCATCACCATCGAACAGCGCATTGATAGCCAGCTTGATGCAGTCGGCGGGTGTGCCGTTGGTGGTGTAGATCTCTGCTTCGCTCAGGCCGTGCTCTGCGCCGTCAATGCGGGTGAGATACATGGGTTTGTTGACCGTTATGCAGGCCCCCGCGCCGCTTCGCGGCCCATCAGGAGCTATGACTATAACGTGTCCAAATGCCAACATGGTACGTGCCAAGGTAAGGATCCCCGGTGTACCCCAACCGTCGTCGTTCGTAATCAGTATGTTCATGCTATAGCGTCTTTGATCTGTTGTGCAAGAGCATTGGCTTGCTCCATCGTTGCCGCCTCGCTGTAGATGCGGATGATGGGTTCGGTGTTCGACTTGCGCAGGTGCACCCAACCGTCAGCGAAATCGATCTTCACGCCATCGATGGTGGTGATGCGTTCGCTTGCGTAGCGCTGTTTGATGCGTTCGAGCAGGGCATCAACATCCATGTCGGGAGTGAGGTCAATGCGGTTCTTGGAGATGCAGTAGTTGGGGTAGGTCTTGCGCAGCTCGCTCACCTTCATGCCGCTGTGCGCCAGGTGACTGAGGAACAGGGCTACACCTACCAGCGCATCGCGTCCGTAGTGGCTTGCGGGGTAGATCACACCGCCGTTTCCCTCGCCGCCGATGACGGCGTTGTTCTTGCGCATCAGCGTGGTGACATTCACCTCGCCCACGGCCGAGGCTTCGTACGTGCCACCGTAAAGCTTGGTGACATCCGCCAGCGCGCGAGTCGATGACAGGTTGCTGACCGTATTGCCGGGCGTGTGCTTGAGCACGTAGTCGGCTACGCTGACCAGCGTGTACTCTTCGCCAAACATGTCACCGTTCTCGCAGATAATAGCCAGACGATCTACGTCAGGATCAACTACAAAGCCTACATCCGCTCTGCCGCTACGCAGCAGATCGCTGATCTCTGTCAGGTGCTGCGGCAGGGGTTCGGGGTTGTGGGGGAAGTGGCCGTCGGGCGTGCAGTTGAGGCGGATGATGTTTTTCACGCCTACCGCCTCCAGCAGTGCAGGGAGAGCCAATCCGCCAACGGAGTTCACGCAGTCGATAGCTACGGTGAAGTTCGCCTTGCGGATAGCCTCTACATCCACGAGTTTGAGGTTCAGCACGTTCTGCACGTGGTAGGGGAGGTAGTCCTTGTGCTCGATCGAGCCCAGGTTGCCTATCTCAGCAAAGGTGAAATCCTCGCGCTCGGCAATGGCGAGCACCTGCTTGCCCTCCTTATCGGACAGGAACTCCCCGCGCTCGTTCAGGAGCTTGAGTGCGTTCCACTGCATGGGGTTGTGGCTGGCGGTGAGGATGATACCTCCGGCAGCTTGTTCGCCGATCACGGCAAGCTCGGTGGTGGGGGTGGTGGCCAAGCCGATGTTCACCACGCGATAACCCATAGCACTGAGCGTAGCACTGACCAGTGCATCAACCATCGCACCACTGATGCGTGCGTCGCGGCCTACAATCAGTGTGTTGTTTTCTGGAAGAGCCTGACGGCGCTGCGTGGCGTAGGCCGCGCTGAAACGAACTATATCTACGGGATTGAGTCCCTCGCCTACGCGGCCGCCTATTGTGCCGCGGATGCCGGAAATACTTTTTACTAACATAAATCCATTTACTATTTGTTACAATTATGTCACTTAGCGCAAGGGCTAACCTGTCATGCGCAGCCGTCCTTAATATCTTGGTATCTGAATATACATGTCATAGCCGTACGGGGTGACGGAGCTCTTCTCTGCATCAAAGCCCTGCTTGCTTGGGCAAATGATCTTGCATGCCGCGCCGGAGTGCTTCATGTATGACACAGCTACGTGCCATCCTACTGACGCTGCGGTGTAGTCAAGCAGGTAACTGAATTCAGTTGGATATGCTTGTTCGGTTGTGGTCATATAGCGTGCTGTGTCAGCTATCTCGTTCAGCGTGTAGCGTATATAGCGCACGAGCACCTTATCACCCTGTTTTACCGTATAGGCGGTGTCACCTGCGTTAACCAGGTGGAAGTACAGATCATCGTAGCCGGGCACCTTCAGGTAGTCCTTAGCGCCCCAGGCATCAGCCTCGGGTTCCTCGTAGATGATATTGATCTGCTGGCGCTTGATGAAGTCCGCTATGAGCTTGTCCTCCGCGTTACGCTTGGCGGAGTAACTGTTCTGGTTGCAGGACGAGAGTGCTGCCAGTATAAGCAGCAGACAGGATGCAAGTGTTATTGTATGTCTCATAATTCGTTGTTGGATATACTATCTTCGATGATGGGTACATCGGTAAATGGTTCCGTATGTAGGGTGAGCAGCACGCGAATGTTGGTGTAAGGCGGCACGTGGTCGCGACCTCGCTTGCTATAGGCTACTGTCCAAGGCACGAGCATGACAACGGTGTCCTCCGGCGTCAGTTCGCTCAGCATCATCCGGTAGGCGAACGGTTCAGTCCGGCTGCCTGTAGCATTGCTGTCGAACTCACGCACGGCATCCACCAGAAAGGTGCCGTCGAGCGAGTACACCTTCTCATGAATCAGACAGCAGGTGTCAATAGCGTGTGGCAGACCGGCCGATTCTGTATGTAGTGTGCTCTTATGCGTATAGTGGTACCACCATCCGAACTCATGCTGCACCCATCTGTAGGGAGAGACCTTGACGTAGGCAATCAACTCGTTCTCGGCCTGAACTGCTCTCTGCTGTGCAGTCAGGATATCCTCCACGGCGGTCGTGTCGTTGTCCTGCTTGGCAGCCGATGTACCCGTTGTGCGACGGCAACCGACCAATACAACTGTCGCCAGCACAACAATCCCAATATACCACCTCTCACCTTTCACCTTTCAATTTTTACCTTTTGCTTTGTGCGAGGCGGATGAGGTACTGGCCGTAGGAGGTCTTCCCCATCTGCTCACCCAGTGCGTTTAGCTGTGCGCTGTCGATCCAGCCGTTGCGCCAGGCTATCTCCTCGATGCAGCTGACGTAGAACCCTTGGCGGTTCTGGATGGTGGCGATGAAGTTACCTGCCTCGATCAGGCTATCGCAGTTGCCGGTGTCCAGCCACGCAAAGCCGCGCGAGAAGAGCTTGACACTCAGCTTGCCTTCGGCCAGATAGGTTTTGTTCAGATCGGTTATCTCGTACTCGCCTCGCTTGGACGGTTGGAGTGCTTCGGCCTTAGGGGTAACCGTGCTGTCGTAGAAGTAGAGCCCCGGCACTGCGTAGTTCGACTTCGGGTGCTCGGGCTTCTCCTCCAGCGAGAGTACACGTCCCTCAGCATCGAACTCCACCACACCATAGGCACGAGGATCCATCACCTCATAGCCGAAGATGCAGGCGCCTCCCTTGCTCTCAACATGCTCCACCGCATCGCGCAGGATGTGACGGAAACCATGGCCGTAGAAGAGGTTATCGCCCAGGATCAAGCAGCCCGGTTCACCACTCAGAAACTCCTTACCTAACACAAACGCCTGCGCCAATCCGTTGGGCACGAGCTGCACCTTGTACTCCAAGCGCATGCCGAGGCGTTGACCATCGCCAAGCAGTTCTTCGAACATGGGCAGGTCGCGAGGTGTGGAGATGATCAGCACCTCACGGATGCCGGCCATCATCAGGGTGGACAACGGGTAGTAGATCATTGGCTTGTCGTACACCGGCATAATCTGCTTACTGATGGCTTTCGACAGCGGATACAGACGCGTGGCACTTCCGCCTGCTAAGATAATTCCTTTCATATTTCTGTGTTTTGTAGTTTGCGTTGTAGTGATTCTTTGCTCGTATGCTCGCTCGTTAATGCGCATACTATGCAAAGTGCCTACAAAGTTACGATTTTTTTTTGAAATAAGCAAATAAATTTCCTTATTTTTGAATTATTTCTCTATTTTGCAAGCAACAGTCTCTACTGTAGGTGTCATAATGTTTTTTTTGACGAAATATTTGCAAATGTCATTTTTTTTTTGTACCTTTGTAGCCCGATTGATTTAAGTTGGTAAATGAAGCGTTATTTACGATATATATATACCTTGTTGCTATGCGCGTTTGCGTGCGGCAGGATGCATGCGGAGAGCATAGATATCTTCCTCCGGCACCCTGTTACGGCATCGGCTAACATCAGCCTGCTGGTGCAAGATCTGCACTCGGGCGAGGTGATTGACAGCTACCGCAGCACGAACGTGGCGCCTCCTGCTTCGGTGATGAAACTCCTGCCTACCGCCACGGCGCTGGAGACCTTAGGCTCGGACTATCAGTTCAGCACCTACATCGAGTACAGCGGTTATATAGCCGGCGGCGTGCTGCACGGCGATTTGTACGTGCGTGGTACTGGTGATCCCACATTAGGGTCACAGAAGGTGGGCGACCGCAACCTTCTCACCCGCTGGGTGAAAGCTATCCGCGAGGCAGGTATCCGTGAGATACGCGGCGCAGTGATAGCCGATCTGAGTTACTTTGATGCTGATGCGGTCAATCCCGGATGGATTTGGGAGGATATAGGTAACTACTACGCTCCGGGCGTATATGCGCTATCGTACTTGGACAACACGATGAACGTCGTGCTGCGTTCGGGTGCGGTGGGCAGCATAGCCGAGGTGCAGTACACGGTACCCGAGGTACCTGGTGTGAAGTTCGACAATCATATCCGCTGCACCAGTATCATGCACGATGGCGCATATGTGCACGGCGCAGCGTACAGTTACACGCGCTATCTGACCGGCAGTGTGCCAAGTAATCAGGGCTCGTTCGGCGTGCAGGGTGACCTGCCTAATCCCGGACTGCTATTAGTGCAGCATTTGAGCAAGAAGCTGGAGGAAAGCGGTGTAGTGATTACAGCCGAACCGACCTATATCTCCGAAGCGGACGGCAAAAGCCGCACCTTGCTCTACACATGGCTCTCACCGCCTTTGCGCGATATAATATACGAGACGAACATTCACTCGAACAACCTGTACGCAGAGTCCTTGTTCCGCACGTTTGGTGCACGTTACACCTTGCCTTGCACGATACATAACTCCGCGGATTTTGAGAAGGATTACTGGCTGCGTCGCGGTGTGAATACCCGTAGTGCGCGTATTGTCGATGGTTGCGGTCTGGCACCGCAGGATGCGTTGAGTGCCGAGACGCTCGTGCAACTACTGACATACATGTACCGCTCACTGAACAAGGACGCGTTCTACGCCTCGCTGCCCGTGAGCGGACAGTCGGGCACATTGCGCTCTCTGCTCGCCGGCACAGAGCTCAGCGGAAAGGTGCATGCCAAATCCGGAACGATAGCTGCCACGAAGAACTTCGCCGGATACATCGAACTACCCAACGGACAAACCTGGGTGTTTGCGGTGATGGTGAGCTTCGGTAACGGCAAATCCAAACAGATACAGCAGGTGATAGGCAACTACCTGCTGGATTTGTACCGGGTTAGGGGGTTAGTGGATTAGTGGATTAGCGGATTAGTGGGTTAGGGGATTAGTGTGTTAGTGGATTAGATGTATATAGAAGAAACAGATAGCACGAACAGCCTGATGCAACGCTTGTTGCGAGGTGAAGAGCCGGAGTATGCCGCCTGCCTGAAGGCGGACGTACCGCTACTATACACAACTTACCAGACGGCAGGGCGTGGACAGACGGGCAACGGCTGGGAGTCCGAGCGCGGGAAGAACCTGCTGCTGAGTTACCTGCTGCGTGAGCCGGATGTGAATATATCCGAGCAGTTCATGCTGAACATGATTGCCGCCATAGCCGCCCACCGTACAATAGCCGAATGGCTGTCGCTTGAGCAGCGACCGATGCTGACCATCAAGTGGCCCAACGACATATATATCGGTAACCGTAAGATTGCCGGTATTCTCGTTGAGAACAGCCTATGCGGCGCAAAGATACAGCACAGCATAGCCGGCATTGGTATCAATGTCAATCAGGACAAGTGGCTGAGCGATGCACCCAACCCCTTCAGTATCAAGCAGCTGACCGGCGTCAAGGCGGACATCGACGCTATTGTGCAGCGCTTTGAGCGCCAACTGGAGACCACACTATCTTGGGAGCCTGTACAACGGCGCAACTACTACCGCGTACACCAGTACCGCCGCGACGGCTATTGGCCGTTCGTGGAGCGTGAGGTCAGTATACAGCCTACCACGAACGCATCTTTCGGCACTAAAGGTCAGTTCATGGCGCGCATCAAAGAGATACTGCCAACAGGAGAGATAGTGCTGATTGACAAGGAGGGAAACGAGAGGAAATATCACTTCAAGCAGATACGATATGTGGTCAAGTGATGATTGACAAGTGATAATTGACATTTGAAAGTATAAAATTAAAAGAGATATGAATTCTATTATTATTACCGGCGGCGCCGGATTCATAGGCAGCCATGTGGTACGCCTGTTTGTAAACAAGTACCCCGAGTACCGCATCATCAATGTGGATAAGCTCACCTATGCAGGCAACCTGAACAACCTGCGTGACATTGAGGACAAACCCAACTACCGCTTTGTGCGTGCCGACATCTGCGACTTTGACACTATCTATGCGCTGATGCAGGATGAGCATGTGACCGGCATCATCCATCTGGCCGCCGAGAGCCACGTCGATCGCTCCATTAAAGACCCGTTCACATTCGCCCGCACGAATGTGATGGGTACACTTAGCATGCTGCAGGCCGCCAAACTCTACTGGGAGAGCCTGCCGGAGAAGTTCGAGGGCAAACGCTTCTATCATATATCCACTGATGAGGTATATGGCGCACTGGAGCTGACGCATCCTGAAGGACTACCATCGCCTTTCACCACCAAAGCATCTGCCGACGGGCACGAGACATATGGCGAGAACTTCTTCGTGGAGACAACGAAGTATAACCCGCACTCGCCATATAGCGCATCGAAGGCGAGCAGCGACCACTTTGTCCGTGCGTTCCATGACACCTACGGTCTGCCGACCATCGTAACGAACTGCTCGAACAACTATGGTCCTTATCAGTTCCCGGAGAAACTGATTCCGCTGTTCATCAATAATATCCGTCACCGCAAACCTCTGCCTGTATATGGCAAGGGCGAGAATGTGAGAGACTGGCTGTACGTGGAGGATCATGCGCGCGCCATCGACCTCATTTTCCACAAGGGCAAAGTGGCTGAGACGTACAACATCGGCGGATTCAACGAGTGGAAGAATATTGATATCATCAAGGTCGTTATCCGCACGGTTGACAGGCTGCTCGGCCGCAAGGAGGACGAGGATATGAACCTCATCACCTTCGTTACCGACCGTGCAGGACATGATATGCGTTACGCCATCGACTCGCGCAAACTGCAGAAAGAATTAGGTTGGGAGCCGACCTTGCAGTTCGAGGAAGGCATAGAGAAAACCGTCCGCTGGTACTTGGAAAACGAAGCCTGGGTGGATAACATCACCTCCGGCGAGTACGAGAAGTACTACGAAGATATGTATGCTAATCGATAAGGAGAAAATACATCTTCCTATTCTGGAGCTTGTCGGCGAAGAAGCTGATAAGCTGGGCATTGAATGCTATGTAGTAGGCGGCTGGGTGCGCGACCTGTTTCTGCATCGTGAGAGCAAAGACATCGATGTTGTGGTAGTAGGGCAGAAGTCAGAAGACGGCGAAGCGCCACGCTGGGGCATCCTGCTGGCTGAGGCTGTTGACAAACGTTTAGGCAAAGGAGCACACCTGAGCGTATTCAAGACCTATGGTACTGCTCAAGTAAAAAAAGGTGACACGGAGCTGGAGTTTGTCGGCGCACGTAAGGAGAGTTACCATCATGACTCGCGCAATCCGATTGTAGAAGACGGAACACTGGAAGAAGACCAGAATCGCCGTGACTTCACCATCAACGCGATGGCTATCTGCCTAAACAAGGAGCGTTACGGTGAACTGCTCGACCCCTTTGACGGCATGTATGACCTGGAGGACTGCATCATCCAGACGCCGCTTGACCCTGATATTACGTTCAGCGACGATCCGTTGCGTATGATGCGCGCTATACGTTTTGCCACACAGTTAGGATTCAACCTTACCGGCGAATGCTTTGATGCTATCGCGCGCAATAAGGAACGTATATCTATAATCACGCGTGAGCGCATAGCGGACGAACTGAACAAGATCATGCTTTCGCGCCGTCCGTCGGAAGGCTGGCTACTACTGGATAAGACAGGTCTGCTGCCGCTTATCTTCCCCGAACTGGCGGCACTGAAGGGCGTTGAGACCGTCAACGGCCGCGCACACAAGGACATCTTCTACCACACGTTGAAAGTGTTGGACAATGTGGCAGAGTTGCAGCGACAGCGGCTTTCCTCTTTGAGCGAACCTGCGAGCGGTCTTTCTTCTTTGAGTCCGGAGGACGGTCAGTTATGGCTCAGATGGGCTGCGTTGCTGCATGACATAGGCAAACCCAAGTCGAAGAAGTTCGAACCGAAGGTTGGCTGGACGTTTTACAACCACAACTACATCGGTGCGAAGATGGTACCGAAGATCTTCAAGGCGATGAAACTTCCGCTGAACGAGAAGATGGATTATGTGCAGAAGATGGTTGACCTGCACATGCGTCCCATCAACCTAATCGAGGAGACGGTGACCGATAGCGCTGTGCGTCGGCTGCTGTTTGAGGCAGGTGATGACATCAACGACCTCATGCTGCTCTGCAACGCTGACATCACCTCGCGCAACCAGGACAAGGTTAAACGTTTCCATGACAACTACGAGCTTGTGGTGCAGAAGATGGTTGAACTGGAGGAACGCGACCGCATCCGTAATTTCCAGCCTCCCGTGATGGGTGACGAGATCATGGCGATGTTCGGATTAGAGCCTTGCGCACTGGTGGGCGAATTGAAAGCTGCCGTCAAAGACGCAATCCTCGACGGGATTATCCCCAACGACCACGATGCAGCCGTTAATTATATTCATCAGATAGCCAAAGAAAAGGGACTCGAGTGATTCGAATCCCTTTTATCTTGGCCATTAGCCGTCTCTTACAGTGCTGCCAACGTTGCTTTGAGCCACTGCCATGTCTTGGCGGTGGAGCTGATGCTCAGGCGCTCCTTGGGCGAATGTACGTCGTACATCTGCGGTCCGACGCTTACCATATCCATGTCGGGGTACTTCGTCAGGAAGAGGCCGCACTCCAGTCCGGCGTGTATAGCCAGCACTTCGGGTTCGCTCTTGTACAGCTGCTTGTAAGTAGCTACGATAGTATCCAGCAGCGGTGAATGCACATTTGGTGCCCAGCCTGGGTAGCCGTCGCCGTGTGTCACCTCGTCGCAGGCGATAGACAGCGCGTACTCCACGTGGCGCTTGATCTGGTGCTTCTGCGCCTCGATTGATGAGCGCTGCGAGGTGTTGATCTCGATGTACGGCCGTCCGTCCGCCTCGGTTTTCGTATGAACGGAAGCGAGGTTGGTGGAGGTCTCCACCAGGTCGGGGATATCGGCGCTCATGCGTATCATGCCGTGTGGGCAAGTGGTGAGTGTAGCCAGCAGACGCGAGGTATCCGAAAGGCTCATCACCTCGTCGGGCAGAGCGGTGGTCTGCATCTCGCAGCGGATATCGGGGTTAGAGCCTTGATAAACAGCCTCTACCTGGGCGGCGCGCTCGTTGAACAAGATGCGGAGGCGTTCGCGATCCTCAAATGGTACGCAGACGATAGCTTCCGCCTCGCGCGCGATGGCGTTACGCAGGTTGCCGCCGTGGATAGTACCTATGTACATGTCAGTCGAGTCAAATATCTCCGCCAGAAAGTACGCCAGTACCTTGTTCGCGTTGGCGCGACCCTTGTTGATATCTTCGCCCGAGTGACCGCCCGGCAGACCGTCCACGCGTAGTTTCAGTCCCAGCCACTTGCCTTCGGGGAGATGTTGCGGGGTGTAGTGCATTCGTCCGAGGCTGTCTATGCCACCGGCGCAGCCGATGCAGATATGTCCGTCATCCTCGTTGTCGAGGTTGATGAGTCGGCGTCCTTGCAGGATACCGTCTTGCAGACGGTCAGCGCCGGTCAAGCCGGTCTCCTCATCGACGGTGAACAGCGCCTCAAGTTTCGGGTGCTTGACGTCAGGGTGGATGAGTGCTGCCAGCGCCATTGACATGCCGATTCCGTCGTCTGCGCCTAATGTGGTGCCCTTGGCGTGCAGCCAGTCGCCTTCAATGGCGGTCTCAATAGGATCGTTCATGAAGTCGATAGGGCAGTTGGCATCCTTCTCGCACACCATATCCTGGTGAGCCTGCAGGATAACACCCGGATGATCCTCGTAGCCTGGGGTGGCGGGTACACGCATCACTACGTTCATTGCGTCATCCACAACGCATTCTATGCCATGCTCTGTGGCAAAATCCTGCAGCCAGCGGCTAATCTTCTGTTCGTGCTTCGACGGACGAGGGATCTGATTGATCTGAGCAAAAATCTCAAATACTTCTTTGGGTTCGATATTGTTCATGGTTGTATTGTTCTTTTGCGCGGCTTAGTGATAACAACATCACGACATCATGTAATCGTGACATCACGTAATCACGAAGAATGTTTCGCCGCGCGATGTTACTCATGCAGCGTCTCGGGCGCTATAGCGCGCAGGAACGTCTCAGGGAAAGGCGGACGGTTAGGCATCGTAGGCTGGCCGTAGGCGTTGCGCAGGAACTGACCATTCTCAAACTTGCGTTCCTGTCCGTCGATGTACTTGGTTATGAGGTAGATATACAGATCTTTCCAGTCCTGCACAACCTCTTCCGCTTGTTTGCAGGAGTAGGCTGTCAGCAATTTGCGTGCATCTGCTGCGGGCAGTTGTGCCACCTCGTTGTCCAGTGCCTCCACCTGTGTATTGAAGCGCTCCTCCCACATCGCTTGGCGCTCGCGGATCTCGGGCGCTATGCGCTCGTACTTCTCGTAAGCCTTGTTCGCCACCAGGTTGAATGCCCACCAAGCCGATGTAGGCGAGTAGGTGTACAGATCACCATTGCCTTGCTGCATGCAGTTCGGTACAGACTCTATGCTGCTGTACATCGGTACGTACACGTTCGTAGCGGCATCATCTACGCCAAACCAGAAGATTCCTCCGGCAGGCTTATCGCCACGCATCTGGCTGACGAACGACCAAGCGGTCTGCTGCGTGGCTGTCGGGCGCTGATACCAATAGGCTACGCTGTCCAGGTCGAACTTCAACCCACCATAACGGAGTTTACTGCCCCATGCACCTGCGGCTGTGCCTTTGGTTATATCCAGCGGCGTGCCTTCGTACTGATCGCGCATGCAGTCCTTCACCTCTTGTGCCGACACCTTGTGGTTGGGTTGGAAGTACAGAGGCATCGGTTCGCCGGCATCCTTGCCGCCGGTTTTTACGAGAGTCTCACCCGTCACGAAGGGCAGGTACTTGTCCATATCGTCGCTGAAGTGGCGGTAGAAGCTCCACACACGTGCCTCGCAGGCCAGCAGACCGGAGAAGTCGTAGGGGTTGAACGCCTTCTGGAACGAGAACTCCGAGTCCTTGCCCTCGAACAGCCCTTTCCTGCGCGCGAACTGAATGATATCCGCCGAATAGAGCACATCGCCCATATCTACGTAGCCGGTCTTTTTTGCTTTCTTGGCTGCGGCTTTGGTTGGTGCGGGGATCCCTTGTGTGCGTGCCTGATTGGCGTGCGCCGCTATGCAGTTGTCGGGGATGCGTGTGGCTACCCAAACTGCTCCTTTCTCGCCCGCGCCGCGGCCGATGATATCCATGATCCAGATCTCGTTCGGGTCGCCGAAGGAGAACGACTCTCCCTCGCTCGCATAGCCGTACTCGCGTACGAGCGATGTTACGCACTCTATGGCCTCGCGCGCGGTCGAGCAACGCTCCAGCGCGATGTAGATCAGGCTGCCGTAATCGATGCCCACGGTGTCCCAGAGCTGCTCACGACCGCCCCAGGTCGTCTCGCCAATCGTCAGCTGATGCTCGTTGGTGTTGCCCACAACGGTGTAGGTGTGTGCAACCTCGGGGATAGAGCCCAGAGGCTTGCCCGTATCCCATTCGGTGATCTCACGTACCGAACCGGCGGGGTGATCGGCAGCCGGCACAAAGTGCAGATAGCCGTAGAACGAGTAAGAGTCGGCTGCGTAGGAGATCATCGTGCTACCGTCAGCCGATGCGTCTTTTCCCACCAGGAAGTTCGTGCAAGCGAATGCCGCCGTCCATGCAGCCAGCAGTACGCCAAGTGAATAAAGTCGTTTCATATGTGTCAATTGCTTAATATACAAAGATGTCTTTGAGTGAGAGTTTCTTGACCTGTCCGAGGGTCTTTAGGTAGTCCATGTCCAGCTCTTTGCTGTCGCCGAGGATGATGTAGCGGTATGTGCGGTTAGCTACGTGCGCTTTCTGGAAGGCTACCACATCATCCAAAGTGAGTTTCTTGATCTCCGGATAAACCTCTTCGAAGATATCATGATCCCATCCGTTGTCGGTGAAGGACAGGTAGGATGAGATCGGTGCATTGCGCACGAAGCGGCGTTGCTCGATCTGTTTGATGGCGGACTCCTTTGCGTTATCGAAGGCTGTTTGCGATAGAGGCATATCGTTGCAGATGGCGTTCAGGGTCTCGATGCACTCACGGAGTTTGTCATTCTGCGACAATACGCCCTTGAAGATGTAGTTACACTCGCCCTTGTAGTTAGCCAGGTAGTAGTTCGCCCATGATCCGTAGCAGAGTGCTTTCGATTCGCGCATCTCCTGGAAGACGATGCCTCCCATCGATCCGTCGAAGTACTCGTTGAACAGATAGACGATGGCTCTGTCCTTGATGTCATATACCTCGCCCCAGTTGGCGTAGGCGCCTACGTACACGTTGTTGGCTTTATATGGAGCAATGAGCACCTCGGGTTGCTTGACTTGTTGCAGCTGGATGCGATCGTAGTGCTTGCGCTGGCTGGCATCGGCTTGTGCGAGCAGTTTGGAGGAGGACAGGAGCTCAATCACCTCGTCTTCCGCCAACGGACCATAGTACTCCACGCGCTCTATGGCGGGCACGAGTGCGCGCAAATGGGCTAACAGATCGGCCGACCTGAGCTGGTTCATCTGCTTGGGGGTCATGGTGCGCAGTTTGTTCACATCCGCGCCAAAGCGTGCATAACGGCTCAGCGCGCTGAAGCACGAGCCCTGCTCTTTCTTGGCATCGTCGTGAGCCTTGATGTTATCTTTGATCAGCTCTTTGAGGATGGCATCGTCGGGTTGGGCGGTCAGCACATGATCCTCCATCAGCGCCATGGCGGTAGGCAGCGACTCTTTCAGTCCGTACAGATAGAAATAAGTGTCATTCAATCCCGATCCTACCCATGCTTCGGCAGCCTGTTTGTAGAGTTCGGTCTTGTATTCTTCCGTGGAAAGCGTGCTTGTGCCAAGGTAGCCGAGCAGATCGCTTGCTAAATCGAGTTCAGGCTCCTGATCCGAACCTTTCTTCACCACGAATGACAGTTCACTCAGTTCGTTCTCTTTGTTCTGGCAGTACAGCAGTTGTACGCCGTTAGGCAAGGTTCGGCGGCTCAGATCCTTGTCAAAATCCAAGAACTGCGGCGTGCTGCGCTCGGCGTAGATGGTGTTCAGCTGCTTGTAGAACGCCGACGAAGCGTCGCGGTTCATCTCTATTGGGGTGATCTCAGGCTTGTCGATCTTGGGTGGGTTGGCGTCCTCGTTGTGCTCCTTGAGTACGCATACATAGTTGTCCTGCAGGTACTTGTTGGCGACGCGCACTACGTCATCCTTTGTGATCTTTTCCTTGCGTTGCATGTCGTTAACAACGTCCTCGTAGGGGATCTGATAGATGTGTGCCGTTATGAACTTCTGCACGCGTGCGCCGTTGTATTGCAGTCCTAAAAGCTCCGAGCGTTTTTGGTTGCGTATGATGGCGGCCAGCATGTTCTCGTCAAACTCTCCTTTCCTGAGTTTCTCCACTTCTCCTATCAGCAGTTCGCGCACCTCTTCGAGCGACTGCTTGTTCTTCGGCGAGCCGTATATGTGGTAGTTCGAGTAGTCGTTGCCCTCGTCCAACCATGCGCCGGCACCCAGAACCATCTGCTTTTGATTCAGATCAACATCCATCAATCCGCACTTGCCGTTCAGCAGCACATAATCCATCACCTCCAGTGCATCCATATCCTCATGCTTGATATTCGGCAGTTTCCACACCAGATGGATCTCCGGTGCTTCCTTGCCGTAGATGAGTGTATCCTTGTGGGCTTTCAGGTCGGGCTGATCGTAGGTTTTCGGTGCCGGAACATCTTGCGGTTTCCAGTTGCCGAACCATGCATCGATCACCTCGATGGCTCGATCCGACTCAAAGTCGCCGGATAGGCAGATCGCCACGTTGTTCGGACGGTAGTAGGTGTCGTAGAACTTGCGGATATTGATCAGACTGGGGTTCTTCAGGTCTTCCTGCGTGCCGAGCACGGTGTGCTGGCGGTAAGGGATGTTGGGGAAGAGCGCCTGATCGATAGCCAGACTCACCTTGTCGTAATCCTCTGTGGAGTACATGTTAAACTCCTCATATACGGTCTCCAACTCGGTGTGGAACCCGCGGATGACAAGGTTTTGGAACCTGTCGGACTCGATCATCGCCCAGCGTGTGAGTTCGGTGGCGGGGATCACCTCGTGGTAGCACGTGCGGTCGGTGCTGGTGTATGCGTTGACATTTGTGGCGCCGATGGCGGACATCAGCTTGTCGAACTCATTGGCTACGGCAATCTTAGAGTTCTCATAGGAGAACGAGTCGATCTGATGATAGATAGCTTTGCGCTGTGCGGGATCGGTGGTCTGCCCATACACCTCGTACAGCGAGTCGATGGCGCGCAGGTTGGGCAGCTCTTTCTCGTAGTCGGTTGTGCCGTACGACTTCGTGCCCTTGAACATGATGTGCTCCTGATAGTGAGCCAGACCGGTCGATTCCAGCGGGTCGTTCTGACTTCCGGCGCGTACTGCGATCATCGTCTGGATGACCGGTTCGGCGTGGTTTTCAGTCAGATAAACCGTCAGCCCGTTGTCCAGCGTGTAGATACGCGCCTGCATAGGGTCGCCATCCACTGTCTTGTACTTGTACTCTTTGGCTTGAATCGTCAAGCCTGCGCATGCGATAGCAATGATGAATGTGTAAAACCGTTTCATGTTATGAAAAATTTCTGCAAAGATACAAAAAACAATTTAAATATGCAAATTTTTCGTTACTTTTATGTAAAAAACAATGAAATTTATGCAGAATCCTTATATTTGCCTGTTTTTGAGGACTCATTATTAGAGGAGCAGAAGATTAAAAAGTATATATATACTATGTATATATATAGTATAAGGTGAAAATTGCTACTTTAGGCGTTTTATCCTATGGTATATGATTCCTATTAGGCGTGCAAAGATACGAAAAAAAAATGATATTTGCAAATATTTATGCAATAAAATGTAAGAAAATCAAGAAAAGCACCATGTTTTGATTGCGTGGTGCTTTTCTAATTAATGAGATCTGACGTTGAAACGCCGCACACAAGCACTACTTTAGTTGCATGCCTTGTGCGTTGACCATGCGGCTATCCGTGGTGCGGATGTACAGCGTCCCGTTTTGGACGAACTTGCACGCAATGTTGGTGTCGATATTTGCATCGATGGCCGACGTCACGATGGCCGACTCTTCTTTGTTTAGTTTCTGCTTGAGTGCGGCAATCTGCTCGGTAGTTAGCCAACCGCCCTGGATGAAGTGCTGTTTAACAGCCTCGTTGAAGCTTTCATCGGTAGCGGGATCCACGCCGCACATGTGTCGCAGGCAGTAGCGGATAGTGTTCGGATGGCGGTACTCCTGCACGCGTAGTTCGGTAGTACGTGCATAGTCCGTGCTGATCTGCTCCCAGGTGGCGTCACACAGCGCGGCTATCGTGGCACAGAACGCACCTGTGCGGTCCGAACCCAGTGCGCAGTGAATCTGGAACGTGCCGGTGCGCGACTCATCCAGGATGAACGCCACCACTTCCTGCATCCATTGCCCGAAGCGTTCGCTATCCGAACCGTAGATAGCGGTGTTGAAGTCCGGCGTCTTGCCGTTCTCTGTGCCTACGTACAGCACATTGTCGTTGGCGATGATCGACTGATAATAAGTCGGAATAGTTATCGTGTAATCCTTTCCGCCGCAGGTGTAAGTCTTGCCCTCATGCGAGGTGCAGTCGCCGCTCAGAGCGATGTCGTTCTTGATGCCGAAGTGCTCTGCCCAGTATGCCACATAGTACAAGCGGCGCTCCTCTGTGTCGTACTGCTCGCGCGACGGATCGTATGGGTGGTACGAGCGGTAGAGGTGCTTCGTGCCCGGCACGCGGCGGAAATTGGCTATCTGCGACTGCTGCAAACTGTCAGTCATATCCCACTCGGCGAGCGGTTTGACCTGCTGCGCTACCTGACACCGAGCGTAGATCTCGTCCAGATCGTCGCCCGGCAGAGCAACCACCATGTTCTCGCCGCTGTTGATGAATACAAGGCGCTTGTCGATGCCGCCTTCCCACGACGAATGAGAGCGGACAGTATAATCCGTGCCGTCCTTCTTGTACACATGGAACAGGAACTCCGGCTGTCCGGAGTTACCCGGACGCTCGATGGCACTCAGCGGCAGGGTGCGGAAGAAGCAGCCGTCGGACGAGTAACCCGTCAGACGGTAGTCCTCATCTGCGTTGTTCCAAGCGGTAATCGAACCGTATACATATACCTTGCTAATGTCGGATTTTGATATATTGAACCGCTTGGCAGAGGTGGAGAAGATGAACGTGATACGCCCGCTTTCTGCGTCTAACTTGTAGCAGTTGTTCTTCTCCGTGTCGGCGAACGTGATTCCTTCGTAGCCTGTGCCCAAGTAACTGAGCTTGATCGTGCAGCCGTTCTCCGTTGTCTGCGGTGTAAACAGGAATCCTTGTCCCGCAGTGGAGCCCAGACCTGCTGTGTATTCCTTGCTGTAGTGTGCGGCGTTCTTTAGGTTAGACGCGCCCCAGTTACCACTATTCCAGGCCTTGCTCCCGGAGATGACTGCCATATACTCGGCATCCGACCAACCGGACGAGGGTAGATCGCACATCCAGCGACCGGCTGTAGTGGGGTCTTCACTCATCACATATACGGATGAGTAACTCGACTTGCCGATGATCAGCATCAGCGCGCCGTCGTTCCACTGCGTCTGGCTATTGTCGAAGTACATACAGCCGCCGCTAAACGACCAGTCTCCGGCCAACAGCTGCCAACAGCACGTGAGTGTCACCCAAATAAGTAAAATCTTCTTCATAGTGCTTTTCTTTTTTCTGTTACAGGGCAATGTCATCGCCCGCTCACATTGTTCCTTTTGCTCGCTTTATTGCGAACACGTATGTACCTTTTACTTCACTTCCTGTCCGGTTATATTGTATGTCTTGCCGTCACGGAGGATGAGCAGCTGACCGTCACGTAGGGTCTTTTGGCTGTTCATCCGGTCGTTGCTATCTGTCGTGTCTTCAAGTCCCGTGTCTGTTGCCGTTGTCACCAGGCGGACGCTGAAACCGCGGTAACACCCGCTCCATGCCTGCGGAAAGAGAAACTCCGAATCGAAGTACATCAGGTGCGAGAAGTACGAGTCGTACGCAGTGGAAGTCCAGTAGTGGCCGTTTTCACCCACCAGATATGTGGTGGCTTCGCCGAAGCGTCCGCCGGCTGCCGGGAGGAACACCGCTCCGGCTGACTCCATCAGCGCCCATTGCTCCATGGTATATGTGTTGTGCGAGAAGTTGTCCTTGCCCTCGTTGTCAAAATGTATCCCCAAGTCCTGCAATCCTTTTGTCGTGCTTGGGGCGAAACTGATGCATTCCGGCGCCTGCCAGTTGTCTGGCAGCAGGATTATCCCGTTCACGCCGTCTATGCTGCCCATGCCGAACAGCGAGGATGCTTTGGCGCGGGTCTGGAGCAGATACACCCACTCGTCTTTGCTCAGCGTGCGCCACAGTCCTGCTGTGTTGCCGCCGTTGCTGACGGCATTTGCTCCCCAGTCGCTGAACGTCTTGTAGTCGGCATCACTGAGGGTCGCCAGGGTAGGGTTGTTGCCTGTCCCCCAACCGAAGAGGTCTATCCAGCCATCGTAGCCGGCTGCAATGTTCTCATTGCCTTGGCCGATGTATTCATATTGTTGTCCGGCAAACCGCCACGTGTCTTGTGCCGCGTTGTACTGCAGGTTGCCTTGTGCGAATACGACCTGACTGCTGCGGCTGACGGAAAACGTACCGCAACGTGCACCCTCCGCCGCTTGAATGGATAATCCGACTACAACAGCCAGAAGAATGATGGCAGTCCGTTTCATTGTGGATGATTTAGATTATACTGAGTTGGTTTCCGACCACAAAGATACAAAAAATATTTGACATTTGCAAATATTTATTCATAAAAATGCGATAAATCTAACAAAATTATCGCGTTTTGCCGTTATACGCCTTTTGCCCGCATGCTCTATGGTGCGTTAGGCGAGTTGTCACCTGCCGGTTGCCGGCGATCAATGGTCGAGGCATTGGCTGCTGAGGATAATGCTTCCAACCGGTTTAGTCACATTGTGTGTCGAGACTACATCGAGACTAAACCATAGGATAACCATAACATAACCATAGGATAACCATAGCATAAATCCTTATTATCCGCCAGAAATGGCTTTTTTCATGCCAACACTATATATATACATAGTATATATATACTTTTTGTTCGATTATGTAGCAGCAAGAGAACATTTTCCCCTTTGGCGGGAAATTTACCGCCATCAACCGCCCCGAATAATCCGATCAAAATGCCGTCTGACACATCCTTCCACATAATCTGCCTGAATTGCCCCAAACCTATTCTGTTTCAGCTCGTTTGCAACGTCTGGGTGACAAGATGCAATTTGTACGCGTGTATGTGCGAAAAAAAGATGAGAAGATTTGCAGAAACCGATTATTTTTTGTATCTTTGCTTGCTTTTTTCGCGGAAACGCGCAGGCGCGCCCCTATAGGGTGCGTGAGAGTTGTGCGGGATTGGCGGAGAAAGTGATGATTATTAACAACAAAAACAAACAATTAACCAAAACAAGTTA
>DBXI01000038.1:655-4124 GCA_002309255.1 Bacteroidales bacterium UBA1216 | reverse complement strand
GCTGTTCGTCTGTACGCCGACGCCGCCAACGCCAAGACCAAGCTGGAGAACGGTTTCGATCTTACCGACTACGACAACCGCTGTCTGGCGTTCGCCAAGGAGTACTCCGACCGCATCTTGGCTATCGACGTGAACATCAATACCGTCGAGATGCTCGACATCGCTTGGGAGCTCTTCGCTAAGCACTTCAAACCCGAAGAGGTGAACATCAAACAAGTATTCGTTGACAAGTATTGGAAGTAAAATTATGAATTTTACGTAATTTCCGTAATTTCCGTATTTTTCGTATTTTACGAAAGCAACGAAAATAACGTATCTACGCAAACTACGTAAAAAACATAAAATGCGAAGCTAATTATGCAGGTGTTTTCTTTTGAAGAATTGGTGATTTGGCAGGAGGCTCGAACAATTGTAAATAAGGTGTTTCTGCTTTTGAAAGATAACCGAGATTATGATTTTAAGAGCCAAATTAACAGAGCTGCTATTTCTTATGAATAATATATCCGAGGGCTTTGAAAGAAATAGGAATAGTGCGGATGCAAAACAATTCAAAATTTCTTGAACATATCATACGGATCATGTGGAGAAGTTAGGAGCATGACTTATTTGGCTCAGGATTTGCAATATGTATCAGAGGCAGATGCCGTCAAATTAAGATCTGATTGTTTAAGTTTATCCTGCAAAATTCAAGCCTTTATGCAAACGCTTCGTTAACTCGTAAACTACGCAAAATACGTAAACTACGCAAAATACGCGGCAAAGCCGCAGAATTTATGGCAATTACTTATCAGTTTAATAAAACATCGCTACAAGCACTTGAGAAGAATCTCAAGATGCGTCAGCGGACACTTCCGACCCTTCAGAACAAGGAGAGCGCTCTGCGCCTTGAAGTGAAGAAGGCGAAAGCCGAGATCAAGGAGCTCGACGAGGAGGTGAACCGCCGCATCAAGGATTATGATCAGATGCTCGCGCTTTGGGGAGAGTTCGACACGTCGCTCATTCATGTGGATGACGTGCGGATGTCCATCCGTAAGATCGCAGGTGTGCGCGTGCCGGTGCTGGATGAGGTGGTGTATTCCACCAAGGAGTTCAGCCTGTTCTCGTCACCCAAGTGGTTCATCGATGGATTCGAGCAACTCAAAGCCATAGCGGAGGTAGGTATCCGTCAGGAGTTTGTGCGCCGGAAAGTGGACCTGCTGGAGTACGCCCGTAAGAAGACGACCCAGAAGGTGAACCTCTTCGAGAAAGTGCAGATCCCGGGTTACCAGGATGCTATCCGCAAGATCAAGCGATTCATGGAAGACGAGGAGAACCTCTCCAAGTCAAGTCAGAAAATAGTTAAGAGCAAGCGCGAACGCGAAGCACAAGCAGAACAAGCAGCGCAGGCAGCAGGAAAGGAGGGTGCCTTATGATTGAGTCAATGAAGAAATATACGTTCCTCGTCCTTGCATCACAGTATGACGCTTTCCTGGAGCGTGTGCGTGAGGCTGGAGTAGTGCATGTCACCCTCAAAGCCGAAGGTTTGGCTGACGACGAACAGCTCCGTAAGACGATTGCTGATGCCGATGCACTCACCCGACTCATCGAAGCCGGTGCTCCTGAGCAGCTCTTGAATGAGCGCAATGCTGTGATCGCCAAGATTGAGGCAACGAAGAAAGAGGCGCAACGCATGGCTATCTGGGGCACATTCAGCAGTCAGCGTATTGCTGAGCTGAAGGATGCCGGATACGACCTACACTTCTTCACCTGCTCCAAGAAAGTGTTCGATGAGCAGTGGGGTAGTGTGATTACGCAGGACGGCGACACGCTCTACTGCGCGGCTGTTACCAAGCGTCAGGACGATGCTATTGTCACGCTCAGCGGTGAGCCGTTCAGCCTGCCCGATGCTTGCACCGAGCAGACACTCAACGAGCACAGTGCTGCCGAACTCCAGGCTGACATCGATGCCCTCAACGGACTGCTCGCAGCCGCCGATGCGCGCATCGAAGCATGGGGCAAGGCTAACCTTGACGCCAAGCGTGCCGAGTTGCAAGAATTGCGCCGAAGCATTGAATGGCAAAAGGTGCAACTCTCTTCGGATAGTGCCGCCGAAGGCGCATTGCGATTGATGGAAGGCTTCTGCCCGACGGAAAAGGTCGATGAACTCAACAAAGTTCTCGCTGAACTCGATACCTATTACGAGGTCGAAGATCCGGTTGAAGGTGACGCTACGCCGGTCAAGCTGAACAACAACAAGTTCGCCAAACTCTTCGAAGTCTTTACCGGCATGTACGGTTGGCCGACATATGGCGAGTTTGACCCGACGCCAATCCTCGCGCCGTTCTACCTGCTGTTCTTCTCCATGTGTATGGGCGACGCAGGTTATGGTATCTTGCTCATGCTCTTCGGCTGGCTGACCTATAAGGGCAAACTCAAGATTGACATGTTCGACGGTCTGGGTCCGATCATCATGACCCTGGGTGTAGGCACGCTGGTTGTAGGCTTCTTCCTCGGTACAGCGTTCGGTATGGATCTGAGTGCTATCTTCCCCGGCATTGATTATCTGTTCCTCAACGGTAAGGTAGTTACCGAGGGTGCAGTGCGCTATCTGAGCAAAGCAGAATATGCTGCTGCCGGACTGGAAGGCGGTTACGATGTAGCAATGGTTCTTGCCCTGCTGATTGGTGTGTTCCACATCTGTCTGGCAATGGTTGTCAAGGCGCTGTGTTACACCAAGCGCTTCGGCTTCCGTGCTCAACTCGGCACATGGGGCTGGACGCTACTGATAGTAGGCGGCATCACGGCACTGATCGTCTGCATGGCACTGAGCGTACCGATGGAGGTAACGAAGATCGTTCTGATCGTCATTGCCGCTATCTCGGCGTTGGGTATCTATATCTTCAACACGCCGGGACGCAACCCGCTGCTAAATATCGGCGCTGGCCTCTGGGACACCTACAACATGGCTACTGGCATCTTGGGCGACACGCTGTCATATATCCGTCTGTATGCCCTTGGCTTGGCAGGCGGCATGTTGGGCGGCGCGTTCAATAACCTCGGTCTGATGGTTATGGGTGGCTCTACGGAAGGTGCTACATGGCAATGGCTGCCGTTCATACTGATCCTCATCATCGGTCACCTGTTGAACCTCGCGATGTCGGCACTGGGTGCATTTGTTCACCCGTTGCGTTTGACCTTCGTTGAGTACTTCAAGAACAGCGGCTACGAAGGCAAAGGTAACCTCTATCGCCCGTTTGGCGCGAAAGAGCCCGCATAACAGCAGTATGCATCAGCCATGTTTGGCTGATATAACACAACAAATAATAAATAACTCAATAAATAATTAAATTATGGAATTTTTAGGATTTCTTGGCTGGGGACTGATGTTAGGTCTCGCCGGTGTAGGCTCTGCCTACGGAACAACTATCGCAGGTAACGCTGCAGAAGGTGCATTGAAGAAGAACCCGGGTAAGTCGGCTTCGTACATGAT
>DBXI01000038.1:0-618 GCA_002309255.1 Bacteroidales bacterium UBA1216 | reverse complement strand
GCTCTGTACTTCGGTATAGGTCTGGCTGTTGGTCTGGTTTGCTTGCTGTCCGCTATCCGTCAAGGTATGGTTTGCGCCAACGGTATTGCCGGTATTGCCGGTGGTCATGACGTTCAGACCAACACGATGATCTACGCAGCTCTTCCGGAGTTCTACGCCATCTTGGCGCTCGTTGCCGCCCTGATGATCTAATCATCCGCGTCCAACGTACATATTCATCGGAGTACTATCCGATTCTTACCAACAGAGTGCCGCAAGGTGCTCTGTTGGTGTTATAGTCTCGCATACTATGTGAGTGCTATTCTCATCATCTTCTGCTGCTTACTCCGTCCATTCCGCCTGCATTTGATGCAGGCATCGGCTCCTCAGAGCCGCCTCCCCAGTCTCTCTGGATTTTCAAGAATAGCGCAGCGGTCTATTTGAAAAATCATTATTTTCGTGTAATTCTTCATTATCTTACCTTCTTTTTGCAAAAATCTTCGCTCATCATTTGCAAATGTCGATTTTTTTTCGTAACTTTGCATCGTCAAACTTGTCAATTCAACAATGAATATGAAAACAAGACTTTTCTCTTTTCTTTTCGCACTTGCTGCAAGCGTAACAATCCACGCCGCCATT
>DBXI01000075.1:3075-4909 GCA_002309255.1 Bacteroidales bacterium UBA1216 | reverse complement strand
TTTTTGATATGACCAAATATTTTTGCAAAAAAATGCAATAAAAAATGCATTTTCTTTGTAACTGATTGAAAATGTGCGATTTAATTTTTTGGCATTTTTAGGGCTTTTTTGAGGGTTTTGGGGGACGGAGGCGTTTTGCGGCTCTCAGGTAGCGTACGCACGCGTAATATAATATATAATGAACGCGCGTGCGCGCGTGCATCAGATTTGAAGATTTGAAGATTCGAAAATTCAAAGATTTGAAGATTTGAAGATTCGAAAATTTGAAGATTCGGAGATTATATTTGCATATATCAGAAAAAAGCAGTACCTTTGCACACAATTTAGGTGGACGAGTTATGGCATTTTTGGATGAATTGAATGACAGTCAGCGTGCGGCGGTGGTGAACACCGAAGGTCCGACGCTGATTGTGGCGGGTGCGGGTTCGGGCAAGACACGCGTGTTGACTTACCGCATTGCCTATCTGCTGGCGCAGGGTGTGCCGGCAGGTAGTATTCTGGCATTGACGTTCACCAACAAAGCGGCGCGCGAGATGAAAGAGCGGATTGTGAAGCTGGTGGGCGAACGCGATTCGCGCTACCTATGGATGGGTACGTTTCACAGTATCTGCACAAAGCTGCTGCGTAAGGATGCCGAGCGGTTGGGTTACACCCGCGATTTCAGCATCTACGACACGCCCGACATGAAATCGGTGGTGAAAGCTATCTGCAAAGAGATGGGTCTGGACGACAAGGTGTATAAGCCCGGTGCGGTGCTGGCACGTATCTCGATGGCGAAGAACTGTCTGATCTCGCCGCGGGATTACGGTGCTAACCGCGAGTTGCAGCGTCAGGACAGAGAGGTGCGGATGTATGAGCTAACCAGCATCTACGAGCAGTATCAGCTACGTCTGAAAGCCGCTAACGCCATGGATTTTGACGATCTGCTGGTGAACATGCTGCGGTTGATAGACGAGAACGCGGATATCAAAGAGCAGTTGCAGCACATGTTCCGCTATGTCCTCGTGGATGAGTATCAGGACACCAACTATGTGCAGTATCTGCTGGTGAGCCGGTTGGCAGAGCCGCAGCGGAATATCTGCGTGGTAGGCGATGACGCACAGAGTATCTACTCGTTCCGCGGGGCGGATATACGCAACATCTTAAATTTCCAACAGCAGTATCCCGAAGCGAAACTCTTCAAACTGGAGCGCAACTACCGCTCGACACGGACAATCGTGAGTGCGGCCAATTCGCTGATACACAAGAACATACATCAGATAGAGAAACAGGTGTATTCCGAGAAAGAGGAAGGCAGTCTCCTTCAGCTGCAGGCCTATATGGACGACCGCGCGGAGGCGGAAGGCGTAGCGCAGCAAATCAGCCGCTATGCGCGACGCGAATACAGCTACGACGATATCGCTATCTTGTATAGGACGAACGCGCAGAGCCGTGCGTTTGAGGGCGAACTGAGGAAGCGGAACATACCGTACCGCATCTATGGCGGCACATCGTTCTACCAGCGCAAGGAGATCAAAGACGCGTTGGGCTATTTCCGCATCGCAGTCAACCCGCGGGACAACGAAGCGCTGCTGCGTATCGTCGGATTCCCGGGACGCGGTATCGGCGAGACGACAATGAAAAAAGTGGCGGCAAACGCAGTGGAGCATCACAGGGCATACCTGGATGTGATGCGCAGTCCGGAGGAGACGGGGCTGGATGCAGGTGCCGCCACGCAGAAGAAGATCCGCGCTTTTGCGCAACAGATGGACGAGCTGGGCATGCTGAGCGACCAGATGGATGCGTATGAGTTTGCCGAGCACACCCTGAAAACCACCGGTGTGATGACCGCCCT
>DBXI01000075.1:0-3010 GCA_002309255.1 Bacteroidales bacterium UBA1216 | reverse complement strand
TATAAGGAAGGGATAGACTTCACGCCGATCACGGATTTTCTGAGCGAAGTGAGTCTGCAGACCGACCAGGACGAGAACCTGGAGGACACCACCGAACGCGTAACGCTGATGACCGTGCATGCCGCAAAGGGTTTGGAGTTTCCGGTGGTGTTCATCGGCGGCATGGAGGAGAACCTGTTTCCGAGTCAGTTCTGCGTCAAACCCAGCGAGATAGAGGAGGAGCGGCGACTGCTGTACGTAGCTATCACCCGCTCGATGGAGGAGTGTCATCTGAGTTATGCGCGGCAACGCTTCCGCAACGGTCAGATGGCGTTTAACTCACCCAGCCGATTTTTGCAGGACATCGACCGTCAGTATCTGTCCAAGGGCAGAGCGGAGAGCCGGGAACCCAGAACAGATAGGGGGATGTGGGAACCGGCACCGAGAACCACTACTGCAGTGATCGGCGCCACGACATCGCTGAAGGATGCGGTATGGAAGAACGGAGACCGAGTGAACCACCGTGTGTTTGGAGACGGAACGGTAGTACGCGTATACCGCGACGAGGTGACCGAGAACGACAAGATAGAGATAGCGTTCGACAAAGTAGGTACGAAAACATTGCTTCTCACCCACGCCAAATTGGAAAGAATTTAACAAATTACGCCCCGTTGATTCACATCAGCGGGGCGCTCCAATCACAACCAATAAGCCATTTCGGGCTTATCCGGGTGCAAAATTAGTTATTTTCTCGCACATACGCAAATTTTCTTTGATAATTTTTCGTATTTTTTGTTCTTTTTGCCTATTTTGGCGTTTTTTGTTGTTTTTCACTATTTTTGGGGATTGTACATGTCGTAGAAAAGCAGTAATTTTGCAGTCGCAAAATAAAGGACATGAGAGTAGCGGTAGTAGGCATAGAGAAAAGCGGTAAGTCTTTGGTATGCGAAGCCTTGCAGCGTCTGGCAGAGAAGACTCAACCGGCGAATGATCCGATTCGCTTTACGGAGGTGCATGATCTGGACCAACTGCATTCGCGCGACTATGATGTAGTGCTGCAGGTGGTAGATGCGACGCGGTTGGAAGAGTCGCTGATGCTGACTCCGCATATCATCGACGAGCATCAGAAGATTGTGCTGGCTATCGGACGGTACGACCTGCTGCTGCAAACCGACCACTCGCTGAACATACCTCTGTTGCAGCAACTGATCGGTGTGCCCACCTGTCGGCTATCGGTACGGCTGAACTACGGTTTGCCGAACTGTCTGGAGATACTCAGGGAAGTAGCCGCCCGTCCGGCGTCGAAAGCCCACCCTATCTACCACCTGCGCGACCAAGCGGATGACGAGACCTACCGTGCGTACGTACACGGTGTGCTGACCCAGACCTTACACCACGCCGAGGACGACAAACAGCAGACACAGCTCGAACGCATTGACCATGTGCTGACCAATCCGTGGCTGGGATTTCCGATCATGTTCGCCATATTGTATTTCGTGTTCTGGTGTACGTTCACCTTAGGCGCCTATCCGCAGGAATGGATCGAAAAGGGGATACAGGCAATGAGTGACGGGTTATGGGGTGTGCTGGAACCCAGCTGGTGGTCATCGCTGTTGATCGACGGTGTGTTGGCCGGCGTAGGTGCCGTACTGGCCTTCCTGCCGAACATCATCATCCTGTTCTTTTTCATCTCGCTCATGGAAGATAGCGGGTATATGGCCCGTGAGGCGTACCTGATGGATACGATCATGCACCGCGTGGGACTCCATGGCCGCAGTTTCATCCCGATGTTGATGGGTTTCGGTTGCAACGTACCGGCTATCATGGCGGCGCGCGACATCCAGAATCCCAAAGACCGGACGCTGACGATGCTCATGGTTCCGTTCATGTCCTGCTCGGCTCGGTTACCGGTGTATATGCTGTTTGTGGACACATTCTTTGCATCGCACAAGGCCTTGGTAATGATCTCGCTGTACGCTATCGGCATCTCGCTGTCGATTGTGTTTGCGATTATCATGAAGCGTACGCGGTGGTTTAAGCAGGATGATGACGACACGGTGAACGAGTTGCCGGAGTTTCGTATACCCCGTGCGCGGAACACCGCCGCACATATATGGGAGCGCGTAGCGGATTACCTGCAGAAGATTTGTACGGTGATCCTCTGGGCATCGATTATCATCTGGGCACTGGAGTATTTCCCGTCGCAAGACCTGAACGACCTGGAGAACTCCTACCTGGCGATGATCGGCAAGGCCGTGTCGCCGGTATTGACACCATTAGGTTTTGACTGGAAGATGTCGGTATGTCTGCTCACGGGTCTGCCCGCTAAAGAGGCGATCGTGTCCACCCTGGCTATCCTGTACGGCGGAGATATCTCTGCAGCAGGTTTCACCCCTGTCACCGCCTTCAGTTTTATGATCTTCGTGCTCCTCTATTTCCCCTGCGTAGCTACGATAGCCACGCTGCGCCGCGAGGCGGGCAAAGTGTGGGCATGGTTCACGGTGGTTCATTCACTCGCCTTAGCGTGGTTGCTATCGTTTATTATTTATCAAATAGGAAGTTTGTTATGAGATTTAAGATTTCAAATTTAAGATTTCAAATTTTAGCATTTTTGCTCCTTTCAACTTTCACCTTTATCCTTTCACCTTTATCCGCCGCCAAGCCGGACAAGCAGGTAGTGGTTCTGTCGGTAGACCTGCACTGCCAGGGATGCATCGACAAGATCATGAAGAATATAGCCTTTGAGAAAGGCGTGAAAGATATCGTCTGTGAGCTCGAGAGCAAAACCGTCACTGTCACCTACGATGCCAACAAGACGGATGTAGAAACGCTGCTTGTGGCATTCAAGAAAATAGGCAAGCCGGCTATAGTGAAAGAGCCGCCCACGAAAAAAGACGCCCGATAGGACGTCTTTTTTTAGCTAGAATACTAGGGGACTAGAGTTCTAGAGGACTAGTATTTGAGCAGTTGCTCGTACGTCTTAGCCACAAGGGCACGACTTACTTAAGCTCTGCCAAGTACTTGATCGTAC
>DBXI01000037.1:77185-77370 GCA_002309255.1 Bacteroidales bacterium UBA1216 | reverse complement strand
CCTGCAACGACATCCTCACCCTGGGCGTTAACCAGATATTCACCGTTGATCAGGTTTTCACCGGTAGCGGCGTCACGGCTGAAGCAAACGCCGGTAGCCGAGGTCTCACCCATGTTACCGAATACCATCGCCATAACAGAAACGGCGGTGCCCCATTCGTCAGGAATTCCTTCCATCTTACGGTA
>DBXI01000037.1:76922-77133 GCA_002309255.1 Bacteroidales bacterium UBA1216 | reverse complement strand
ATAGGATCGTTGGGGAAGTCCTTGCCTGTCTGCTCCTTGATAGCGGTCTTGAAGCGTGCTACGAGGAGCTTGAGTTCGTCAACGTTGAGGTCTTTGTCGAGTTTGATGTGACGGATCTCCTTTACTTCGTCGATGATCTTCTCGAACGGGTCGATGTCGGTTTTGTTCACCGGTTTCATGCCCAAAACGACGTCGCCATACATCTGTACGA
>DBXI01000037.1:0-76842 GCA_002309255.1 Bacteroidales bacterium UBA1216 | reverse complement strand
TCCATCATACCCGGCATGGATGCACGCGCACCCGAACGAACGCTGACGAGCAGCGGGTTCTTCGGATCGCCGAACTTGCAACCCATAAGGTTCTCAATGTGCTTTACGGCAGCGAGTACGTCGTTGTTGAGGAGCTCAACGATCTTCTCTTGACCAACCTCATAATACTCGTTGCAGACGTCGGTAGTGATTGTGAATCCCGGAGGAACAGGAACTCCCACAAGGTTCATCTCGGCGCAGTTGGCACCTTTACCGCCCAGTTGCTCGCGCATCTGAGCATTACCTTCGGCCTTACCGTTACCAAAGGTGTAAACGCGTTTTTTGTTGTCCATTGTGTTTGATTTATGTTATTTTAGTTGATTTTTTGTTGCTTAGCCTCGTAAATGGCTCGTGGATGCCTCGTAAATGTCTCGAAGATGTCTCGAGTATTGTCTAGGATTGCCTCGTAAACGGCTCGTAGACGCCTCGTAAATGTCTCGACAAAGTCGGACAAAAAATTGCATCCCACAAAAATCCGCTACAAAGATACTAAAAATTTTTGATATTTCCAAATTTTTTTCAAAGAAAAATTCACTTTGTGCAAAGATTTGAAAAAATGCGCGCAAATTAGACGAAAATGAATAATTGAGCACCCCTATTAAAAAAAATCGCCGTGAAGCGATTTTTTATTGTTAGCCTATTCGATGGCATCGAGTTAGTCGTGCTCAAGTGCATAGAGTTAGTCTATTCGATAGCATCAAGTCCGGCGGTCAGGGCGAAAAGCGTGACGTTCCAGTTGATGGTGACCTCGTTGGATGCGTAACTGGGTTGGTAGTCGAGGTAACTTTCGTCCGCGGGAACGTTCTTCGGGTACTTCACGCCATCGGTCTCAGCATCCTGCCTCATGGGATTAGGACCGCCTACCAGGAATCCTGGGTGTGTACCTTTCGGATGGCTATAAGAGAGGCGGTGGTGCGGATGGGATGCGGGCTTTTGACCGAATCCGGTAACGTAGCAGTAGCCCGTGGCGTTTTGGCCAAGAATGTAGTTTAAGCAACGCTCAGCAGCCACGCGGTAGCGTTCGTCGCCGGTGAACCGGTAGGCGTATAGGCATTCTATACCTCGCCAGCAACAGCCTTCCGAGTTGCAGCCCCAGAAGAAATCCGACTCGCGGTTGCCGTAGGGCGAACGATGAACGGATGTGCTCTCCGCTTCGTCCAAGTACGGTTCTAAATAAGCCAAAAGGGCATTGACATCGGTTTTGTTGTTCAAGAGTAGGTCGAAGTACGCTAATTCAGCTACGTTACCCCATGTAGCAGGCAGATAGTGTTTGCCGACTTTGGCAAGGGTATCGGCGATAGCTTGGGCGTGGTCGCCGACGTGTGCTTTGTATTTGTCATCGCCTGTCAGCAGATTCAACTCTATCTCAGCCCAATAGAACTCATCGTTGACATCGAAGTCATCGTAAGCACCTGTCTTGATCTCCGGCTTGAACTGTTCGTTCATCTTCGGCTGGTCGTAATAGATAGCGGGATTGGCCTCTGCCCAGGCGTAGGCACGCTTGGCTGCCTCGGTTGCCTGAGCCACAAAGCCAGGATAAACATCCTCATACGGTGCATAAACGCGTGCAGCAAGCGCCATGGTAGCCGCGAAATCCAATGCTGCAGCTGTGGTCTTGAGCACTACGTAACGCGGTTTTTGGCATTCGTCCGGACGGATGAACCCCTCGAAGTTCGGTTCGGTGAGTTTGTGATACACTCCGCCGTCTGTGTCCTGCATGGTCATCATCCAGTGGATGTTGTACATCGCTTCTGCAAGCATGTCGGGACAATTGACAATTGACAATTGACAATTGACATCTTTTGACTCGGGGATATTCAGATTGATGGTATCAAAATATTCCTTGTTCATCTCGTAGGCCATGAGCCAGACACCCATGGTGAATCCGGAGTTGACTATGTACTTGTTGTAGTCGCCAGCGTCGTACCATCCGCCGGGTGAAGCGATGATCGTGCCTTCGGGGCGCTCGGCTGTAGCAGCAGAGGCGTGGACGAGCACCTGATCATCGGGGTGACCGGCTTTGCGTTCGTAGCCTTCGGCAAACGGCTCAACGATATCCATTGATGCACGCTGGTAGTAGAAGGCACGCAAGGCTTTACGCGTTAGTTCGCGGTAAGGGTGGTTATTAATTGACAATTGACAATTGACAATTGACATTTCGTTGTTCACTTGCAGTGTGTAGTCGCCTACTTCGGTGAGGGTAGAGAAGTCCACAATCTGCCGCGGTTTGCCGGAGATAGGGTTGAGCATCGTTGCGGATGCAAGACCCTGCCAAACAGTGTCGCCGGCAGCGTTCAGAATTCTAACGGCACATGGTTCAGCCTCGGGGCAGCAGACATCGATGGTGGCGGTCTTCTCCTGTGCAGGGCGGAAGCCGACCTGGTTGATGCGCACCTGAAGAGGCGCAGAGTGCTTGCACCCGACCATGAGGGCGCAAGCACATAGGAAAGCAATATGGATATTTTTCATAAACTGATTACTTCTTCAAAGGGAACTTATAGGCGAGTAGCGCCATGATGAACGCGATGACGGCGGGGAAGATGGAGAACAGGAGCCAAACCATCAGTTTGACGGATGGTTCGTCGGTGATGGTGACGATGGTTTCGCCTGTTTCCATGTTGGTGGTGGATACTAATCCCGCCCAGCCAAGCAGCAAGGCGATGAGGCTTCCGGAGATCGCTCCTCCGAACTTCTGTGCCATAGTGCCGGAAGAGAAGATCAGACCAGTCGAGCTGGTGCCGTTTTTCTCAGTAGCATAGTCCGCTACATC
The DNA here is from genome assembly GCA_002309255.1 of Bacteroidales bacterium UBA1216. Lineage (GTDB taxonomy): Bacteria > Bacteroidota > Bacteroidia > Bacteroidales > Paludibacteraceae > Colicola. The sequence goes on along the minus strand of DBXI01000037.1, from coordinate 74,033 downwards.
AGCATACATCGACCAGATCAGGGGCGAGTATAGTCCGGCACCTACCGATGCCAAGCAGCTGATGCCGATCAGTACCCAGATGTACGCGGGGCTCATCGGGATGAAGAAGAACGCTACGGAGAACACGCCGCAGATGATCGACGCCCATAGGAACGCTATGCGCTTGGATCCCACCCAGCGTGTGAATGCCGGGCTGACAGCACCGAAGATCATACACGTGACCTCGCTGAATGCCATGAAGCTGGTGTAGCTGATGATCAGCCTGCCTATAGTGACATCACCGCCCAGGCAGTAAGCCATCAGGTAACCGATAGCCGCATAACGGAAGCCGTTGAAGAAGTTGGAGCAGAAAGCGATGGAGGTCATATAGATCCACGGCTTGTTGCGGAACAAATCGCCGAACTGCTTGAAACTGAACTTCTCCGCCCTGATAGGCTCATGACGTTCCTTGGTCAGCAGTCCGCAGGTGAGCGTCATCAGCGCCGCCAGGATGCCGAATCCGGCACCCAAAACGGCGTACTGATGCTGTTCGGTACCACCTACCATCTTATGCAGGTATGGGAAGCTGTACAGCGTAACGAAGCCCATGGCGTAGGCACCCACCATGCGGAAGGCGGAGAACTGGTTCTTCTCGTTGTCGTCGGTGGTCATCACACCCAGTAGCGAGCCGTAAGGTACGTTAACCATCGTGTAGCAAGCCATCATCAGCAGATAGAAGCTGTACGCCCAAATGCGCTTGCCTGCGGGGCCCAGATCAGGCGTGAACAGCAGCATAGCGAAGATGAGGCCGAAAGGTATAGAGCCGAAGATGAGCCACGGACGGTACGTTCCCCAGCGCGACTGCGTTCGGTCGGCAATAGAGCCCATGAGCGGGTCGGTGACTACATCGAACATTCGAGCGATGAGCATCAACGCCGCTGCATCGGCAAACGTCAGACCAAACACGTTCGTGAAGAACAGCGGGAAGGCGATGGACATAATCTTCCAGACGATGCCGCCAGAGGCGGCGTCGCCCAGAGCATATGCGATCTTTTCTTTCAGAGGTGCCATATGAGGTCGTGTTATTTAAATGTGACTTTTGTAACTTCTAGTCCGAATCCGGTGATCAAGATGCCGTCTTTGTCTGCAGCTTCAGCCAATGCCTTGTGCTCGGCGGTGTAGGTGAAACTGTAGGGGCTGGGTACATCCTGCATGCCATCAACTTGTCCCACGATGTCTGCACTCCAGTCGGGCGCTACGACAATACGCAGAGCGTGGTATTCAGCTTCCGGCACGTTGTAGTAAACGAATACGGTTGAACCGGCGGGTACGTTAGCCATGGTGGCGGCATTGACGTTGACATTGGCGTCGCCCCAGTTGATGACACAACTGCCTTCCCAGATGGTTGTTTCGACATTCGCGGCAGCCTTGGCGGTGGTGGTCACCTGGCTAACTGTACCTGCGTCGGTGATGAAGAGCACAGCCGATCCGTCTTTGTTAAGGATGGACAAGGTGTGTTCACCTTCCTCTACGTCCGGTGCGACGAGTGTGATGGTGGTGGCGGTAACGGCGAGCTCGGTGATGACTTTGTCATCCACCTTGACCGAGGCTACGTTTTCGAGTTTGGCGCCCGTGAGTACCCACTCTTGACCAAGGACGAAACCAGCGTAGCCGTCCAGCACAACGGATGCGTTGTGGATCTGCGCCTTGTCCGAGCCGTAGATCTTACCCTCTGCATCCTTCAGGCGTAGATAGTACTCGCCATCGGCTACTTCGGGCAGTGTGAAGGTGAGGGTGGCCTCGTCCTTAGCAGAAGGAGCGACGGAGCAAACCACTTTTTGGCTATTGAAGTCAGATGTGAGCAGGATGGTTTCCACGTTAGCGAGGTTCACGCCGCTGAGGCTCATCTCAGCCCCCGGCACCAGATGATGTCCACCGTCAGGTGCCGCTGCATACGGATCGGTAGCATAGGGCAGTACGGTTACCGAACCGGTACGTTCGGTGCGTTTGCCTGCTTCGGTAACAGCCTCAATCATGAGGGTGTACTTACCTACAGGGAAGCACATGTTGATTTTCAGACCGGTGAAGATCAGTTGATCTTCGAGATACCAGTTGACGGTCGTATAGCGCGACGGCGTAACGGTCACTGAATCGTAGAGTGGGGTATCCGGGGTAGCGAGCAGGTAGGTGAACGAACCTGTACCCGACTCGTTGTACGGCTTAAGGATCAGCGGAGCATCATCCGGCGACTGCGTGTCGAACGGCTCTTCCTGCTTGCATCCTGTAAACAAGACTGCTATCGCTAAAAGAGCAAAGACCGCTTGCACTAAAAGACCGCTCATGCTAAAAGATTTATTTGTCTTCATAATTTTAACTTTCAATTATTGATTATCAATTGTCAATTACTTTACGTCCCACCAGAGGCGTGCGTGCCATGAGTAGTTACCTGTTACGCGGTCTTTCGCCTCTTGGTAAGCCTGCTGGCTATATGTCTCTTCCTTGAGTGGATAGCACAGACGAACAGGTATGTCGTTGCCATTGATGAGCGGGTTCTTGCCTGCGGGATCGGGCGGTGTGAGGGCAGGGTAGTCTGACCTGCGGACGTTAGCCCAAGCCTCTGCAGGGTTGTGGAAGTGCAATATCCATGCTTGTGTATTGATCTGCTCCTTGGCGTTGGCGGCGTTATATGCGATCTCCGGCTGTGCGATGTATGCTGCATACTCCGCATCCGTGATGCCAGCGCAGTCGTAGTTGGCAGCCAGAAAATCCATAGCAGCACGAATACCGTCCTCGTACATCGTCTGAGCATCGTCACCCGTAGCCCAGCCGAGTACACCAGCAGCTTCAGCGCGCAGGAAGCAGACCTCAGCATAGGTCATTAGCACACCCGGGTTCTGAGACTTGAGGAAGTTGTTCGCCAACTTCGGTTTCAGCCAGCGGGGGTTGCTGCCGGGAGCATAACCAGGGTGAGCAGCTTGCACTTCGGCTACGCGGTTGGCCAGAGCACTGCCCGGGAAATCGGTGTATGTCGGCCAGTTGTCCCATGAGAATTCACCCGGGGCAATGAGCGAAATGACCTTGCCGGGATTCTCTGCCTCGGTAGCCAGCACAGCGTCCGTCATATCCACGCGGCCGTCGCCCGTGGTAACCGAGATGAAGTCATCGATGTAGAACCGGAACAAACGAGTGGTGCGGGGGTCAGCATAGTTGTAGAGCTGATTCCAGAACGTGGAGCAGATGTATGTCGGGTTGTTCTCGGGGTCGTTGCCGAAGAAGTACTTCGACAAAGCATTTCCGCGAAAATCCTTGTATGCTTCCTGTCCGAAGTTGTACGTGACATTCATATGTTTGACACACGCATCATCGGCAGCGCTGAGCATCACACCATCGTTGAGTGCAGCTTTGAACTCCTGTTCAGCCAGTGCGGGCAGCACGTCGGAGATACGCATTGCGTAACGCAGACGGAGCGAGTTGGCTAAGATCTTCCAAGCATTGATGTCGCCATTGAACAAGGGGTCGCTGGTAATAGAGTTGGCATTGATGTCAAACAGAGCTGTAGCCCCCTTCAGTTCGTTGAAGAACAGGCGATACAGATCCTCCTGGGTGTCATACTTGGGTTGCGTGACGCCGGTCAGATACCCGAGTGCGGCATCGGTGAAGGGTACATCGCCATAGTAGTCGGTGAGTAAACCGCCAACGTACACTCGGAAGATGCGCAATGCAGCATTGATGTTAGCTTGCTCGGGGTTATCGGTTGTCTGGTGGATGGCATCCGTCAGGTTGCGGATAGCAGCCGGATAGAGGTTGTTCCACGGGCGGCTCATCTCGTTGTCATCCGAGCGATGCTGACCACCATAGTTGGTAGTGTTCCAGCATCCCATCAGGTGCTGTGTGAAGGCGTAGGTGTACAAGCGGTGTACATCTACATAGTTCATGTCGCCGAAGATCTGCAACTCGGCATATGTGAGCTGCGAGGCGGGATTAACATAGTTCGCCTTGGTCGGGTCGGTATTGATCTCCTCGTAAACCTTGTCGGAGCAAGCTGATAGAGCAAAGACCGCTGTCGCTAAAAGAGCAAAGACCGCTACGCTAAAAGACTTATTCTTTTTCATAATATATCCTTTCATTTTACGAGGGTTAGAACTTGATGTTGAAATTCATACCATAGCTTCTGCGACTGGGCAGTGAGCCGTACTCAAGTCCCAGACCGGAGGTGTTGTACTGTGCATCGGGGTCGATGTCCTTGATGTTCTTCCAAACAATGAAGGGGTTACGAGCCACGAAGCTGATGCCAACATGCTTAACAATACCCTTCTTGTCCAGCCACTCTTTCGGGAAGTCGAGGCTCAAGGTGAGTTCGCGGCACTTGATGTACGAGTTGTCGTAGATGAACATCTCCGGCGAATTACGTGATACTTCCAGCCAGTACTTCTCGGGGTTGACATATATGTCGTTTTCACGATACGTGCCATCGCCGTTATCGATCACACCATCCACGAGGTAACCGCCTGTAGCCTTCCATCCGCTGGTTACACCGGCAGCACGGCGTGCTTCCTCAGATGCGTACCACTCGGCACGACCTACGAGGGTCTCTTTGGCCTTACCGGTCTCATATGCCGAGCGCTCGGACATCGAGAAGATGTCGGCACCTACTTTGACATCGAACAGGGCGGTCAGGCTCAGCATGCGCCAGCGCAGGGTAGTGCTCAAACCACCGGTCCAGTCCCACTGCGCATTTCCTAACACCTTATTCTCCGTTGTATAGGTCGGCAGACCGGTTGCGCCATCCACGATCACACGGCCATCCGCATTGCGAGCCAGTGCCGGGCCGCAGATCGAACCGTACTGCTCACCCTCGCGTGCCGATACATAAACGTTACACCAGGTAGCCTTCGCTAACTCCAGCTCCGTTGTACCTTCGGTCAGGGCAAGTACCTTGTTGTTGTTCTTCGACCAGTTGATGTTCAGATCCCAACTGAAATCTTTTGTTTGCACGATGCGCGAGCCGAACGTCACCTCGAAACCTTGGTTGAGGATAGCACCGGCGTTGATCATTTGGTAGTCGTAGCCGCTGGTTGGCGAGACAGCCATGGCGATGATCTGATCGCGAGAAACCTGGTGGTAGAATGTGAAATCGAGGCTGATGCGGTGGTTGCACCATTTTGTTTCAAAACCTGTTTCCCATGAGCGTGTGCGCGTCGGTTTCAGGTCGGCGTTAGGCATCGTGTTGCCGTACACATAACCGATGGTGTATCCTGAATAGCCGAATTGTGATTTGGAGTATCGAAGATTCAGCTGATAAGGATCGGTATCACTACCTACCTCAGCCCAACTCAGACGCAACTTGCCGTAAGGCAGCACTTTACGGTTGCTTTTGATCAGTTCGGAGAAGACGAATGATCCGCTAACTGACGGATAGACGTACAGGTTCTTGCCGCTGGCCAGAGTGGATGATTTGTCACCACGTACCGTAGCATCCAAATACAGCATATGACGCCAGCCAAGGTTAGCCGACCCGAATACAGACACTATACGCTTGTTGTATGTGGCTTCTTCTACCGACTGCTCCTCGAAACTGGACATAGCGATCACCTCGCGGATACCCATGTCTGTACCGGTGTTGACTGTTGTGCGGTTGTTTACGTTGTAGATGTTGGCACCTGCGGTGGCGGTGAAGTCAAAGTCACCCCAGTTGTCGGTGTAGATACCCAGCACTTCGGCATTGAACATGCGGTTGTTGAAGTAACTGTTAGACAGTCGGCCAGCCTCATAACCCGGGGTAGTGGGGTACTTGAAGTCAGAGAACTCGAAGCGGTTGAGCTCGGCACCTACAGTGGCTTGCAACTTGAGTTGCGGGATCACGTTATAGACGATCTTGCCGTTCATGCGGAGCAGGTCTTTGTATGACTGGTTGCGGTTCTTGTTGATCTCCCAATAGGGGTTGACGTTATATACATCATTTCCGTTCCAGTTGTAATACTCGCCTTTATCGTTAGCATAGTTCTTGAGCCATGCTTGGTCGTATGTGGTGGCGAGGGTCATCAGGTTCTTGCCTACGTTCGAACGGTCGTCGCCCAATGCAGGGCGGTTCTTGACATCCTCGTGGGTGTAGTTGACATTGAAGTCCAGATCAACCGGTCCCAACGAGGTGTTAGCACGCAGGTTAAGCGTGTTACGGCTCATGTTGGAGTTGGGCAGGATATCCTTGTTACGCATGTCAGAATAGGTGAAGCGAATACCTGTGCGACCGGTGTTCATCGATACTACAGCGGTGTTGGTAGCCGTCAGACCGAGCTCGAAGAAGTTAGCGGTGTTGTTCGGGATTATCTGGAAGGGGTGTTCCTGTCCGTCGTAGTAGCGTAGCATCAGTCCGTCATCTGCCTTGGGGCCCCATGACTTGTTGACATTGCTTACAGCATCTACGTTATACATGCCATCCGAACCCATACCGTACTCTTGCTGTACGTTGTCCCATTTGCTGAGTTGTGAGTCGATGGTTATTGTACCATTGTACTCCACGCCCCACTTGGCGTCACCTGTGTCGGCTTTCTTGGTTGTGATGAGGATCACGCCGTGGCTTGCGCGGCTACCATACAGAGCAGCTGCCGCCGGACCTTTCAGTACGGACATCGACTCGATATCATCGGGGTTGATAGCCGAAACGCCGTTACCCAGATCATAGCCTCCGGCTGTACCTGCCGAACCGTAGTTGGTGTTGTCCATAGGCACTCCGTCGATGACGTACAGAGGCTGGTTATCGCCGGTGATCTCGGTAGCACCACGCAGCATCACGCGCGTTGAACCGGCAGGACCGCCGGCTGTACCTTCTACCACCAGACCGGCCACACGACCGGCCAGCGAGTTGGCTACGTTCGTCTCTTTGGCTTTAGTCAGGTCTTCGCCCTTGACCTCGCCAACCTCGTAACCCAGCGCTTTCTTGTCGCGCTTGATACCCATAGCGGTCACAACAACCTCCGAGAGCACCTCGGTGTCCTCGTGCATCGTTACGTTGATAACGTTTCCTTCTACACTGAACGTCTGAGCACTGTAGCCCATGTACGAAAACTCCAGTTCCTCACTAGGATTAGCTTCGATAGAGTAGTTTCCGTCGAAATCCGTTACTGTTCCGCGTGTCGTTCCTTTCACCAGTACGCTGGCACCGATGAGCGGCCCATCAGCGTCTTCCACCGTACCTGTTACAATGTTCTGTGCTGATGCTACGCCCATAGCACCCCACAGGAGTGCTACAATGCATAACATATACCTGAAATATGCTTTCATGGTACTGATTTTTAGAGTTAATTAATCCGGTTTTTACTTATGACTGATTATTGAATCATCTTCTTACCATTGAGGATAACTACACCTTTGTAGTTTTCGTCAACTTGCTGGCCGAGCAGGTTGTAACGGATGCCGTTCTCGCGAAGCGTAACGTTCTCAACAGCTGTCTCTATTATCTCTTTCTCCAAGAAGGCGCGACTAACGAGGAAACTTCCGGCAAATTGACTTTGAATAGCAAGCACTTTTACACGGGTCTTGTCAAAGCCTGCGACATTTTGCTTGAGGTCGATAACGAGGTAGTTGGTTTCTGCCGGGTTATGATCTTTGCTCAACTCAAAGGTCATTTGAGGATTAGTATTTTCATCCACGAAATCCTCGTCACGAATAAGTGTCTTCAGATACCACCATTCTCCATCACACCCTGTGATATTTTCTACCACGATGACCAATTTGTCCCATTCTGACATATCGATCAAATCGCCCCACCCGGTAGAAACGGCACTCCATTCGCCGGTAATTGTACATTGCAAGCCACCTTCTACTGCGGCTACGGAACTTCCCCAACCCCAGGCCCAAGCATCTGCTGAAAGGTCAATGTCTTGCTGAATTGGTTCAGCACTTATGGTTACTGCTGCAAGAGCAGCTACTACGAAGGAAAAAATCTTTTTCATCATACTTGTTTTTTATTGGTTTATATTATCGAATTATGTCTCATTTCCTGCTTGACTCAGGTGCGGAGTCATAGATGGACTGTAGCGTGTAGTTTGGGTCGTTATTCTCCCAACTGTCCACCATAGCGCGGACAGTCTGTTCGCCACTACCTATATATTTACCGGTGCGGTGGTCAATCACGCCAAAACCATCATTGCCTCCTTTGCTGTTGCCGTTGTCCCAGTACAGGGCAGGGATGCGGCGGTCGCGCATGGCTTTGCATACATAGCGGAAATAATATAGGCGGAATGGTTCGTCAGCCGCCGAAGCGCGACGAACAGCACCGAACTCACCGAAGTACACAGGTATACCGCGACGAACATACATATTAAATAGGCGATTAAGCATTCCTACGTAAGCGTCTTCGCCGGCTCCCGGAACGACGTCAATGCCAGTGTGTCCCCATTCGTTCTTCTCGGCCGAACCCGCAAAATCCCATGGGTCATAACTATGCACAGCTACCATCAAACGGTTAGCTACAGCATCATCCGGCAGCACTAGATTTTCTACAGTCAAGTCGGGGTTCGTGACATATCCCGGCACGCCTATGTAGCGTGTGGTGTTCTGTCCGCCGGCTGCGCGGATGGCATCCACGCACACCTGATTCCATTCGTTCAGAACACGGTACTGCGCACCGCCATCGGTACGATTTGCCCCGTTACCCCAACCGCCGTCTTGGATCTCGTTGAGGGTCTCGAAGATTAGCCAATCGCCGTAGTTGGCAAAGCGTTTACCGATCTGAAGCCAAACCATCGTCAACTCCTGTTTGATACGTTGGTTCACTTCCTCATCCGCTACTGCTGCCGGCAGGTCCAGCCAGTGATACCCCTTACTCGGAGTATCCGCTGCACCAAAACCGTCGTGGTGGATATTGATGATCACTTTGAGTCCGGCTTTATGCGCCATATCCACGAGTTCTGCCACGCGGTCCATCCAGCCTTTCTCTATCGTGTACGTAGGAGCGTTGCCGATATGTCCCATCCATGTCACAGGGATACGAACGGACTTGAATCCCGCTTTGGCTACACCGTTGAAGGTCTGCTGGGTGGCGACTTTGTTGCCCCATCCTTCCTCATACGAACAGCCGTTATAGTGGGCATCCATCTGGTTGCCAAGGTTCCAGCCAATACCCATCGACATCGCGAACTGAATAGCCTCATTGTCCATAGGGCGTTGTTTCTGTTGCTGGTCTTGAGCCTGGCAGGCTACAAGACTCGTAAACATAAATGCAATGATTACAGTTAATTTTTTCATGGTTTTATTCATTTAGTCGAAAGAAAAAAGTCGAAAGACAAAAGCCTAATCAGTCTTTTTTTCTTTTAGTGAAACGGTCTTTTCTCTTTGAGTGAAACGGTCTATAACTCTATTGTTACTTCATGCCTTCCAGGCTCGTAAGGTAGTATGGTCGGCTCATCGGCACGCTGCTTGCCATTGGGATTCTTAACCGTGATGACATATTCAGCATCGCGCCACTTGCGGGTCACCGTGTACTCCTTTAGATCACTCGGGATGCACGGATCGACCTTCAGTCCCTCGTATGTGGGATGGATGCCTAAAATATACTGCGACACAGTCAGCCAGTTCCATGCCGCGGTACCGGTCAGCCAGCTGTTCTTTCCTTCGCCGGGTTTGGCTGCCTGCTTGCCGGCAACCATCTGGCAATATACATACGGCTCCACCTTATGCAGGTCTTGATCCTCAATCCATGCCGGACAGATCTTCTTGTACAGCGCCCATGCATCGTTACCTCTTCCAGCCAGCACCTGAGCTATGATCACCCAGGGATTGTTGTGGCAGAATATACCACCATTTTCTTTGTATCCGGCAGGGTAGGTAGATTGCTCGCCCAGTTCGATATGATAGCTTGTGTAAGCCGGCCAGTTGAGCACCATGCCGTGTTCGCTGTCCAGCAGCTCGGTGGCGCTATCCAGCGCTTTCTCCGGCATGTCTTTGTCCGCACCGATGCGCGCCATAGCGCACCAGCCTTGGCTCTCGATGAAGATCTTGCCTTCCTCGTTCTCGTTGGAGCCGACCTTGTTGCCGTAGTAGTCGTATGCACGCAAGTACCAAGCGCCGTCCCAACCGAACTTCTCCACCGCCTGGCACATCTTGTCTATCTCGCCCTCTGCACGATCAGCCTCGGCTAACATCTGATTTCTGATTTCTGACTTCTGACTTCTTGCCCGGCAGAGCTCAACGTATTGCCGTCCGCAGAACACGAATAGGCCAGCTATCATTAGGCTCTCGGCCTTGCTGCCTTCGTTCTTGTTTCCCGTGGTCTGGAACGATTCGTTCGGGTCGTTGGAGAAGCAGTTCAGGTTCAAGCAGTCGTTCCAGTCTGCGCGACCAATCAACGGCAGACCGTGAGGCCCCAGGTTCTCAACCACATGATTGAAACTTATTCTAAGGTGCTCCATCAGGCTGACCTCGGTACCTGGTTGGTTGTCCCAAGGCACGAGCTCGTCCAGGATCGAGTAGTCGCCTGTCTCGCGGATATATGCTGTTGTGCCGAAGATGAGCCACATCGGGTCGTCGTTGAAGCCACCGCCTATATCGTTGTTACCGCGCTTGGTCAGGGGTTGGTACTGATGGTAACAACCGCCGTCGGGGAACTGTGTGGAAGCTATATCAATGATGCGCTGACGTGCACGCGAAGGCACCTGATGAACAAATCCCACCAGATCCTGATTCGAATCGCGGAAACCCATACCACGTCCTACACCGCTCTCGAAGAACGAGGCCGAACGCGAGAAGCAGAACGTGATCATGCACTGGTACTGGTTCCATATATTCACCATCCGGTTCAGACGCTCGTCACTACTCTCCACGCGATACTTGCTCAGCAGGTCGTCCCATAGTGCGCAGAGCTCGGCAAACGCTGCATCCACAGCCTCCACGCTTGAGAAACGTTCAATTATCGCGTGCGCGTGCTCTTTATTAATAATATGATGATCCAACTCACCGAGGGAGGTGATTATTTTTGAATTTTGAATTTTGAATTTTGAATTATCTTCGTTTTCTGCATAGCCTAAAACGAAGATAAAGTCTTTGCTCTCGCCCGGCTGCAGCTCTACCTCCACATAGTGGCTGGCTATCGGACTCCAACCGTGTGCCAGGCTATCGGTAGAGTGACCATCAAGCACAGCCTGAGGCTCGCTCAACTCGTTGTATAGTCCGACGAACGACTCGCGGTCGGTGTCATAGCCGTCGGCACGGGTGTTCGTCAGCGCATAATACGCGTAGTGATTACGGCGCTCCTTGTACTCCGTCTTATGGTAGATGGCTGTATATCCACTCATCCGCTCATCCACTAATCCACTAATCCGCTCTATCTCCACTTCTCCGGTTGACAGGTTGCGCTGGAAGTTCTCGCCATCGGTAGCGGCGTTCCATAGGCACCACTCGGTGTAGCTGAACAATTTCAGTTTCTTCACCTGACCGGAGCGGTTGGTCAGAGTCAGCTTCTGCACTTCAGCCCAGGTCTTCAGCGGAACGAAGAAGAGCACAGATGCCTCCACACCGTTCTTACTGCCCGTGATACGGGTGTAGTTCAGACCGTGACGGCACTCGTAGTTATCCAGCTCAGTCTTACATGGTTTCCAGCCCGGATTCCAGATAAGTGACTTCTGACCGTTAACTGCTGACTGCTCTACAATGTAGAAGTATCGTCCCACGCTGTCCATTGGTACGCTATTGTACCGATAACGCGTGATGCGGCGGAACTTGGCATCTTTGTAGAAGTCGTAGCCGCCGCCGGTGTTACTGATCAAACCGAAAAAGTCCTCATTGCCCAAATAGTTGATCCAGGGAAACGGTGTCCGGGGATTGGTGATGACATATTCGCGATGTGCGTCATCAAAATGTCCGTATTCTTTTGCGTTCATGGCGTAATAAATAAAAAGCGATGCAAAGGTACTGCTTATTTTTGACATACACAAATACTATTCCGACGTATAATAAGCTTTTTTTGCCAAAATAGCTTTTTTTGTTTGCAAATGTCATTTTTTTTTATTAATTTTGCACCAAATTTTGCTACAATGCGCGAATCTTTTACCGAAATCACCCGTTTGGAACCACTGGACGTCTTCTATGTCGGCGAGCGTCACAAGACCTTTTTTGAGTACCCTGCTCATTGCCATGAGGTGTACGAACTGAACTTTGTGGAGAATGCCAAAGGTGCGGTCCGCACCATCGGAGACAGCAAGGAAACGATTGGTAATTTGGACCTCGTGCTCATGACCGGAGCCAAACTGGTGCATGTGTGGGAACAAGGGACCTGTCCCGAGCAGGATATCTACGAGATCACTATTCACATCGATCCGGATGCGTTCAACGGTTCGTTTATGGAAAAGCGTGCTTTTGTCTCCATCCGCCGCATGCTCCAGCGAGCGCAACGCGGACTCGCTTTCTCCGAACCTGCTATACATATATTACGCGAAGACATTGTCAACCTGGCACATAGCAATGAGAGTTTCGCCTCCGTCATACGGCTCTTCAATCTGCTTTACCGCCTTTCGCTCGTTGAGGACGCTCGGGAGTTGTCGTCGTCTGCTTTTGTCGGAGCGAAAGAGGAGAACGAAGATAACCGCATCCATAAAGTACGGGAGTTCATCGCTGAGCACTATATGCAAGATGTCAGTCTGCCGCAGATGGCGAAACTCGTATGTATGAACCCGGACGCTTTCTCACGTTTCTTCCGCAACAAAACAGGTCGAACGCCTAACCGATACCTCATCGACTACCGCCTCGGCATCGCTGCACGTATGCTGCTTACCACCCAACTCTCTGTAGCAGAGATAGGCTTCTCGTGCGGATTCAACACCCTGAGCCATTTCAACCGACTCTTTCGCGAATCAAAGGGATGTACACCTTCAGAATTCCGCGAACAGTTTTGATTGGATGAAAAGTATAAAAAAATGCACATTTTTGTACAAAAATACATAAAAGATTTGCATATTTTAATTTTTTTTCGTATCTTTGTAGGCTTTTTGGAAAAATGAAAGTTGAAACGTGAAAATTGAAAGGATATAAGTCATGAAGAAACACATTTATGCAGTTTTGTTAGGATTGTTGATGCTTGTGCCAAGTGAGATATTTGCTTGGGGGCAGGAAGGGCACCGGATTATCGCGGAGTTGGCTTACCGTCACCTGAGTGCGGGCGCGTGCAGGAAAATAGATAAGGTGCTTGGCAAGCACGGGATGGTTTATGCGGCTAATTGGCCGGACGAGATAAAGAGCGACACGATCTATCCCAAGTCGCACAAGGAAGGTTGGCACTTCCAGGATCTGGACGGCGGGATGACGGATGAGCAGGTGCTGGATGCGCTGGTTAACTACCCAAAGGAAGGCGGTAGCATGTTCCGCGCTACGGATAGCATCCGTGCGTTGCTCAAGCAAGATCCGACGAACCATGATGCGCTGGTGTTCCTGATTCATCTGGCAGGTGACCGTTTCTGCCCAATGCATATGGGGCACATGATTGATCTGGGCGGCAACCGGGTGAAGATGAAGTGGTTTAGCAGCAACACGAACCTGCATACGATCTGGGACAGTAAACTGATTGAATCGCAGGGGTATTCGTACACGGAGTATACGCAGTTCCTAATCGACAAGTACGGCGCCGAGCGCAAGAACGTGCAGCAGAAGAGCGATGTGGAGATGGTGGTGGAGAACTATCACCTGACATCGGAGATTTATGCCTATAAAGAGGTATTTGACGGCAACACGTACCACTATATATATAAGTTCCATCAGCCGATGGAGTGGCAGCTGTATAAGGCAGGTGTGCGGCTGGCTATGTGGTTGGAAGAGATTTATTGATGCTATAAAATACGCTGTGATTGATGCGGGACTTTACGTTACGGACATATAAGCGATTGTTGGAGTCGATAGTGGGCGCGGGCTACGAATGTCTGACGTTTGAACAGTACTGCAGTATTCGGCGGGGGCAGGGCGGCAGGAAAGAACTGCCCGAGCGTTATGTGATGCTCCGTCACGATGTAGACAAACGGCCGTGGTATTCTGTGAGAATGGCGGAGATAGAAGCACAGATGGGCGTCAAGTCATCTTACTACTTCCGCATCGGCAAGATGAGTAACAACCCCGATTGTATCAAGCGGATAGCGCAGTTGGGGCACGAGATAGGATATCACTACGAGGATATGTCGCTCTGCCACGGCAACTATGAGCAAGCATATGATCACTTCAAGGAAAGCATGGAGTACTTCCGGCAGTTCTATCCGGTGCAGACCTGCTGCATGCATGGCGCGCCGATGTCGAAGTACGACAGCCGAGAGATATGGGATAAATACAGTTACCGCAACCTCGGGCTGATAGGCGAGCCATACTTTGATGTCGATTTTAGTCAGGTGGTGTACTTTACCGACACAGGCCGTTGCTGGGATGGATATAGATACAGTCTGCGCGACCGTGTGCCCGGACAACAGGAGCGCTGGAACAAGAACGGTTGGTCGTACCATCGCACGCCGGAGATCATCATGGCGATAGAGGACAACAGGCTGCCCAAAGCCGTGATGCTGACCACCCATCCGCAGCGATGGACAGACAAGTGGGGCGCGTGGATGTATGAGCTGCTGGCACAGAACATAAAGAACGTGATCAAAGACCTCCTAAGTAGCATCAGGGAAAGATAATATAAGCAACAATGGACACTAAATCAGTATTTTCACGCATGTGGACGGATGTGGTCATCTGGACCCTGTCGGGGTTTCTGTGCATCCTATGGCGTGTGGCGGCGGATAAGTCGGCCATATTGGTTTATGTGTGGTTGTTTGCGGCGATGATGGTGCTGTGGCTGCTGTTGGGGCTGGTCACGGGTAAGTACCATCGCTCATACAAACAGATGGAGCTGTGGATGGATCTGTTAGGGATGGTTGTTCCCGCTCTGGCAGAGGTGGTGATTGTACTATGGCCGGCGCGAGGTATATTGGCGCTGTTTAACCTGTCGATCGTGGTCACACTCTGGATGATAGCTATCGTGGCAATCGTGAACGCTATAGCGATCATAGCCAAGCACTACTGGAAGTACGCGCAGAACATGGATGTGCCGGCGTTGGAGATCGAGAAGCGCACTAAAGCCAAGGTGCTGCGTCGTGATGAGCCCCGTTCACCACAATCGGTGGAGGCTATCCATCAGTCGGTGCTTTCAATCACTACGGAGGAGGATTACCAGATGCTGCTGGAAAAGGCACATCTGAGTACGCGGCAGACGAAGATCGTGGCGAACAGAGATCGGTTCAGTTTCCTGCAGATACCGGATTATCAGTACAAGACATTGGTTGATCTAACGCTTCTCAATGATGCCAAAGGCATCAACCGACGTTTCTGCATCGTTAACCAAAAACTCCCCGACAATGGTATCTACGTGTGCTGCTATCGTCCGCAGGAGTACATGAAACAGAAGATCCTCCGCAAGTATCCCAAGCCACTGAACTGGATTGTGTATTTCATGTACTTCTGGCACAAACGCGTGGTACCGAGGCTGGCGCTATCATCGCGTCTGTACTACGACCTCACAAAAGGACGCAAACGAATGCTGTCGAAGACCGAAGTGTTCGGACGGCTCTACTACTGCGGCTTTGAGGTGGATGAGGTGGTGCCGATGGGACATATAGAGTATATCTTTGCCCACCGCAAGATGCAGCCTTATCCGCAGGAGCAACTGAAGATCTACGGGCCATTGATCAAGTTGCCCCGCATATGCAAGAACAAGGAGATCCGCTTCTTCTACAAGTTCCGCACCATGCACCCGTATTCGGAGTATATTCAGGATGTGGTGTTCGATGAGCAGGGAGGCATGAACATAGCCGACAAGGCGGATGGCGACTGGCGTATATCGTCGTGGGGACGAGTGATGCGGAGGTACTGGCTTGACGAGTTGCCAATGCTCATCAACTGGATCAAGGGAGATGTGAAACTCGTGGGGGTTAGGCCGCTGTCGCAAGCTATGTTCAACAAGTACCCCGAATATCTGCAGGACAAACGCACCAAAGCTAAACCAGGACTGATCCCGCCGTTCTATATCGATCATCCGGAGACCTTCGAGGAACTCTTTGCGAGCGAGGATAAGTACTTGACTGAGTACCTGCAGCATCCGATAAGAACGGATTGCAAGTACTTCTTCATGACAGTTAACGCGATATTATTCAAGAAGATGCATAGTGCATAATATTCAAATCTTCAAATCTTCATATCTTGGAATCTTTAAATTATGCAATAGTAACTGGTGCGAGTAGCGGTATTGGCTATGAGTTCGCGCGGCAGTTGGCGCAGAAGGGCTATCCGCTGATCATTGTGAGCAATGAGGAAAAGATCAGTGAGTGCGCCAAGCAACTTAGCGAGCAGTACGACGTAGAGGCGCATGGTTTGGTGCGCGACTTAGGTAAACAGGACTCGGCGCGTGAACTGTACGACTACTGCTACGAACACGGATGGCCGGTAGAGGTGCTGGTGAACAACGCCGGCGTCTATCACGACAAGGATATATTGGATGACAGCGAGGCGTTCACGTCGCTGATCATGAACCTGCATATGTACACGCCCGCTATGTTGTGCTACTTGTTCGGACAAGACATGCGCGAGCGAAAGAAAGGATATATCCTCAACGTCTGCTCCGTGACGAGCAAGATGGCGGCACAACGCTTGGGCACATATGGTGGCACTAAAGCGTTCCTTGCGCACTATACGCGCGCGTTACATATTGAACTGAAGCAATACGGGGTTTATGTCACCAATGTCAGTCCTGGCGCGGTAGATACAGGTCTATATAGCATAAAACCCTGGCTGACGAAGGTTGGCAAGTGCTTGGGCATCATCGTCAGTCCTCAGACCCTGGCTCGCCGTGGCTTGCGCGCACTTTTCAACGGACGCAGCAAGGTGACTATTCCATGTGTGTTTTGGAAGATACTCTCCGTCATCATCCTTCTAATCCCCACCTGTCTGCTGCGATTAATCCGCCGATTAGGTTTGTTCTAATGGATTGCCTCTAACGCCTTGATTGTGAGGCGAGAGAGAGCATAGTTATCCAGATCTTCCCATGTTACCGTAATCGTATCGCGTAATATGGGAAGTTCGTTTACCGGCATAAGGAAGAACCGTGCATGCAGTCGCTGGTGGCTGAGAACATGCGTGAAAGTTGAAAAACGAAAATTGAGAGGTGAAAGGTCTCCGTTGACGGCTGACGGCTGAAACGCCTGCCACTCTGCTTCCGTTTGATGCTCAACCAGCGGAAACTCGTATAAGTGCTGCCAGATATCTTTGGCAGTACGCTGGTGGATAAGCGTCTTGCGCTCGGGGGTAATATATATAGAATAAGAGAAGTAGCGATCGCGTAGTGTGGGGCGTGGTTTGCGCACGGGCAGTAGTTCGACTGTACCTGTGGCGTGAGCCTGGCAGAAGTCGCGAATAGGGCAGCAGGTGCAGTCCGGCGAGGTAGGAAGGCAATGCAGCGCACCGAACTCCATGATGGACGTATTGAACTGCCGCGGGTGCTCTCTGTCCAGTAACTGCTCCGCCAACTGATGGAAGTGCTTCTTGCCGGCAGAGGTGTCGAAGGGTATATCGCAATCGAAAAGACGCGCCAGCACGCGGTAGATATTACCGTCCAGCGCAGGGTAGGGTTGATCATAGGCAAACGATGCGATAGCACCGGCTGTATAGTCGCCAACACCCGGCAAGGCGCGGAGTTCAGCAAACGTGGCAGGGAATAAACTATCTCGGCTTTCGACTTTCGACTTTTGACTTTCGACTATCATCCTCGCCGCCTTGTGCAGGTTGCGTGCGCGAGAGTAATAGCCCAATCCTTGCCACAGACGAAGAACATCGTCCTCATCGGCAGCGGCAAGTTGCTCAACAGTCGGGTAACTGCTAACGAAGCGATGGTAATACTCCAGCCCCTGCGCAACACGCGTCTGCTGCAGGATAACTTCCGAAAGCCATATATAATAAGGATCACTCGTCTCACGCCATGGCAGAACACGATGGTTGGAGTCGTACCAATCGTATAGTAAACGATAGAATTTCTGACTATAAAGTGACATTTTTTGGTCAATTTTGTAAAATGATGGTGCAAAGATACATAAAAAAAACGAAAAAACGAATTTTTTTTCACTTTTTCTTTTGAAAATCAAATATTTTTTGTAACTTTGCACTCTGTTTCGCGCAATATGGGCGTGAATATGACAAAATCAGTCAAAAATATAGAATAAAATATAAAATCAAACAATTATGACAAAGGCTGAATTAGTTAGCAAAGTAGCCATGCAAACTGGCTATGACAAAACCACCATCCTGAATGTGTTGGAGTCGGGCATGGGGGTAATCAAGAAAAGTGTTGCTTCTGGTGAGAACGTATACCTGCGTGGATTTGGTAGCTTTATTACCAAAGTACGTGCAGAGAAGATTGCTCGCAACATCACCAAGAGCACCTCAATCGTTGTACCTGAGCACAAGATCCCCGCTTTCAAACCTGCTCGTGAGTTTAGCGTTGATGTTAGAAAATAATAATTATCCAACTATTTAATAACTTACTATTATGCCAAACGGAAAGAAGCATAAGAGACACAAGATGTCGACGCACAAACGTAAAAAACGTCTGCGTAAGAATCGTCATAAGCATAAGTAAATGACGATAGAGCTTTGCAATCGATGCCCTGCTACAGCGGTAGCAGGGCATGCAAAGTAAAAAAAGGGGGATACATGCACTCCCCGATGGGAATAGTCCCAAACAACAATTTGATGTACTGAAAAATCATGAAAAGCGAATTGATTATTGACGTACATCCCGATGAGATAGCTATCGCGCTGACCGAAGATGATCGCCTCCAAGAGATCCGCCGCGAGAAACGGAACGTGGATACCTTTGCTGTAGGAAACATCTATTACGGACGCGTCAAGAAAGTGATGCCAGCGCTCAATGCTGTTTTCGTGGATGTAGGTTATGAGAAAGAAGCTTTTCTACACTACTTGGATTTAGGTTCTAATTTTCTTACTCTACAGAAATTTATCACCCGCACGGTCAGCGACCGCCGTCGGCTACCATCTATGCGTAGCATAGAGAAACAGCCCGAATGTGGCAAAGATGGGCAGATAGCCGACTATCTCAAGGTGGGCGATACACTATTAGTACAAGTCACCAAAGAGCCCATCAATACCAAAGGTCCTCGTCTTACGGCAGAGATCTCGCTCGCAGGACGGAACATGGTACTTATGCCGATGGCTGACAAGGTGATGGTTAGTAACAAGATTCGCCGGGACAGCGAGCGCAATAAACTGCACAAGATGGTTCAGCAAGTCCGCCCGCAAGGCTATGGAGTGATCGTTCGAACTGTGGCCGAAGGAGCACTGCTCGAGGATCTGGACTCTGAACTTAACATTCTGGTGCGCAAATGGGAAGATGCACTCCGATTGCTGCAAACGAAGCAGCCCGTAAGCCTGATATGCGAGGAGATAGGTCGTACTACCGGTATCATCCGTGACCTCTTCTCTCCCGACTTCAATACCATACAGGTCAACGATCAGGGTGTGTACGACGAAGTAAGGGAATATGTGGAGCTGATCTCTCCTGAGAGCGCCAAGCTCGTCAAGCTCTATACAGGCGACCAGCCTATCTTCGACCGCTACGACATAACCCGCCAACTCAAGACGGGACTCGGACGTACCGTTGGATTCAAGAACGGCGGCTATTTGATCATTGACAAGACCGAAGCGCTGTTCTCTATTGATGTCAACAGCGGGTCGAAGAAAGTTTATGATGACCAGGAGGAGAATGCGTTCCACTATAACATGCTGGCGGCAGAAGAAATCGTGCACCAACTTAGGCTGCGCGATATAGGAGGTATCATCATTGTCGACTTTATCGACATGGACTCCAAAGAGCATCAGCAACAGCTGTACGAGTACATGCGCAAGCTGATGGCTCATGACAGAGCACGCCACAATATTCTGCCCCTCAGTAAGTTTGGACTGATGCAGATCACGCGTCAACGCGTACGTCCGGCTGTGGAGATGGATGTAACAGAGGTGTGCCCCACCTGTCAAGGCAAGGGACGCATACAGAGCTCCATCAACTTTGCCGAACAACTGGAGCAGGAGATTGATCTAATGTATCAGCGCTATGGTAAAGGTATGCGCCTGCACGTGCACCCGTACGTGTACGCATATGCGAGCAAAGGTTGGTTCAACCTCAAGTTGCGCTGGTGGTGGCGTTTTGGCGTTAGCTTGCAGGAGAATCAAGGCGTCGGGATGTTGGAGTACCACTTCCATAACGCCAAAGGATTGGAGCTGAGCCGTCCGCAGACAGCCGAGGCTAACGAGGAGGAGAAGATAGAGCGCGCACTGCGTGCCGACACCAATCCCCAACCGCAGCCCCAGCCCAAGCAACAGCCTAAGCAGCAACAGAAGACTGAGCAGCCGAAGCAACAACAGCAACAACAGCCGAAGAAGCAGAAGCAGCAACAACCGCAACCGCAGCAACCGAAGAAGGCCGAACAACCTAAAGCTGAGCAACCCAAGCCCGAACAGCCCAAGGTAGAAGCTGCGCAGCCGCAGGCAGAGGCTAAGACCAAAGCCAAACGCTCGCGCAAGAAAGCTGCCAAACAGGCACAAGAGGCGGTAGTTGAACAGCCCGTTTTGGAGCAACCGAAGGCGGAAGAACCCAAGGCTGAGGCGAAAACGGAGCAGCCCAAGCCGAAGAAGGCAAAGGCTAAGAAGCAGAAGACGGAACAACCGAAAGCCGAACAGCCGAAGGCTGAACCGCAACCTGCAGAGGTCGCCCAACCGGCCGAACAGAAGCCTGAAGAGGTGAAACCCAAGGCCAAGCGTGCACCGCGGAGGAAAGCCGCCAAACCGGCGCAGGAGTCTATTGCCGAGCCAGCGGTTGCCGAGCAGCCCAAAAATGAGCCCAAAGCCGAACAGCCAGCCGACAAACTGGCAGCCAAACCGAAACGAACACGTCAGCCGCGTAAGAAGAAGGCTGACACACAAGGAGCAGAAAATGCCCAAATCCAATAAGTAGAAAAGCGAAAAAGTGGCGCATCCAATTAGATGTGCCACTTTTTTCGTATTTTTAAATGAGATAATTTGCAAAAGTCAAATATTTTTTGTATCTTTGCACCATATTTTTTTAAATCGACGATTTATGAAACGATATTTTTTGACATTTGTTACGTCTCTTTTACTTTCATTGCTGACCGTTAGCGCAACGAATGTGTACCTTTTCCCGGGTGCTAACTGGTTGAAGGACAATGCTAAGTTCGGGGTCTATTACTGGGAGGGAGTCGACAACGGCTTCTCGCCGCTGATGACTTACGACGAGACAAACGACCTCTACAAGACCTTTATTCCGAACGGCATCACAAACGTCATCTTCATCCGCTTGGCTGCGAATGCTACTGCACCGAGTTTTGAGGATGGCGTCAAGTGGAACCAGACGCAAGACCTCAGTCTCAACGACGGCAACATGTGCGTCATAACAGACTGGAACACAGGAACAATGATCGACTATGTTCTTTACTGCTCTGTTGACGAGATCATGACGATCTACAACGATCTTGGACTCAGTCAAGGAAGCAAGTCAAACGACACGTATACCGTTCACGGATATGTTACAAAATGGAAGAATGGTTATCCTCAATACCAGAACGCTGATTTCTATATTGACGAAAGTGCCGATGGATCAACCTCGCGCTTCGAGTGCTTCCGCCTGTCTGCCGACAACGAAAGCGACAAACGCGTCCTTCAGGTCGGCGAATATATCGAGGCTACAGGCAAGCTCCAGAACTACAATGGCAAACCGGAACTAGTTGATGGCACCTTCCACGTACTGCCGCACGATACACGCTATACGCTCACCGTTACTGCCGGCGAAGGTGGCACGATTAACTCCTCAGCCAGTGGCAAGTATGACTACAATGAACTCGTTTCCGTTACTGCCACTCCTAACCCCGGCTATCGCTTCGATAAGTGGGACGATGGCGTTACAGACAACCCGCGTCTGGTACGTATCTACGGCGATATAACCATCAAAGCACTTTTCCGTGAAGACTATTACAACGTGGACGAAATCATGACGATCTATAACAACCTTGCTCTTAGCACCGGTGGCGAGTCAAGCAATGCGTACACCGTCCGCGGTTATGTCACCAAGTGGAAGAACGGTTATCCTCAGTACCAGAACGCCGATTTCTTCATCGATGACAGTGCCGACGGCTCAACCTCGCGGCTCGAATGCTTCCGCCTGACGGCTACCAACAGCGACGACCAGCGCACGCTGAACGTAGGAGACTACATCGAGGCTACTGCCAAGCTCAAGAATTACAACAACCGTGCAGAGCTCGTCAGCGGCACCTTCCGAGTGCTGGAGGCCACCACACCACCACCTCCTCCTACGCCCACCTATACGCTTTCTGTCAGCGCAGGTGAGGGCGGGGTAGTGAACACCTCTGTCAACGGCACATACGACGAGAACACCAAGGTCACACTCACCGCCACACCCAACGATGGCTACCTCTTCGACAAATGGAATGACGGAAACAAGGATAACCCACGTACTGTCACCATGACTAAAGACCTTACGCTGAAGGCCTTGTTCCAGAAAAAAGAAGAG
The DNA here is from genome assembly GCA_002309255.1 of Bacteroidales bacterium UBA1216. Lineage (GTDB taxonomy): Bacteria > Bacteroidota > Bacteroidia > Bacteroidales > Paludibacteraceae > Colicola. The sequence goes on along the minus strand of DBXI01000037.1, from coordinate 51,439 downwards.
CCAGTAGATCCCGAAGAACCCTGCCGATTCACGGAGCTTGAAGGAAAGAAAGGCAATGAGATACTTACCGCCCTGCACGCAATGATTTCTGAGCACACCGTGCTCTCGTACGACAACATACGTGCCGACAAAGCCAAGGTCGATCTGCGCGACGATGGTACAGTTTGGGACATCTATTCCGACTGCTCGTTCGCAATAAAGAGTTATTGCGGCAGCTCAACCGACTATGTAGCATGTGACTGCTACAATCGTGAGCACATCGTGCCGCAGAGCTGGTGGGGTAACGACAACTCGCAGCCTATGCGCTTCGATCTATACAATGTCTATCCGACTGATTATGAGGCAAACAGCAACCGCTCTGCATGGCCGTACGGCGAGGTCAGCGGAACACCGGAGTGGAGTAACGATCTTGGTAGCAAGGTCGGCTACGGTACATGGGGCAGCTCGGGCAACAACAAAACCTTTGAACCTGCAGATGAGTACAAGGGCGACATAGCACGTATCTACTTCTACATGGTTGCATGCTATCTCGATAAGAACTTCACGCAAGCAGGAAAAGGATATCAGGTATTTGCCTTCATCAGCAATGCTACAACCTTCCAGTACAAAGCGAAAGAGCTATTCCTCAAGTGGCACCGAAACGACCCTGTTTCCGACAAGGAGATCAAGCGCAATGACGCCGTAGAGAAGAAGCAAGGCAACCGCAACCCCTTCGTGGATGATCCCAACCTGGCGGAGTACATCTGGGGCAAGAACACCTCCTTTGCCTACAGTTGCTCAACCGAGGAGCCAAGCGCCGTGAGCAACATCACCTCCGACCCCGGTACCCAACGTGCCAGCAAGATCATCGAGGACGGTCAACTCTTCCTCCTCCTCCCCGACGGCACACGCTACACAACCTTTGGCGTTATGGTCAAATAACTAATTCTTCTGTGCGAAAATAGGCTATAAGTGCCGATATTACGACAATAGTTCACTTATTTTGCACAAAATGAAAAAAAATCGACAAATGATTTGCAAATGTCGATTTTTTTTTGTATCTTTGTGGGCTTTTATGTGTGCGCCAGTATATGCATGCGCGTGCATTGCCCAAAATGCGAAAATGTTTAAATGAATAAATAGCTTTATGGAATTCAAGTATGCACCTATGTTTCAGCTCGGCAAGGACGAGACTGAGTACTATCTGCTCACCAAGGACTTTGTCAGCGTGAGTGAGTTTGAAGGTCACCCGATGCTCAAGGTTCAGCCCGAAGGACTGACCCTGATGGCTCAACAGGCGTTCCACGACGTGAGCTTCATGCTCCGCCGCAGTCACAACGAGCAGGTGGCTAAGATCCTGCGTGACCCCGAGGCATCTGCTAACGACAAGTATGTGGCTCTAACGTTCCTGCGTAACGCCGAGGTAGCTGCCAAAGGTCAGTTGCCCCTCTGCCAAGACACCGGCACAGCTATCATCCACGGCGAGAAAGGTCAGCAGGTCTGGACAGGATTTGAGGATGAAGAGGCTCTCAGCCGCGGTGTGTTCAATACCTACACCGAGTGCAACCTGCGCTACAGCCAGAACGCACCGCTGAACATGTACGACGAGGTNNGAGGTGAACACCAAGTGCAACCTGCCGGCGCAGATCGATCTGGAGGCAACAGAAGGCATGGAATATCGCTTCCTGTGCGTAACCAAAGGTGGCGGCAGTGCGAACAAGTCATACTTGTACCAAGAGACGAAAGCCCGCATCCAGAACGAGGGCACACTCATCCCCTTCCTGGTGGAGAAGATGAAATCCCTCGGCACCGCAGCCTGCCCGCCTTACCACATAGCATTCGTTATCGGCGGCACATCGGCAGAGAAGAACCTGCTCACCGTCAAACTCGCCTCAACGCACTTCTACGACTCGCTGCCCACCACGGGCGACGAAACCGGTCGTGCTTTCCGCGACGTAGAGCTCGAGAAACGTCTGCTGCAAGAGGCCTACAAGATAGGCTTGGGTGCTCAGTTCGGCGGCAAGTACATGGCGCATGACGTACGCGTCATCCGTCTGCCGCGCCACGGCGCAAGCTGCCCGATCGGTCTCGGCGTTAGCTGCTCGGCTGACCGAAACATCAAGTGCAAGATCAATAAGGACGGTATCTGGATTGAGAAGATGGACAACAATCCTGCTTCGCTCATCCCTGCCGAGCTGCGCAATGCAGGCGAGGGAGATGCTGTTCGCATCGACCTCAACCAGCCGATGGCGGATGTGTGCAAGATCTTGACGAACTATCCGATCGGAACACGCCTGAGCCTGAATGGCACGATCATCGTAGGCCGCGACATAGCTCATGCGAAGATCAAAGCCCGTCTGGATGCCGGCGAACCGATGCCGGAGTACCTGAAGAACCATCCGATCTACTATGCAGGTCCTGCCAAGACGCCAGCCGGAATGGCTTGCGGTTCGATGGGACCGACCACAGCCGGACGTATGGATCCGTATGTGGATGAGTTCCAGGATCACGGCGGAAGCATGATCATGCTTGCCAAGGGCAATCGCTCGATTGATGTAACCAACGCCTGCAAGAAACACGGAGGATTCTACCTTGGTTCGATCGGCGGTCCGGCTGCAATCCTTGCACAGGAGAACATCAAATCCATCGAGTGCGTGGAGTATCCAGAGCTTGGCATGGAAGCTATCTGGAAGATTGAGGTTGAGAACTTCCCGGCATTCATCCTCGTTGATGACAAGGGAAATGACTTTTTCAAGCAACTCAAACCCTGCGAGGGATGCACCATTCTTAATTGACAATTGACATTTAATGTATAACGAAGAAAGTTGGCTTAAACGCATCCGTCGCAAACGGCGACTGACGCTCATTGACGATGACACGCTGCGCGAGTTCTGGCACATTCATGTGTCGGGACTCGGCGTGTTCACCGTGATGTGCTTCATGTTCCTACTCACCATTGGCGTGCTGTCGCTGCTGATCATCTACACCCCGTTCAGAAACATCCTGCCCGGTTACTCGGCAAGCCTCCGCCAGGAGATCATCGAGGAATCGATGCGCATCGACAGTCTGCAGCAGACCATGAATCTGCAGACGCAGTACATTAGCGTGATCCGCGATGTGGTGGCGGGTGAGGTGCAGAGCGACACGGTGGTTAGTCTGGACTCGCTGCAGATAGTGATGCAGGAGCAACTGTTAGAGGCCAAGAACGAGGCTACGGAAGCGTTCTTGGCGGAGTACGAGGCGCGCGAACGCGACAACCTGCTGCTGTTCGACGCACCAACCACCACGCCTATCTTCTCGCTCTACACACCTGCACATGGCGCTATCGTGCGCACATACGCCCCACAAGAGGGTAGGCACGGAGTGACGATCCAAACGCCCAACAAGGAGAACATCTGCGCTACGCTGGATGGAACAATCGTGTACGTGGATGCCGAGGAAAACGAAACAAACACGATCATGGCGCTGCACCAGAGCTATCTGTCCGTCTATCGCAATGTGGGACGCGTGCTCTGCCGGGTTGGCGACGCGGTGCAGACAGGACAGACCATAGCCGTTGTGCAGGACGGTACGCCCTTCACGTTCGAACTGTGGAAACAAGGACAGGAGATTAATCCGGAAGAAATAATTGCTTTTTAATGAAACAACTGGCTATATTAGGTAGTACGGGCAGCATTGGTACGCAGACCCTGGATATCGTGCGCGACAACCCCGAGCGCTTCGGTGTCTATGCGATATGCGCTAACCGTTCGGTTGACTTGCTGATAAAGCAAGCGAGGGAGTTCCACCCCGAAGTGGTATGCATCGGCGACGAGTCGCTCTATCCTGCGCTGCAAGAGGCGCTAAAGGACGAGTCGTGCAAGGTCTGGGCTGGTGCAGACGCGATAGCCGAGATGGTCACCTTCCAGCCGATAGACATCGTCGTTGCAGCTATGGTCGGCTACGCCGGACTGCGTCCGACGATGGAGGCCATCAAAGCAGGCAAAACTATCGCATTGGCAAACAAAGAGACACTCGTCGTGGCAGGCGAACTGATCTGCGAACTAGCGCAAAAGCACCATACGTCCATCCTGCCTGTGGATAGTGAACACTCGGCTATATTCCAGTCGCTCATCGGCGAGCAGGCTGAGATAGAGAAGATCCTGCTCACAGCATCTGGCGGACCTTTCCGGAACTTCACCATGGAGCAGATGGCTACCGTCACGCCTGAGCAGGCGCTGCAGCACCCGAACTGGAGCATGGGAGCAAAGATCACCATCGACTCCGCATCAATGATGAATAAGGGCTTTGAGGTCATCGAGGCCAAGTGGCTCTTCGGCGTGCCGGTGGAGAAGATAGAGGTGCTCATCCATCCGCAATCGATCGTGCACTCCGCGGTGCAGTTCACCGATGGAGCTATCAAGGCGCAGCTGGGCGCACCCGACATGCGCGTTCCTATTCAGTTGGCGCTCACTTTCCCCGAACGTATAGCGTCCAACTTCCCCCGTGCCGATCTGAGCGCATTGGGAGCATTGACCTTTGATAAGCCCGACCTCAATCGCTTCCCGAACCTCGCTCTCGCCTACGATGCAACGAACCGAGGAGGATCAGTACCCTGCGTGCTGAACGCCGCCAATGAGGTCGTCAACCTCGCTTTCCGCGAGCACAAGTGCAAGTTCCTGCAGATGTCGGAACTCATCGCCCGCGCCATGAGCGATTTGCCGTTCATCGCCAAACCCACTTACGACGACTACGTTAAGACAGACAAAGAGACACGAACATTTGTAAAACAATTATTAACCAAATAAAAGTCGGCAGAGCTAATTAGGCTTTTGACTTTCGACTTTTGACTTTCGACTAAAATTATGGCCGCAATACAGTGGATACAACTAATTATAGCACTAAGCTTCTTAGTAGTCATACATGAGTTTGGACACTTCACTTTCGCCCGCCTGTTCAAGGTGCGCGTGGAGAAGTTCTACATGTTCTTCAATCCTCGTTTCTCACTCTTTCGTATGAAGAAGGTGGATGGTAAGTGGCGATTCGCCTTCTTCGCACCCAATATTGAGCCTGCCGCCACAGAGCAGATCGACCCTGTTACCAACGAACCGAAGAAGGATGCCAAAGGTAACATCCTCTATCGACCGATGACCATCGAGGAGTTAAATGCCCTGCCCGAAGGTGACTGGCGCCGTGACCCTGACAATACAGAGTGGGGTATAGGCTGGGTGCCGTTTGGCGGTTACTGCTCCATCGCCGGTATGGTGGATGAAACGAAAGCCGCAACTGATCTGCCCACTGAACCCCAACCCTGGGAGTACCGCTCCAAGCGAGCCTGGCAACGGATGCTGATTATCTTAGGCGGAATCATGGTGAACTTCATCGCTGCACTGATCATGTTTGGCGCTATGCTCCACCACTGGGGCGACGACTCGCTGCCGCTCAGCTCAATTGACCGCGGACTGTACTACTCGCCTATTCTGGAGCAGGAGGGTTTCCGTCAGCAAGATCGTATCCTGAGCATCAACGGCGAGACGCCCGAGTCGCTGAGCGATGTGGTGGAGGCCATCATCGTGGAAGGCAAGCGCGATGTCACCGTCCTGCGTGGTGAACAGACCATCAGCCTGACGATGGCGGAGGATCTGGGGCCGCGTTATCTGGCTCTGATGAACGAGCACGACCGCCTGGAACGTGCGCACGCACATCGCGATGATACCTATCAAAAGCGCCCGTATGTACTCATCAGTTACTTCGTACCCTTCGTGGTTGATTCGGTGATTGAGAACCATGCTGCGTTCTTTGGTGGCATACAGCGCGGAGATAGTGTGATATGCATCAACGGTGAACCCACGCCATGCACCGTTATGGTACAGAACGAACTGGCCAAGCATCCTTGCGACAGCATAACGGTCGGTTTCTACCGCAGCGGCGAGTATCAGGAAGCACGCCTGTTCATCGGCGATCACGCCAAGATGGGCGTGACTATGCAACCCATCACGGCGTTCTACTCCCCGCAGCACACGGATTATAGCCTGCTGGAGTCAATCCCCGCCGGCATCGAGTACGGCTGGAACCTATTAGCATCATATGTGCATCAGTTCCGACTCGTGTTCACCAAGGCAGGAGCCGAATCACTTGGAGGATTTGGCGCTATCGGCAACATGTTCCCCAAGCTCTGGGACTGGTACTCCTTCTGGCACATGACAGCCTTCCTGTCGCTCATCCTGGCATTCATGAACTTCCTGCCTATACCAGCATTGGACGGCGGATACGTACTGCTCCTACTGCTCGAGATGATCACTGGCAAGCAGATCCCCGACAAATGGCTGGAGAAGATTAACAACGTAGGTTTCTGGCTACTCATTGCCTTATTAATCTACGCGAACGGTAACGATATATTTAAAGCATTCTTCTAATGCACTAACACTATGGCAGACTACTTTGTACACGAATCCTCGTATGTTGACGAGGGCTGTAAGATAGGCCGTGGCACCAAAATCTGGCATTTCTGCCACATCATGAGCGGTTGCACCATTGGTGAGGACTGCAACATCGGTCAGAATGTAGTAATCTCACCCGACGTGGTGCTCGGTCGTAACTGCAAGATACAGAACAACGTATCGGTCTATACCGGCGTGCGATGCGAGGATGATGTGTTCCTCGGCCCGAGCATGGTGTTCACCAACGTGATTAACCCGCGGGCCGCCGTTAGCCGTAAGGATGAGTACAAACCGACCATCCTCCGTCGTGGTTGCTCGGTAGGTGCGAATGCCACCATCGTCTGCGGTCACACCCTCGGCGAGTACTGCCTGATTGGTGCAGGCTCGGTCGTAACGCAAGATGTGCCTGCCTACGCCCTGATGGTCGGTAACCCCGCTCGCCAAATAGGATGGGTGAACGCACATGGCGACAAGTGCAATAGCCTCGAAGAAGCAATGAATAATTGACAATTGATAATTGACAATTGATATTATATGATACAGAGAATTCAAACTGTTTATTTACTGCTGGTAGTAGCGTTAGGTGTAGCACTTATCTGGCTACCTGTAGTGCAGCTGGTCACCCCCGAGGAGGCTGCTGAATTACATATCTGGGAACTTCGTGCCATTGGCGGAGCACCGCTACAGGGCTTGTGGGGCTTGCTCTTGACTACGCTACTTATTCCCGTATTGGCGCTGATGGATATCTTCCTCTACAACCGCCGCATTCTCCAGGCGCGTCTGAACATCTTCACCGTGCTCCTCTGCTTGGGCTACTACGGTGTGCTGGCGATCTATATCTGGCTCGCCAAAGTAACTCTGGGTACCGATTGGCACATCCTGCCATGGGCATCGTTCCCGCTCATTTGTATGATATTAACACTTATGGCCACACGTGCTATCCTCAAAGATGAGGCGCTCGTTCGTGCCGCTGATAGAATCCGATAAGTATGAATATCTTGACTATTCTTCTGCAAACCACCACGCTCACGCCGGAGCAGATCCAGCAGAAACGCGACTCTATTCAGCAGGGTGCGCAGCACATGATTGAATTTGCCCGCACCGATCCGCATGGTTTTTGGCAAACCGTAGGCGAGACGCTGCTGCAGTTCGGATTGAAGGTGCTGGCCGCGCTGCTGCTTTATATAGTTGGTATGTGGCTCATCAGCATGCTTAAGCGCGGACTGAAACGTATGTTCGAGCGCCGAAAGACCGAACCGACGCTCGCTTCGTTCATCACCTCGTTCGTATCAATCATGTTAACGGTGCTGCTTGTGGTCGTATCGGTCGGCACATTGGGTGTGAACACCACCTCGCTGGCAGCCCTGCTTGCCGCCGGAGGTATGGCTATCGGTATGGCGCTGTCCGGCACCGTGCAGAACTTCGCAGGCGGACTGATGCTGCTGGCTTTCAAGCCGTTCAAGGCGGGTGACTTCATCGATGCGCAGGGACACAGCGGCAAAGTCATTGAGGTGAACATCACCGCCACCAAAATCCTCACGCCAGACAACCGAGTGGTCATCCTGCCTAACGGCTCGCTCAGCAATGGTACGATCAACAACATCAGCGGTCGTCCGCTGCGCAGGGTAGAGTGGCTGGTCAGTGTCTCCTATGGCGTGGATGCCGCTGCATGCAAGCAGGCTCTACTGACCATCGTCAACGATGATAGTCGTGTGCTGCAAGCCGACACGAATATGGATGCGCTGTACAAGGAACTGAACATCAGCCGTTACCAGCTATCCACTGTGAGCTATCGCATGGATGCAATCCCCGCACCGTTTGTGGCGCTGAAATCCCTCAACGAGAACGATATAACTTTTGTTGTGCGTGCGTGGGTGCGCGCAAGCGACTACTGGGATGTGTTCTTTAACCTCCAGGAGCGCTTCTACACCGAGCTCCCACCGCAAGGATTCACCTTCGCTTACCCGCACATGGATGTAACGATGCTAACATAGACCGTTTTGCTCAAAGAAAAAAAGACCGTTGCAAGACACCCCACGCGAGCATAGTTCTATGGAGACCCCGCCGTTAAAATTGCAAAGACTGATTAGGCTTTTATCTTTTGTCTTTGAGTGCGAAGCACGGTCTTTCTTAAAATCATACTACCATGAACAACTACCCCTTAGACAAAACACTTGTTGATAACGTGTGCGGTGCCTTTGGCTTGATGGATGCACATGAGTTAGGGAACGCTACGATCCGCCAGATGGTGGGTATCGTGCGCGAGATAGAGCGCCAAACCGACTGCGACTACGTGCACATGGAGCTCGGCAACCCAGGTCTGCCGGCCGAACAGATAGGCATAGAGGCACAGGTCAAAGCCCTGCAAGCCGGCTGCGCGAACAAGTACCCGCTCATCACCGGCATACCTGAACTCACCAAGAACGCCTCGGAGTTCATCAAAGCCTTTTTGGGGCTGAACATCCCTGAGGAGTGCATCGTTCCCACCGTAGGATCGATGCAGGGCTGCTACGCGCTGGATACACTCATCTCGCAACTGCGACCGGATAAGGATACGGTCCTCTTCCTTGACCCCTGCTTCCCCGTGCAGAAGCAACAGAGCATAGTCATTGGACTCAAGGTCGATTCGATTGATATAGGCGACTACCGAGGCGACGCGCTGCGCGATGCGCTGGAGGCTAAACTGCAGAAAGGCAACATCTCCGCCATCCTGTTCAGCAACCCGAACAACCCATCATGGATGTGTCTGACGGAGTATGAACTGCGCACAATCGGTCAGCTGGCTAACCGCTATGACACGATCGTCATTGAGGATGTGGCCTACCTGAACATGGACTTCCGCGACCCCAATCGCGGCAAGCCGTACTGCGCGCCTTTCCAGCCAACAGTTGGCCGCTACACGATGAACTGCGTCCATCTCGTCTCCTGCTCCAAGATCTTCTCTTACGCCGGCGAACGCGCAGCCGTCATAGCTGTCAACCCCGACCTGGCGCACCGCCACTTCCCCGCGCTCACCATCCGCTACAACAACGACGGACAGTTCATGCGCACCCTGATCTATCAGATCCTGTACGCTATCTCCTCCGGTGTCTCACACTCTGTGCAGCACGCCATGGCCGCGATGATGAAGGCGGCAGCGGAAGGTAAGATCAACTTTGTGGAGAAGACGCACATCTATGCCGACCGCGCGCATCGTATCAAGCAGATCATGGAGAAACATCACTTCCATGTGGTTTATGACAAAGATGCCGATGATAAACCTGTAGGCGACGGGTTCTTCTTCACCTTCACCTACCGCGACTGGACGGGCGAGCAGCTGGTGAACAAACTGATCTACTACGGCGTGTCGGCTATCTCGCTCATCTCCACCGGCGCACGACGCGAAGGCCTGCGCGGATGCTCAGCAGCTATGCGCGATGACCAATTCGACGTACTGGACGAACGACTCGCATTGTTTGACAGAGATTTTTCATCAAAAGAGCAGGTATGAAATACGTCAGCCCATTAGAAGCCGTCTCGCTCGTCAAATCCGGCGATACGATTGTTGTTCAAGGTTCAACCTCCGTGCCGTACGTACTGCTGCGTGCCTTGACCGAGCGCGCAAGCGAACTGCGTGACGTGAAGCTCATCTCTGGCTTCGGTATTCATCCCGAGGATGCACCGTATGCCAAGAAGGAGTACGTCGATTCATTCCGTGCGCTGTCGATCTTTGTGCCCAACTACCTCCGTCACGCTATGCGCGAAGGACTGGCGGACACCATCCCTTGTTTCCTGGGCGAGGTACCTTTCCTCTTCCGCAGCGGACAAGTGCCGGTGGATGTAGCGTTCCTGAACGTATCCGAGCCGGACGAGAACGGCTACTGCTCGTATGGCATCTCGGCGGACATAGCCTATTCGGGTGCCGGGTGCGCTCGTACGGTCATCGCGCAGGTGAATAAATATATGCCCCGCACGTTTGGCGACCCTGTTATCCATGTATCGCAGATCAGTGCCATGTGCCGCGGCGACGAGCCGCTGATCGAGGTGCCCACACCTGTTCCCAATGAGGTAGAGTCCCGCATCGGCCGATATATAGCTGAGCAGATCCCCGATGGCGCTACGTTGCAGATTGGGGTAGGAGGGATCCCCAATGCGGTCATCAACGCCCTGGGCAATCATAAGCACCTGGGCTTGCACACCGAGGCGATCACAGATGGCGTACTGCCGCTCATTGAGCGCGGAGTGATCGATAACTCCTGCAAAGCTCTCTACCCGGGCAAGAGCGTCGGAAGCCTCATCCTCGGCTCACGCCACCTGTATGATCATGTGGATGGTAACCCCGACTTCGTCATCCGCGACGTGGCATGGACCAACGACCCGCAGAACATCCGTCAGAACCCCAAGGCGATGGCCATCAACTCCGCTGTGGAGATCGACATCACCGGACAGATCTGCGCCGACTCCATCGGAGAGACCATCATCTCCGGCGTAGGCGGACAGCATGACTTCATGTACGGCGCAGCACTCTCCGAGGGAGGCAAGTGCTTCATAGCTATGCCCAGTATGACTGACAAGGGACAATCGAAGATCGTGTCGCATCTGCGCCCGGGCGCAGGAGTGGTCACCACACGTTTTCAGACACAGTATGTGGTGACGGAGCAGGGTATAGTCTATCTGCGCAACCTTCCGCTCGCCGAACGAGCCAAAGCACTCATCAGCATCGCACACCCATCCGTGCGCGAGGAGCTCGAGCGAGAAGCTGTACGACGATTCGGCATAGGATTTCTGCGACTTAAATAGCACAACAACGGCCTGCTAAGGCATGTATTTGCGTAAAAATGCACAAATGTGGAAAAAAAACACGCAATCATTTGCAAATGTGAGAAATTTTTCGTACCTTTGCATGAAATTTTATGCGCCTCATGCCTTATGCACCGTTTGACAGCGTAATAAACTACTAACCAAGATATATTAATCATGATTGAACATTTAATTCCTGCGTGGATGTTAATCCCGTTCGTAGTGATGCTTCTGTGCATTGCTATCTTGCCGCTTATCCCCCATGTGGGTGAGTGGTGGGAGCACAACTTGCACAAGTTGTATGTCTCCCTGATCCTGGGCGTACCGGTAGGTATCTGGCTGTGCGTGAATGGCATGAGCCACGAACTGATACACCAGATGATTTTCGATTACGTGCCGTTCATCCTGCTGTTGATGGCGCTATTCGTAACCACCGGCGGCATCTGTATCCGCGGTGACCTGAAGGCTACGCCTTTGACCAACACCGTTATCATGGCTATCGGTTGGGCGCTGGCTTCGTTTATGGGTACGACAGGTGCTGCTATGCTGTTGATCCGTCTGCTTATCCAAACGATCTCGCAGCGTAAGTACAAGGTGCACACGATCCTGTTCTTCATCGCTATCGTAGCTAACTGCGGTGGTCTGCTTTCTCCGCTGGGTGATCCCCCATTGTTCCTGCTGTTCATGAAGGGCGCCCCGTTCACATGGTGGTTGCAGAACATGGTGGGTGAGTGGCTGGTGACCGGTGCGTTGTTGCTGCTGGCTTACTTCCTGGTTGATACGTACTTCTATCGCAAAGAGCCGACTGAGAACATTCAGGCTGACGTTCGTGAAGCTGGCAAGCTGCAGATGAGCGGATTGATCAACATCTTCTGGTTGCTGTGCGTGGTAGCTTCTACGTTCTTCATCAACGACAACTACTTGCCTTTCATGCGTGCAGAGAATTATGCCAATGGCGAGGTTCCGTTCTACTTCAAGCTTACGCGTGAGTGGATCTTTATCCTGATCATCATCTGCTCGATGCTTACAACCAAGAAGGAAGTTCGCGTTAAGAACGGTTACTCCTGGACTCCTATCCTGGAGGTGGCTTGCGTGTTCCTGGGTATCTTTGCTACGATGACACCGGCGCTACAGTTCTTGACCGAGAATGCGGATGCTATCAAGAAAGTGCTGAGTGACCCGTGGCAGTATGTATATACAACGGGTGTCCTTTCAGCATTCCTGGATAACGCTCCTACAGCTATGGTATTCAATGCTATGGCAGCACCTGAAGGCGCTCTGCTGGCTACTGATCCGTTCCTGAAAGCTATCTCGATGGGTGCAGTATTCTTCGGTGCCCTGACGTATATTGGCAATGGACCTAACTTCATGGTTAAATCTATCGCAGAGGAGTCCGGCATATCCATGCCGTCGTTCTTCGGTTACATGATTAAGTTCTCGCTGATCGTCTGCTTGCCGATCTACGTGATCGTACAGCTCCTGTTCATCTAATCAGCGGGCGATAGCCAACGAAAACACGCTTATCCGGCACGACCGGATAGGCGTGATTTCTTTTAGGCAGTTACGAATAGTAGCACCGGTGGTGATTACATCATCCACCAGCAGGATATGTTTCTTGTGCCATCGTTCGGGTTCAGGTATGTGGAACGCATGCTCCACGTTCTTCTTTCGCTCCTCGTCATTCAGTTGCGACTGCTTCTCTGTGTCCTTGATGCGGTATATAGTTGTTGTGTCAATTGGTAAGCGAAGAATGGATGCCATTCCGCGACAGATATATTCGCTCTGGTTATAGCCGCGATCATTCAACCGGCGAGGATGGATCGGTACTGGCACAAGCAGGTCTATCCCGTTAAAAAATCCGCTCTGTTGCCACTCTATCGCTGCCTGACGACCAAGGTACTCCAATAGCTCGGGGCACTCGAAGAACTTGCCGGAGTGTATGATCTTGGCTACATCATCGTTGTATCGCAACCACGCACCTCCGCAAACGAACCGACGGTCATACCAGCGCTTGCGGGGACGATCGAACAGGTCGCTCAGCAGCATCTCCACGTTGTTGTCACGCAGCAAGTGATGTTCGGTGCGAGGTAACTTGCTCAGGCATTCGGTGCACAACGTATTATTCGAATCTACCCCTCGTTGGCACACACGGCACAACGAGGGGTAGAACAACTCAAGCAAGGGCGATAACATAACTATCAGTATCGATCAGCCAATCTTGGCTGATGCTGTTATTGTTTGCGGCGTAGTTTAATCAGCTGTTTGATGGCTATATATAGGATCAGCACACCGAACAAGGCGATCAGCACGATGCTCAGCTCGTGGCTGTACTCCTTGATCAGATCCATCTGACCCGCAGCAACATAACCTATTGCAGCCAGCACACAGTTCCAGATGAACGCACCTAAGAACGTCCACCAAAGGAACGCACCGAAATGCATCCGTGCCAAGCCTGCCGGAATCGAGATCAGCTGACGTATACCCGGTATGAACCGACCGATGAACGTGGACACATTGCCGTGCTCGCGGAAGTACGCCTCAGCACGCTCTAACTTCTCGCTCGATAGCAGACACAGATGTCCCAGCCGTGAATCGGCGAACTTGTAGATGATCAGCCGTCCCAGCCAGACCGACAAGGCGTAGTTGATAACTGCACCGATCATCGCGCCCAGCGTGCCGAACAGCACGATCAGCAGCACGTCAATAGGGTAGTTACCTGTTGCGCACAGCACGCTCTCCGGCTGACCCGCCACAAATGCCGCAGGTGGAATAACCACCTCACTCGGGAACGGTATGAACGACGACTCAACAGCCATCAGCGCCGTGATCGACGCATAGTTCATGTGTGCCGAGTACCAAGCAATAATATCATCTATCAAACTCATAATCTATCTTTTGTCTTTTCTCTTTCAGCGTAAGCGGTCTATTATCTTCGGTTCCTCATCCACGCGGGCTGCTCCTCTGCTCCGGCGAGCGCCTCATCGTCCTCAAAGTCGATGAAGTCGTACTGAGGTTTGGGTTGAGTGGGTTGCTCGGGCTGCGGTGCTGTGGGCTCGGCGGAAGGCGGTTCTTCCTGCTGCTCAGGCTCTTCTTCGGTCTGCGGCTCTTCCTCTTTCTGCTCTACTTCCTCAGGCGCTTTGGGGTCGTCCTGCGGATAGAAGCGATCCATTGCATCCTCAATCGTCTTGGGCTGTTCCGGTGCGGCAACGATCTCCTCTTTTTTCTCCTGATTGATGATCTCCAGCGGGATAGCGTTGATGCCGGGTATATCGCTCACACTGTAGCCGGTAGCTATGATCGTCACACGCACGTCATCGCCTAAGCTCTCATCGTAACTCGCACCCCATTGCACCTCTACCTCCTCGCCAACCTGCTCCACGAACTGCGTGATCTGGCTGAACTCGTTCATTCGGATCGCATTCTCCTTTGAGCAGTAGAACTGCAGCAGCACGCGAGAGGCACCACGCACATCGTTCGTGTTCACCAGCGGAGACTCCAGCGCGTTCTTGATGGCGCGCGTGATGCGCTCCTCACCACTGGCTTGACCCACGTTCATAATCGCTACGCCGCCTTTCTTCAAGGTGTTATATACGTCGGCAAAGTCGGTGTTGATGTAACCGGGTACGGTGATAATCTCGGCTATCGACTTGGCGGCGTTGCTCACCACGTCGTCCGATTTGTCGAACGCGTTGGGCAGATCCAGGTCTGGGAAGATCTTGCACAGCTTCTCGTTGTTGATCACCAGCAGCGCATCCACATGCTCCGCCAACTCGGCTACACCCACCAGCGCCTTCCGGATCTTCGGCTTGCCCTCAAACGCAAACGGGATAGTTACTATACCTACGGTCAGTATCTCCATCTCCTGCGCTACCTCAGCTACGATTGGCGATGCACCGGTACCCGTACCGCCACCCATGCCGGCTGTGATGAACAGCATCTTCGTGCCGTCGTTCAGAGCCTCACGGATACGCTCGCGGTTCTCGTTTGCCAGTTCACGGGCGCGTTCTGGCTTGCCGCCTGCACCCAGACCCGGACCTAACTGCAACTTCGATGGCACACTCGATTGTCCCAAAGCTATTCTATCGGTGTTACATACCAGGAAACTGACATCCTTGATGCCCATCTTGTACATGTGGTTCACTGCGTTGCCACCACCACCGCCTACGCCCATCACCTTGATGATGCTCTCGGCCTCCAAATCCAATGGTAAAGGTATTATCTCTGTCATAACGATTGTATTTTTCGCATTTGTTGTCTTTATTCTTTCAGCGCAGCGGTCTTTTCTCTTTCAGCAGCCTGCTGCGGTCTATATTAAAAGTCTTCGCCGCCGAACAGGTCGGTCAGCTCCTTCTTAACCTTGCCCATAAACGTTTTAGGCTGCGGTTCCTCGTCCGGATGTTCCTCCTTGTACACTTGTCCGAGCAGCAGTGTGCCGATCAGCGAACCGTACAGCGGCTGGGAATACTCATCATCCGTGTCCGCCGCAAGCCATTGCGCGTGCGAGCCGTAATCAATAGCTATCGTGGTCTTCTTCCTCAGGAAAGGCACCAGCCCTTTCAGCATCGATGCGCCGCCTGTCAGGTAGATCATCTTCACGCCTTCCGCCTTCTCCACCTCGGCAATGAGAGGCATCACTATCTCGTTCACGCGGCAGGCGATGATCGAACTTAGGTTGCCGTAGGTGATTGTCAGCGGTGCTTCGCCCTCGCGCGCTGCGGGGATATTACCGATGCTCTTGTCCACCATATCTGCCTTCAGACTCAGTGTGCCAAACCGGCATTTGAGCTTTTCTGCGCTTGCATGGGTCGTGCCAATCGTTTCTATATCGTGCGTCACATGATAACCGCCCAGAGGGATGACCTTCGTCAGTTGGAAACGGTTGTCTTTGTATATGGTCAGCGTTGTTGTCTGCGCACCCATGTCGATGATCGCACAGCCTTGCTCGCGCTCCTCGTCGGTGCTCAGAGCTGTCACGCAAGCGTCGGGGATGATCTCACGGTCATAGATTGCCAATCCCGCACGCTTGATCGAATCATCCATCTTCGTGCAGTACTCTTTGCGCATCACGAACGCCGTGGCGTATAGAGTTATGTCGCGACCTATCGTGTGCGGTGCTATCTCGTCATATTCCTGCTCATCCACCTCCCAGCGCTCAGGCACTACGGTCAGCACACCCGCTGCTGGAGTACGTGCCTCGATCTTCTCCGAGCACTCGCGGAGCATCTCGTTCAGGATTTTCTGTTTGATCTCCGTCCTGCGTTGCTCACGATGAGCCTCAACATGCACCGACTGAAGCGAACGACCACCTACGCACACGAAGATGTTCGTCAGATCGCCGCGACCTACGCGGTTGCACAGCTTCTTCCACGTCTCGTTCAGCACAAATCCCACGTCGCTCGAGTTCGTCGGGATGCCTTTCTCCACACTCTGATGACGGTTAGATGTCTCGCAACCTAAGATGTGGAACGTGTTGTGACGATCGTCCCAATCGGCGGCCAACGCGCGTACGCACGAACTGCCGATGTTCATCGCCACAATAGGCTGGGGTAAATCTGTCTTGCGTATCATATTCCTTTCAACTTTCACCTTTCAATTATCACATCCTCCCCACGATCTGTCCTTTATATTGCAGATCTATCTGTTTATACTTCGGATATCCTGTCCTTAGCTTGTCAAATCCCTTCTCGTACAGTACTTGCAGCTCATCCATGCGTTTCTCTGCGCCGGTCAGTTGCCCGAGCACGATCGTGTAGCTGTGCCCGTCGCTCTCGTCGGTCAACTCGATCATCTTTGGGGTCACCACGCGGATGGAACGGATCTTGTCGCGCCAGAAATCGTTGTCCTGCAACCACTCCACGAAGTCGTACATCTCTCCTTCCGCTTGCTGCCGTCCTATCCTGCCGCTCACCACCACCACGGGCGTGTTCACCGATGCACGAACGGGCATCATCTTCCGATCCGTATCCAGGTAGTAGTGCTCATCGCCTCTTACAAGCATCATCGGCTGACGTTGCCTAACCACGATGCGTACCTCACCTTTTGCCAACTCGTAGCACTCCGCGCTGCGAAGCATAGGGTGGGTGAGTAGGTGCTGCTCTATCTCGTGGCTCGAGATCTGCGATAGCGTACGCCCCACTGGCCACAAACCCGCCTGGTGGAGCATCTGCTGCAGCTCGCCCGCATGAACGTACTGACGTTCCGTGCTGTCTTTAACGATGATCTGCGCCGTGCCGCATACTGGATCACCTACGTGGCGCGATGAACTCACACCAGCAGCTATAACCGCCACAACCAGCAATGCCGCGATCACTACATGCACTATCGTCTGCTTGTTTATCACTTTAGTCTTTCTGTAATTTTCGGCACTAACCGATCAATGTCTCCCGCGCCTATCGTCAGCACCACTGCCGGTGCCATTTTCCGCGAACGCTCGCCTATCTGAGCTATCAGCTCATCTTTGCTCAATACATCTGTGCGACTAATTTGGCTTTTGTCTTTGAGCGAAGCGTTCTTTTTTCTTTCTACTAACTCAAGCAGCATCTCCGAACTCACGCCCTCTATAGGCAACTCTCTTGCAGGATAGATCGGCAGCAGGATCACCTCATCCAGCGTGCTCAGCACCTCGGCAAACCCCTCAGCGAAGTCGCGTGTGCGCGTGTACAAGTGCGGCTGGAAGATACCTATCAGATGCCTGTTCGGGTAGAGTCTTCTCACCGATTCGATCGACGCCGCTATCTCCTGCGGATGGTGGGCGTAGTCGTCCACATAGGCTATCTCGGGCGTCTGCACATGGATGTTGAACCGCCTGTGCACGCCTGCAAACGTTGCCAAACCCGCACGTATCTGCTCATCCGTCACGCCGCACTGCAGCGCTATCGCCGATGCAGCTACGCTGTTCTCTATGTTCACCCATACTGGCACACCCAGATGCACTCCTTCAATCACTCCGCCCGGATGATGTAGGTCGAAGACTATACTCCCTTCACTCACCACTACATTCGCTGCATAATAGTCCGCGCGGCTATCCTCGGCAGAGTAGGTGAGGATACGTGCCTTCGTCTGCAGATGAAGGCGGTCTTGCAATCCGTACTTAAGCACCAGCGTGTCGCTCACAAGGTTGCAGTAGTGCTCAAAACTCTCCTGATAAGCCTCCGAAGTGCCGTATATATCCAGGTGATCGGGATCAACACTCGTCACAACGCTCATGTATGGCCTCAGGTGATGAAAGCTCCTGTCGAACTCGTCCGCCTCAACCACCACGTAATCGCTCTCCTTATCTAACAGCAGGTTCGTTTTGTAGTTCTCGCTTATCCCGCCTAAGAACGCATTTACCCCATCGTATGTCTTTGCTCTTTCAGCAGCCAAGTTGGGCTGCGGTCTTTGTTCTTTCAGCGCAGCGGTCTTAATGAGGTGAGCCAGCATCGTGCTCGTCGTTGTCTTGCCGTGAGTTCCCGCCACACATAGCGCTTTTTTCAGTGAGGTGATCTTTCCCAGCGCCTCGGCGCGTTTCTTGATCTGTGCACCATGTGCCTCCAGGTACTGATAGAGCATCGTATCACGCGGAACTGCCGGTGTCCAAACCACCTCCAGTCCATCTGCTGCAAACGGAATCAATGTGGGATCATCTTCATAGAACACCGTTATCCCTTCTTGCTCCAGCGTACGCGTCAGATCAGATGGCGTACGGTCATAACCTGCCACATGGTAGCCTTCATGACGATAATAGCGAGCCAAAGCGCTCATACCTATGCCGCCGATGCCCAAGAAAAATATATCTTTTTTGTCCGCACTCATCCTTTCGCACAATTTAGCCTACAAAGATACAAAAAAAAATCCACATTTCCAAATTTAAACACAAAAAAAGTGCAAAACCATGCACTTTTTTTGTTATAAACGTGGCATAGCCACTATAAACGCGCGTAGCGCAATTAATGGCGCAGCATTCACAGCCTTTTCGTCGCATCGTACGATTCGATCGTCTTAGTCTGAATGATCACCGTCGTATACCCTTTCTGGATGCTACTGCTCGTGGTGGTGATCGTCCGCGTCACGTTGCAGCTCTGCAGAGCACAGATGGCCACTGCAATGAGTGCGGATTTTTTTGTTCGAGTACGGATCTTACGGATTTTTTGTATCTGTATGAAGCGGAACGCGGATTACAGCAGTAAATTTACTGCTGAAAGGGAAATCGCGTTCGGCAATGTTGTCGCATAAGATGCTGCCGTGCAGCATAAAGGCGACACATGCCTCAGCTTCTCCCCACCGTGTGCACTACGTTAGCGCCCTTTGGGGACCCCATGGGAAGGAAGACAGGTATCCTACCACAAGGCTGCAATGAACCGATTGGCGAAGGGCGGGCTAAATGCGTTCGAGGGTGGTGAGGGGTATCCAGCCGTTGTAGTTGCCGACCTCGATGTTGGCGTAGCCGCCGAGGGTCTCGTGGATGGTGACCTTCGTGCCCTCGTGGAGGGTGAAGAGCTCGGTGCCCGAACGGTCGGGCGAGGCCTTGGCGTTGACGATGCCACGGGTGATGACTGCCTCGGCACGGACCGAGTCGCGGTGGTGCAGCGAGGCGGCATTGGCAAACGCTACAGCCGAGCAGATGAGGCAGATGATGCTGACATAGAACCCAGCTTTCCTCAAACCAATAGACCGTGAGAAAGCGAACAAGAGCAGGCAGACAAGCATCAGTGTGAACAGGCAGATGCTTGACCACATCCAAGTGCCGACGGGCAGGAGGTTGCGCACCGTGGTCAGCCACTCGCGGAGGAAGAAGACCTGGGTGTCGGCAATATTGTCGATGATCTGCGTCTGGGCGAAACGGAGGTTGTACTTGGCGTTCTTGTCCGTCGGGTTGAGCCTGAGGCAGCGTTCGTAGGCAAGGATAGCCTGGGAGAGCTCGCCCTGCTTGAAGTGGGCGTTGCCGAGGTTGTAATAGACCGGTGCATAGGCGCGGGTGAGAACAGGCGCATCGGCGATGACGGTCTGGTAGAGGGTGACGGCATCGGCGTAGCGAGCCTCGGAGTAGGCCTGGTTGGCTTCGTCCCAAAGGGCGGTGGGGGATTGGGCGAAGGTAGCTGCGGCAATCAGTAGCGCAAAATATATACTAACGAGTCTTTTCATAAGAACTATCTTTTAGTCAAAAATTACCAACAATTATCCAAAAAATTCGATGGGTTAATATTAAACAAAAACCTAAATAAACCCCGCTGTTGTCTGTTGTCCTGACGGACCTTTGTCTTATGCCTCTAACATCCTCGCTCAAGCGAGCTTGGCGAGCACGTTAGCGTCCTAAGCCACACCTCTTCGAGGTAACAGCCAACATCGGACATATACCTAAAAAACATTTTCGATGGTCAACATTGTTTTTTATGTTTATTTCCTCAATAGTTTGGTGCTCCGTAGGAGTGTGGGATGGTACAAGGGCTGGTGCTGTAAACTTGTTTACAAGTAGCAGCGCGTGGACAATCACACATCAGCACACCGTGCTACCAAACTGTTGAGGGGTTTTGTATGTTTTTGTTATTATTTCTACTACAACTTGCAGTCCTCCAGGTCGTTGATGAGTTGTTCGGTCTGGCGGTAGAGGTCAGACGGGGTGATACCCATGGCGGGAGCGTAACGGGCAAAGGCAGCATCGGAGAGCACACGGTTGGTGCGGTCGATGAGGTCCTCGGGCACGGACTTGGCGCGGAGGGTAGAGGTGATGGTGTCCTTGTTGAGGTCGGCTGTCGGGATAGACAGACGGTCGCTCAGGTACTGCAGGGAGGCGCGCTCGATCTCCTCGAAGAACGCTTCGCTGATAGAAGACAGACCGCTACCGCTGACAGACCGCTTCGCTGACGGATTGTCGAGCTGCGAAAGCAGGCTCTTGGCTTTCTTCAGGCGTTTGCGGGCGACGGAGTTCGCCTGGCGCTTGCGGACACCGATGATGTCGGCGTTCTCGCGGATGCGCTTGCGGAAGATAGCAAACAGGAGCAAGGCGATAGCGAGCGGACCGGCATAGAGTAGCCACATTTGCCATGAGCCGAACGAGATACGTGCCAAGGGTGACGGGGTACCGGTTACGGGAGTGAAGCGGGCTGCGGAGATATAGCGGATATCCGAACCGAGTTCGCGAATATCCTCCTTGTTGACATAGGAGACGGATGACGGGGTGCCGGCTGCGGTTGACGCGTCACCTGCTCCGCGGGCTATGTGCAGCGTATATTCGGGAGTGGAGAGCTCCTGGTACTGACCTTTCTCGGTATCGAAATAGCCGAACTGCACCGGCGGCAACACGTAATCGCCTGCGGCACGCGGGATAGCCAGATACTCGATGGTGCGCGTGCCGGACATGCCGGCGGTGGAGGTCTTGAAGTTGTTGGTTACCTTGGGGTCGTACTGCTCAAAGCCCTCGGGCCAATCGACGGCAGGCGTCTTGAGCAGCTTCATGTTTCCCGCGCCACGGATGGTAAGCGTGAGGGTGATCGCCTCGTTGGCCTTGACATCGGTGGACGAGAGCTTGGCGTCCATGGTGAACTTGCCTACACCGCCGGCATAGGAGGCAGGTTTGCCTGCAGGCAGCGGCGTGACGTGGATGGTTGCTCCCGGGGCACGCAGCGTGCGGGTGGCGGTGGTGTAAGAGTTGAAGAAGTCGTCGAAGATGGAGCGTGAGCGCGCCTGGTTGGGCACGAGCAGCACCGCCTCGAACGATGCCGGGTCGATAGTTATGTCGCCGGACTTCTGCGGATACAAGAGTGTGGAATAGATAGTAGCGGTCTGATAGTTGCGGCCGTTGTAGTTCTCAAGCTCAAGCTGCACATCGTTGAGGTCAATCTTCTGCTGCAGGAACGAGGTGAAGTCGGGCAGGGAGGTGTTGTTGGTGAACTGCTTGAGGTCGACGCCGGCGACATAGACCTTGTAGGATAGGAGGACAGCCTCCTGCTCATATACCTTGGTCTTGCTGACGAGGGTGCGGACGAAGATGTTGCCCTGCTCTGGGCCGGTGCTTGTGCGCTGCGCGGTCTGGCCGCCTTGCTGTTGGGCCGCTCCGCTGTTAGAGGTTTGACCGCTGCCGCTGTTGGATTGTGGCTGGTCCTCGGGCAGAACGGTAATCTTGACACCATTGGACGTGTAATGCTCGCCGCCGACATTGATAGTGGCAGGCGGGATACTGAACGAACCTTCCTTCTGCGCCATGAGCGTGTAGGTGAAGGTCATGGTGAACGTGGATGAACGACGACCGTTGACGAACGAGGTGGATGACGATTGCGAGGTATAGGGACCGGCAATGTAGTCAAAGCCCGTGAACTCGGGTGCCCGAAGGTCCTTGGCACGCTGGTTGACCGTGTAGGTGAACTGGAAGGGCCTGCCGACGATGACCTGCGCGGGTGCCTGTGCGCGAAACTCGACGTTGTCGGCTGCCGCGGTTAGCGCTGCGGTCAATAAGACAAGTATTGAAAAAAACTTCCTCATATTTCGATGATCAAGATTAGTCAACAATTACCAAAAATATTCAAAAATTCGATGGATAATTATTTTAATCAAAAACGCGCAGCCAATGTCCGCATAGTTGCACTTACGGCCCCGAGTGTAATCGCCTTACATTCGTCTTGTAAGCAAGCTTCCAGCCGAATGCAATCCGCTTACCCTCTTGGTTGTCAGCCTCTGAAAGCCTGACAACCGGCTGCTTACAAAAAAACGGGTTTTGAACCCTCACAAAAAAACGTTCGTTGCACTCACTTCAAAAAACCCATGCGGATCACAAGATACAATGTGAAATTTTTTGAAGCGAAGCGATGTTTTGTTGCGAAGCATTTTTTGTGAGGCGAGCGGACGATGCTTAGTATCGGACGCAAGGATAAGCGGTCGATGGGGCTATGGGAGTTTACTCACAATAGCACCGGCGAACAATTAGCCTTAGGCTGTGAAGACAGCCGTCCCGCCGTGTTTTTGGTTAAAATAAATCTCTCAAAGAACGTTTTTAGTAAAGTCGTTTTTTAACGTTTCGATGCAATCGAAACCATTTTAACTCTTTAACTCTTTAACACTTTAACAATTTAACGCTTTAACAATTTAACACTTTAACACTTTAACTCTTTAACGCTTTAACAACTTAACTCTTTAACGCTTTAACAACATTACCAATCATTCTCTAAACGGCGTTTCTTGCCTTGGGGTTGCTGGGCTTTCTCTTGGGTCTGCTGCTCGTCCTGCTCCAGGGCTTGGAGGATCTGCTCGGCAGTCTCCTTGTCCATCTCCTGCTCCTGCGGCTGGGCTTGCTGCTCCTGCTGTTGTTGCTCTTGTTGCTGTTGCTCCTGTTCTTGTTGTTCCTGTTGCTGCTGTTCTTGCTGCTGTTGCTGCTGATCTTGGTTCTGCTGCTGTTGCTGTTGTTGCTCCTGCTCCTGCTTCATCTGCATGGCCTTGACGAGGTTGTAGCGCGTCTCGTGGTCCTTCGGGCGCAGGCGCAGGGACTGCTTGTAGGCTTCAATCGCCTTGTCGAACTGCTGCATGCCGAAGTACGAGTTGCCGAGGTTATGGTAGTTATCGGCAGCCTGATCGGGCTCAACTGCGGGATCGATGAGCTTGGCGCTCTGCTCGAACGCCTCGGCGGCCTCCTGGTACTTCTGCTCGCGGAAATAGGCGCAGCCGATGTTGTAGTTCGCAGGCACGGACTGGTCGTTCTTCTCAAGGGCGCGCTTGTAGTGGAGCTCGGCATCGACGTAGTTGGAGTCGTTGAACTGGCGGTTGCCCTTGCGGATGTCCGGAGCTTCCTTCTGTGCGAAGGTCGGGAGGCTGAGCATCAGCAGCATAGCCACTGTGGCCGGGGTGCGGAAGATGTTCCAGCGGGTGACAACCTTGTTCTTACGTGGGAAGATGAAGAACTCGACGACGAGTAACAGCAACGCCAGAATAGCGAATGACTGGTACTGCTCGTTGTAATCGGTGAAGGTGGTGGTCTCTATCTCCTGCTTGGCGAGTTTGTCAAGCTCCTGCTCGAGGGCGCGGTAGGCTGTGTTGGTGTTGTCGCAACGCGTGTAGAAGCCTTTGCCTGCCTGGGCTATCTCGCGGCACATATCTTCGTTGAGATGGGTGATGACCACATTGCCCTGACGGTCCTTGCGGAACTCGCCTGTGCCGGCGATAGGTATAGGACTGCCTTCTGGTTTGCCGATGCCGATGACATAGACGTGCATGCCGAGCTCAGCGGCTTTTTGTGCGGCCTCGACGGCACCTTTCTCGTGGTTCTCACCGTCGGTGATGAGGATGATGGCGCGTGAGGCCTTGCCCTCGTCGCCGCCAAAGCCGCGGATGGAGGTGTTGATAGCTGCGCCGATAGCTGTGCCCTGTGTCTGGATGAGGGCAGGGGTGATATGCTGTAGGAACATCTTCGCGGAGACGTAGTCCGCCGTGATAGGCAGCTGGGTGAACGCCTCACCGGCAAAAACGACGAGTCCGACCTTATCGTCCTGCATGTTGTCGATGAGCTTGCTGAGCATCTGTTTGGCGCGGTCGAGTCGCGAGGGTGCGACATCCTCGGCCAGCATGGAGTTGGATATATCGAGGGCAATCATGACTTCGATGCCCTGGCGCTTCTCCATCCGCTCTGATTGGCCGTACTGCGGACGTGCGGCAGCTATGATGAGGCAGGCGAGAGCGAGCATGAGCAGACTGAACTTCAGGTGCACACGTGCCGGCTCAGCGTTGGGCATGAGGGAAGAGACAAGTGCGGGGTCGCCGAATTGACGCGCCTGACGGCGTTTCTTGCGGCTGATGAGGATGTGGGCTGCGGTCATCGCGGGGATGAGGAGCAGGAGCCAGAGGAGTTCTATATTTGCAAATCTAAACATAATAGATCTTTTAGTCAAAAATTACCAACAATTATTCAAAAATTCGATGGGGCAATATTAAACAAAAACCTAAATAAACCCTTCTGTCGTTTGTTGCCCTGTCGGGCTTTTGTGCTGTTGTCGCTTGCTTGCCTATGTAAGTAAACTCACCTATTCAATCAATCGCCTACATCACACCTCTTACGAGGAACAACCGACAGAAGACATAAACCTAACAAACAATTATTTCACTTGCGAACCGATAGCGTTGTAGGTCTTGCCGTTCTTCTCAATGAGGAGTTGACCGTTCACGATGCGCTTGTTTGCCGAAAGCGACGAGTTCTCATTGTGAGCCGGAGATTGAACGTCTGTAGGCGTATTCGTCACGTCTTGCACAAGACGTACACCTTCACCATTAGAACGGGAGTTGTCGGTATAAATGAAGTCGTTCATAAATCCGACACACCCTGCCGTATATTCATTTCCAGCAGTAGGTGTAGCAGACCAGTACATCACTAATACGCCGAACGAACCTACGTTCGTAGCTCCATAACGGAAGCCGTTGGCTATCAACAAGACTGCACCTGCGTCTTCCATCTCCTGCCACTCATCGGCATAGTAGGTGTTAGTGGTCCAGTCTGTTGCCGCGGGATTAAAGCTTAGACCGCTTGGTAGCGTCCAGTCGTCAGGCAGCAGTACATAGCCGCGAACGTTGTTCACCGTGGCTTTGCCGCACAGGTTGGTACAATTATTCCGCGTGTGAAGCACGTAGGCCCACTCCAAGAAAGTCAGCGTTCTCCACTGGTTAGCGACATTGCCTCCGTTGCTAATAGGGTTTGCACCCCACTCGTAAAACGGATTATAGGCGTACTCGTTGGTGGCTGTTTTGACCGGGTCGTTGCCCGAACCCCAGCCAAAGAGGTCTATCCATCCAGTGTACGCAGGGCTGATATTCTCATTGCGCGAACCGATGGTGTCATACTGATTCTTGGCAAATCGCCACGTATCGATACTCGCTTTGTATTGAAGATTACCTTGCGAGAAGACGACTTGGTCGCCTTGCGCGTTAATGGTAAACTTGCCGGGTAGCGCACCTTCGGTGGCCATCACAGCGAGACTTGCTACGAGCGCGATCAGTAGGACTGCTATCTTTCTCATACTAATAAAATCTTTTTAGTTATTCTACGTTTGATAAAAACATTTTCGATGGTCAACATTGTTTTTTGTGTTTATTTCCTCAATAGTTTGGTACTCCGTAGGAGTGTGGGATGGTACATGTGCTGATGCTGTAAACGTGTTTACAAATAGCAGCGCGTGGACAATCACACATCAGCACATCGTGCTACCAAACTGTTGAGGGGTTTTGTTCGTTTTTGTTATCTGTTTCTACTATTAGTTGCTTATGGTGCGGAGGCCAAAGTAGCGGATGAGGATCTCGGCGAGGAGCAGGAGCAGGGCGGCGAGGAGATAGGGGGCGAAGTTCTCGATACGCTTGCTATACTCGCGGACGCGGAGCTTGGTTTTCTCGAGCTGGTCGATCTGCTCGTAGATGAGTTTGAGAGAGTTGTTGTCCGTGGCACGGAAGTACGCACCGCCGGTGGTGTTGGCGATGTTACGGAGCGTCGTCTCGTCGAACTGCGAGTCCATCATCATATATTGCATGCCCATGGGCGTCTGCACGGGTACGCGTGCCTGTCCGTAGGAGCCTACGCCCACAGCATAGACGCGTATGCCGAAGGTCTTGGCTATCTCGGCAGCGGTCTGCGGGTCGATGTCGCCGGCGTTGTTCGAACCGTCGGTGAGCAGGATGATGACCTTCGACTTTGTCTTGGAGTCCTTCATTCGGTTGACGCAGTTAGCCAGACCGAGACCGATAGCCGTGCCGTCGTCAATCATTCCGAACTCGACCTTCTGGAAGAGGTTGACGAGTGCGGTGTGATCGACAGTGAGCGGACACTGGGTGAAGCTCTCGCCGGCAAAGACGACGAGACCGATCTGGTCGTTGGGGCGGGCAAGGATAAAGTCCGAGCCGACGTTCTTCGCCGCCTCCAGACGGTTGGGCTTGAGGTCCTCGGCGAGCATGGTGCCGGATATATCCAGCGCCATCATGATGTCGATACCTTCTGTGGATTCCGACTGCCAGCGGTTGGTGAGCTGCGGACGTGCCAGAGCGATGCACAGCAAGGCTACGGCCAGAGCGCGTAGGGCGAACGGCACGTGGCGCACCCATGTGGGCAGGGCGTACTTACGCAGCGGCGAGGTGCCGGACAGACGCAGCGACGCCTCGGCGTTGTGCATCCGCCAGATGTACCAGCCTACCATCGGAATGAGCAGTAGGAGAAGGAAGAGATATGCGGGTTGAGAGAAGCTCATATTAGTTATCAGTTATCAGATATCAGTTATCAGCTATTATCAGCCAAGATTGGCTGATTCTGTTTGGTTATTGGGCTTGGGAGCGGGTTTGGTTTCGTTGACAAACTCGTAGGCGATGTGCAGGGCTTGCTCGTTCTCGTCGGGTGTGGCCTGCCACTTGGCGAACTTGACGAGGTCGGCGAGGCGGAGCACTTTCGAAAGCGAGGCGTGCAGTTCGCGTTGCTCGCTCAGGATAGGCTTCATGGCCTGCAGGGTCTCATCCGATGTCTTTTCGGTAGAGGCTACGCCGAAGCGCTTGGCTATATAGGTACGCAGCACGTCGGTGAGCTCGGTGTGGTACTGCTTGGTGTGGCCTTGCGTCCAGATCTTCTCCTCGCGGATGCGGTCAAGCTGTTCGAGCGCCACCTCCTCGGCGGGACGTTCGGGTTCCTTCTTCTTCGCGGGCGTATAGACGTTGGTGTTGTTGCCGATCTTGCCGAGCAGCCACCATACGAGGAAGCCTATGCCGGCGAGCAGCAGTGCACCGAGTATCCAACGGATATATCCCCACCACCAGATAGGCGCCTTCTGCAGGGCTTTGATGTCGGTGATGGCCACTGTCGAGTCGAGCACGAACGGCTGCACGAAGTTCAAGGTGATGGTCTCGCTGTAGGCGGTGTCGCCGCCCGATGCAAACGGCAGCGGCTCGACGAAGAACAGCGAGTCCTCAAACGAGGTGAGCACGAGCTCCTGCGAGTAGTGCTTGCCCTGCTTGTCAATCGTGGAGTCCACAGCACCCTGACGGACGATCTCGATGCCGTCGATCAGCTCCTTGCCGAACGTGGGGTAGGTGACGTACTCGTCGGGCGCGCAATCGGCCTGGAAGACGAGCTTCGTCTGGTCACCGAGGCACACGACGGTGGAGTCGAGCGAGGTGTTGATTACTATGGATAGTAAGATGGATAGTAACATGTTGCTATTCTTTTAGCAGCCAGTTTGGCTGCGGTCTTTTGTCTTTTAGCGGCGGGGTCCCCAAAGAGCTTGCTCGCGTGGGGTGCATTGCAGCGGTCTTTGTTCTACATTTTGAACAGGCGCATTAGCGCGCGCACATAATCCTCGTCGGTCTGCATGGCTACGGCATTGACGCCTGTGCGCACAAACACATCGCTGAGGGCGGTCTGCTGTTTGGTCCATGCATCGCTGTAGGCCTGACGCACATCGGCACGCGAGGTGTTGACCCAGAGGCGTTCGCCGGTCTCGGCGTCGTTGATCTTCAGCAGACCCACATCCGGCAGCTCGGCATCGCGGCGGTCATAAACCTGGATGACGTTCATGTCGTGCTTCGACGAGGCGATCATCAGCGGCTGTTCGACCGTCAGGCGGCCTTTCTTGCGTCCTTCAGTCACGAGCTGTCCGCCCACGCCGACCAGGTCGGAGATGAGGAAACAGGTTGCGTGACGCTTCTGCGCGTTAGCGAAGAACTGCACGGCGGAGGCTACATCCGTTCCCTTGGATTCGGGTTCGAAGTCCAGCAGCTCGCGAATGATGTGCAGCACGTGGCTCTTGCCTTTCTTCACGGGGATGACCTTCTCGATCTTGTCGGAGAAGAAGATGCAGCCGACTTTGTCGTTGTTCTCGATGGTGGAGAACGCGAGTGTGGCGGCGACCTCGGCTATGGTGTCGCGTTTGTATTGCGACTGCGTGCCGAAGTTCCGACTGCCGCTGACATCCACCAGCAGCATCACCGTCAGTTCGCGCTCCTCCTCAAAGACCTTGATATACGGCTTGCCCATGCGCGCGGTGACGTTCCAGTCGATAGAGCGCACATCGTCGCCGGGCTGGTACTCGCGCACCTCGCTGAACGCCATACCGCGGCCCTTGAACTGGCTGTGGTATTCGCCGGCAAAGATGTTGTGCGACAAGGCTCGGGTCTTGATCTCGATCTTGCGGACTTTCTTTATTAATTCTTCACTTGTCATAACAATCCTAGTCGTCTAGTTGTCTAGTCGTCTAGTCGACTAGATTAAGGCACTTGAACGGCGTTCAGCACCTCGGTAATCACATCCTCCGTGGTCATGTTGTTGGCCTCTGCCTCATAGGTCAAGCCGATGCGGTGGCGGAGCACATCGTAGCATACGGCGCGCACATCCTCGGGGATGACGTAGCCGCGGCGATGGATGAACGCGTAGGCGCGGGCAGCGAGTGCGAGATTGATGCTGGCACGCGGACTGCCGCCGAAGCTGATCATCTGCTTCATGTTCTCCAGGCCGTACTTCTCCGGCTCACGGGTGGCAAATACTATATCCACGATGTAACGCTCGATCTTCTCGTCCAGATAAACCTGACGAACAACCTCGCGGGCTTTCTTGATATCCTCGGTGGAGAGGATAGGCGTAACGGTCTTCTTCTCGCCGGTAATGTTCTGGCGGATGATCTGACGCTCCTCTTCGGGTTGCGGATAGCCGATAACCACCTTGAGCATGAATCGGTCGGTCTGCGCCTCAGGCAGCGGGTAGGTACCTTCCTGCTCGATAGGGTTCTGCGTAGCGAGTACGAGGAACGGTTCGTCGAGCTTGAAAGTCTTGTCGCCGATGGTTATCTGGCGCTCCTGCATGGCCTCCAAGAGGGCTGACTGCACTTTGGCCGGAGCACGGTTGATCTCGTCCGCCAGCACGAAGTTGGCGAAGATAGGTCCGCGTTTTACGGAGAACTCTTCGGATTTCTGCGAATAGATCTGCGTACCGATGACGTCGGCAGGCAGCAGGTCGGGAGTGAACTGAATACGACTGAACTTGGCTTTGATGAGGTCAGACAGAGTGCGGATGGCAAGGGTCTTCGCCAGACCCGGAACGCCTTCCAGCAGGATGTGGCCGTCGGACAGCAGACCGATAAGCAGACTTTCTACCAAATGTTTCTGACCGACGATAACTTGGTTCATGCCCATCGTCAAGGCATCTACAAACGAGCTCTCGCGCTCAATGCGCTCTTGCAGCTCGCGAATGTCAACAGTGTTAGTCATTGTTATGTTGTAATTTATAGTATTATCCGATTGGTCTGGAGGCGGATGTTTTTTCGCTCCATCTAATCATAAACAAAAGCCGTGCCAAAAAATAAAAACTGCATATATTTGCAATTTTCTGTGCGAAAGATTTGCATAATTCAAAAATTTTTTGTAACTTTGTAGCCGAAAACAGAAAACTCATATGAACAACACAGATTTTTGGGCTTCTATTGACGGTATTATTGCCGCCGGCTTCATGCCTGAAGGTCTGACCAAACTGGAGCGGTATGCAGAACAATTCATTTCCGGCAAGCTTGTATATAAGCGATTTTCATCGTTCGAACAGCTTGGCTGCGCAGCGGGAGGCTGCAATCATGTCATTGCATCCTTACTCGCGGGAGCAGATATTGATGCAAGTAGCCTCACTGCGCCACTCGGCAGTTTCCAAAGAGAACGCGAATGCGCAGAGACGCAGGCCAACCGCATAGAGCGGTGGGCGAAAGCCGTCGGCTGCTGGATTGACAATGTGGATGCACAGTTGCCTGCGTTGTTGGGTGAACAGATTGCAGAAGGCGGCGAGGCGCATGTGTATTATAAGGGGAACACCTTGGTTAAAGCTATCGGACTGGATTATTATATCCTGCCGGTCTTGGCATTGGATCGCATCAGTCTGCACAACACGTATTTCCCCGAAACACGGCTTACCGTTATTGGCTTTGGCAGAACAAGCGAGGGCGATTTCCAAGTCATTGTTGATCAACCGCTGATTCAAGGCAGCCGCATGGATGACGAGGAAATCCGCGTGTTCGCAGAGCGCTTAGGTTTTAGGCTGATGAATCCTCGTAACTGGACGTATGCTACGCCGGAGATATATCTGAGTGACCTGCACGATGAGAATGTCATCCGTTCTGCCAACAGCAATGTATTTGTCGTAGATTGCGACATCCGCATCAACACACCGGAACTCAAGCAAGGTGGCATCCGCCAGCTGACAACTGAAGTAGAATTCTATAATCAATAGATTTAGTAACAACTAACCGCTTCTGACCCACCGCGCATCGTAAAGGCATAGCATAGGCAGCAACATACCGTCAGCTCTTAGACGTTAAATCGGACCGCTGGCACCGACAGCGTAAAAAAGCGGTGACAAAAGACATATAGGCGCAAGAGAGCGCCACGATAAAGCATACAGCTAAGAACTTGGAGTTTCGAAAACTGGACACTTTCAAAACTCATTTACAAACCAAGAACAAGGCATATATGCTCACGTTTCGACGTGAGCCTTGTTCAGTAAATGTTTGGTTTGTAAAGGTTGTCCAGAAATCCTCGAAACTCCAGATTGAAGCTAACAAGCCTCACGTTTTTTTATGCTTGTAAATGAATATTAGTCTTAAAATATACAGATTATGAAACAAAAATTATTATTATCGTTGCTATTCGTTGCAGTAGTAGCGGTGGCAGATTCTTCTAACTTGACAGTTCAAGATTTAAAAAAAGGTCGTGGGCAATTTTTAGACACCAAAGATTATTTCAAAGAACAATTCCTTAAGGGACGTTATGAAGATGGAACGGAGGCCAAAATCAAAGATTACGAGATTCGGAATATATTCGAACTAGATGTCGTATCATATTTCAAATTAGGAGGCTATTATGATACAGACTTAAAAAGAGAACTATTTAAAGAGACTGACGAATATAAACAATATGAAACTGAATTGAAAGAAATGAGGGAGGATTTTAAAAATTCATCTTTCTATTATATTCATAAACTTAGCGATTACTATAAACTAAATTACGATTTAGAAAATAGTGGATTTTTATACGAAATAGAGTTATATGAAGGCTGTTATGCAGATTTCCCAGGATATATCAATCATGGAACTCTTTGCATAGAATATGCGACGAAACGATTCTCTCAAAATAAAATAGACATTCGTAAAAGATGGGGTGGCTCGGATTACTTTTACAATCAAAAAATTTTTCTGCCTGTTAAAGATAAGCGTGTGGCTTTACAAATCGAAGAAGCTGGGCGTGATCAAGTAGGAGTGTTATTCCTCTTTAAAATTAATTCAACAAAAGATGTTAAGATGTTATTCAGCACGCACACTTTTATCCTAACCCAAACAGAAGCTATATATATTGTTAACACACAAACAGGTGAGGTATATTGCAAAGTATTATAATTCAAATTTTATCACTAGTGTCCACTATAAATTATGCCATTGTGTTGCAATTCATTAATATATTGATTGTTACATCCACAAATTGAGCGCGACTTTTTGTTTTATTTTAGTGGACATTAGTGAAATTTTATACATATATGACAACTGAATCAATTATTGGAATTACTAGTGGCGTAATTGCCATAGGCACTTTTGTGTTCTCAGTGTGGGCTGGTTTTAAGAAGCTATCATTGGCGGACACAATGAACAGATTAGTAGATAAGAATCTTTCTACAAAAAGACATCAGCGTATACTCAAGTGGATGAACATTTTACTTCCAAACCATCCCATTAGCCCAAAATATATTCAAGATTTTGTATTGAATGACAGAGGAATGGAAGCGGTTTTTAAAGATATGTGTCTGAAAAACAACATTGAACCGACAAAAGAAATTTGCATGAAGTTCTTGAAAGCAGATATGCCTAAGTTTAGAAAAGAATATCAAAGTAAAAAACAAAAGTCAAGCCCTCTATCAAATGAAAAGGATGAGCAAAGCGTATTTATGTCTGAACTTTTGAAAGAGCGTTATCCGGAAACGTGTAATCGTTTAACAAAGATTCTTGAAAAACATCATATCCACTACTCATTTTTGAAGGGCACAAATGATATTTGGTGTCGCGACTACATGCCAGTACAAACACCATCGGGGAAACTTATTCAATTCAAATACGATCCAAGCTATCTCAAAGGTAGTCCAGACTTGGAGACAACTCGGTCGGATATTCATGAAATATGCATGTTAAACAATATTCATGCTGAGTTTTCAGACATAAATCTTGACGGAGGAAACGTGTTGATCTGTGAAGATAGAGCGATACTCTCTGATAGAATATTCAGTGAAAATCCAAACTATGAGAAAGAATCCCTTGTAAAGGAATTGTCTCGCTTGTTGGAATGCGAGATTATTATCATTCCCTCGCTACGTTCTAAAGATGAGGATTTCACCGGGCATGCTGATGGTATGGTTCGATTTGTTGACAGAAACACTATTGTTGGAAATAATCACACGCAAGAATACATATATTGGCAAGAGGGCATAAAAAAGGTTTTGGAAACATACAACTTAACCTATATCGATATGCCGTGTGTTATCAAGAGTAAAGATCCAAAACATCCTGATAGTGCAATAGGAATTTATGTCAATTATTTGGAACTGAACAACCTAATAGTACTCCCCATATTTGGCAGAGAGGAGGACAAAGAGGCTGTTGCTGTTCTTAAAAAAGCATTTCCCAATAAGGCAATAGAAACAATCAATTACAATGATGTGGCTTTGGAAGGCGGCTTGGTTAATTGCACAACATGGGTAATTAAATAGGAGTCAAAGCGTGACATAAACACGGACTCAAAAGGGACTTAACACGAGGTTATCCTAGGGTTTACTCAAATTTTGACGAATTATATTTGCTTGTAATTTCGGAAATCGTTCATATTTTGGCCAGCATTTACATTTCTGCCCGCGATAGTTGTTTAACGAAACCTCAAAAGGAGAAAATACTATGGTGGTTATTTTGCGTGACACTTTGGCACTTTGGCACTTTTGTGTTGCGGTAAGGCGTTGATATACTGCGCACGGCGAGAAAGTGCCAAAGTGCCATCGCATTTTTCGTTGTGGCATCTTTTTCCGCCACCAACCACCTCGCAATCCCTGTATTTATCGGGCTTGCATCAAGATAACATTAGGCTATTAACACGTGATTAACATGTGATTAACACGTGATTCAACTATTCTGCACTCAACCGCTTATCTCCTCCTCCAGTTTATTCCAGCGGTCGAGGGCGCCGTAGCCGAACTTGAGCATGGTCTGACGGATGTGCTCGGGTGTGGCGATGCGTTCGGGATGAGACTTGGAGAAGAACTTGTCGGCGTAGCAGATCACTTTCTCCTCAATCGTTTCCGGCAGGAAATCCTGCTCGGGCAGCGGCAGCTGCTCGGCAATGATCTGCTCACGCGTCAGGCCGCTTCCGGTGTGGCGTTCGGCTACGCGCGCATGTGCGAGTAATCCTTCTTTACGTAGGAGCTCCGCCCCAAGAAAACCGTGCCGGATATACGGCTCTGTGCCGTGGCAGAGGATACCGGGTGCGTCGCAGAAGATGATACCTATATCGTGGAGCATCGCCGCCTCTTCTACAAAGGTTGTATCAGCGTGCCACTCGGGATGAGCGGCACAGAGTTCCAACGCCTTGTCAGCTACCTGGCGTGAGTGGTGCAGCAGAAGCTCCTTGAGTTCAGGCTGAGCGCTGTAATACGTATCGATGAGGGCTAAATGCTTTGTCATAGTGTGGTAAAGATTTATAAACAAAAAACCAAAATAAACCCCGCTGTTGTCTGTAGTCCTTACGGACCTCTGTCTTAAGCCTCTAACATCCTCGCTCAAGCGAGCTTGGCGAGCACGTTAGCGTCCTAAGCCACACCCCTATGGGATAACAGCCAACATCGGACATATACCTAAAAAAACATTTTCGATGATCATTGCATTGTTATTTATGTTTTTGTTAAATGTTCTCCTTTGTGAATTTTCCCCTGCTAACGCAGGCCGTTGAGCAATGCCTTGGCGGGCATGCGTTTTTTGCCGGGCAACTGGAGCTCGGTGAGGCTGATTTCGCCGTCAGCGCATTGAAGGCTGATTGGCCCGTGTCCTTTCTCGGTGGCAAAGACCTTGACGTTCTCGTAGGTCGTGCCGCCGATGGTGAGGTTGCACCAGGCAGCAGGGTAGGGCGATAGTCCGCGGACGAAATTATGTACCTCGCGGACGGTTTTGGTGGTGTCGATCTGACAGGTCTCCTTGAAGATCTTCGGTGCAGGACGCAGGTCTTCCGCCGCTATCTCATCCTGCGGCGTGGTAGGCAGCGGCGTGCCATTGGCATCGGCCTCGGCAATCAGATCCACGGTGCGGAGCACTAGACCTGTACCGAGCTCCATCAGCCGGTCGTGAACTGAGCCGACGTTCTCATCATCGCCGATAGGTATGCGCTCCTGAAGTATGATGTTGCCCGTGTCTATCTCGTGCTTGAGCATGAACGTCGTGACGCCGGTCTCACGGTCGCCGTTGATGACCGCCCAGTTGATAGGCGCAGCACCGCGGTACTGCGGCAGGAGCGAGGCGTGGAGGTTGAAGGTGCCCAGACGCGGCATTGACCACACTACCTCCGGCAGCATGCGGAACGCCACTACGATCTGCAGGTCGGCGTTGAAGCAGCGCAGCTCGCTGACAAAAGCCTCGTCCTTGAGTTTCTCCGGTTGCAGGACAGACAGTCCGACAGAAAGAGCGTACTCCTTGACCGCCGAGTATTGAACGTGGTGACCGCGTCCTGCCGGTTTGTCGGGCATCGTAACAACTGCCACTATGTTGTATCCGCCCTCTACCAGCGCCTTCAGCGGCGCTACAGCAAACTCGGGCGTACCCATGTAAATGATTCTCATTTGAAGATTTCTAATTTCAAGATTTCAAGATTTCAAAGTTTTGAATTTTTCTTGAGCAGATTTGGTTTTTCTTGTGAGGGAGCTATGGTGACCATAGTGACCGAACAAAAAAGCCGAAGATGCCAAGAAAAAACAAAACCTATTTGCCCCATTGGAGCTTGTCTTTCAGCGCTTGGATGAAAGAGTGCTCTTCCAGCTGTACGACCTTGGTGGTGTACGCCGCTTTGCGGATGTGCAGTTCGACCTCGTTGAGCAGCGACTGGCTGCGGCCGTCCACGGAGATCAGGTAGTTGCCGTTGCGGCTGTGCACCTTGAGGTCAATCGTCCAGTCATCGGGTATAACCAACGGGCGTACCGACAGCCGATGCGTAGCGATAGGTGAGAGGATGATTGCCTTCACATGCGGTTCCATCAAAGGACCTCCGACACTCAGGTTATACGCCGTAGAGCCGGTGGGCGTGGAGATAACCAGACCGTCCGCTTCGTAGGTGTGCAGGTGCTCGCCGTTGACGCTCGCCTCAATCTCCAACATGGATGACAAACCTGACTTCATCACAGCTACCTCGTTCAACGCAAACGGGCAGGATATATGTCCGCCTTCACCCTCGACCTCAAGAATCGAACGTTGCTCAATGGTGTAACGCCCTTTGATGAGCTGCTCCATGATGATGTCCACCTGCTGAGTCTGCACCTCGGCCAAGAAACCCAGATGTCCGCAGTTGATGCCCACGATGGGGATGTTCCTGTTGCCGATGATTGACGCCGTGGTGAGGAACGTGCCATCGCCGCCGATAGACAGGGCGAAGTCGATCATGTTGCCTTCTGCGGTGAAAGTCTCCCACGCTTCATCCTCGACGGGGAAAGGCGGATACTCGCGCAGGTTCATCTCCTGCCGCAGTTCTTGGGACAGATATACCTCTACCTGACGCAGTTCAAGAAACTCCAACAGATGCGGCACCTCATCCAGTGTGAGGCGCTTCATTGCGTTACCGAATATAGCTATCTTCATAAGCCTGTAGTTGTTTACGTAGTTCGTTTTTCAGTCCGTCGGATGCCGGCACGAGTGGCAGACGTACTTGGTCGATCATTGCGCCTTGCAAGGACAGTAGCGCTTTGATGCCCGTGGGGTTGCCTTCGGCAAAGAGGGCGCGGATTAGTCCGTCCAACGCCTGTTGTTGCTCCAATGAGGGTTGATGCACCAGTTGCATCGCTGCCTCGGGCAGAGCGTTGGAGAGCACAGAAATCAAGCCGTGTGCACCGTCGAGCATGAGCGGTGCCGTCAGTCCGTCATCGCCGGAGAGCACGATGAACGAGCTGCCGCGTACACCACGGATAATCGTCTTGATCTGCTCCATGTTGCCCGATGCTTCCTTGACACCGATGATGCGGTGCGGGAAGTCCGCCGCCAGACGCAGTGTTGTCTCCGGCAGCAGGTTCACGCCGGTTCGTCCGGGCACATTGTATAGAATGACCGGCACGGGCGAGGCTTCGGCTATTGCCGCAAAGTGGCGGTAGAGGCCTTCCTGTTGCGGCTTGTTGTAGAACGGGCAGACGCTCAGGATAGCCGCGTAGTTGTGTTTGAGTTCGTCCTTCAGTAACCCTAAACGCTCCACGACCTCCTGGGTGCAGTTGCCGCCTACTCCGAGTACCAAAGGAATACGACCGGCGATGTGCTCGACGATGGTCTTACGCACCAACTGTTGCTCGCGTGGCGTCATGGTCACCGGTTCGCCTGTCGTGCCGAGCACAACGAGGAAATCCACCTTAGCATTAAGCTGCCTGTCCAGCAGACGATGCAAGGCATCCAAATCCACCTTACCACTCGCAGTGAACGGTGTCACCAGTGCTGTTCCTAATCCGGATATCTTTGTTTCTTTCATTTGTCTTTATTCTTTCAGTGAAACGGTCTTTGCTCTTTCAGGCGAAGCCGGTCTATCTATGAGTTAATCATCTTTAGAAAATGTATCACTTGTTCGGCGATGTCCTCGGGGGTAGGATTGTCAGGCAAACTAACCATCATGTCGAGGATGCCCTGCTGGTCTTGTTCTGGCACGTCGGGGAAACGCAGTCCGGCCTTGAAGGTTGCATCAATAGCCATGAGGATGTACTGCGTGCCGAGGTAGTAGTGCGTGCTCAGGTCGAGCAGCAAGTCAAAGCGCTGCGTGGGCAAGCTTTGCATGGCCTGTTCGCGCACCCGGCCGAGGAAGTTGAAGTCGTGTTTGGGCTCGTAGCCCACGACCTCGACCATTGCTCCATCGCGTTCCAGACGCTTGACGAGCAGTGCTGTTGCCTTGTCGTCGATGCCTTGCTCATAAACCAGAGCGATGGAGCGCACCTTGCTGTAGTTCAGCATCAGCACGTCGCGTTGCGGCTGCTTGCGCTTGTTGTAGCGAAATATCCAAGTGTTTAGTTTATCCATGTATCATCTGCAGAAATTCCTGCTCACTTATTAGTTTGACGCCTAAGGCGTTGGCTTTTTCGAGTTTACTGGGTCCCATGTTATCGCCGGCGAGGATAAAGTCGGTCTTCTTGCTCACCGAACCGCTGTTCTTGCCTCCGTAATCCTCAATCATCTGCTTGTACTCGTCGCGCGAGTGCTCGGTGAACGTGCCGGATATAACAATCGTCTTGCCGGCTAATACTTGCGGTACGCTTGCTGCGGCTTCCCGCTCGTTGCTTGCCAACTGAACTCCTGCGGCTTGCAGACGGGTTATTATTTCTAAATTGCGCAAGTCGGCAAAGTACGCAACGATATTATCCGCTATCTGTTCGCCTACATCCTCGATGGCGGTGAGTTCCTCCTTGCTCGCCCATTGCAGGGCATCAATCGAGCGGAAACGTTTGGCAATCTTCTTCGCCGTCGTCTCACCCACCATGCGAATGCCCAAGGCAAACAGCACGCGCGGCCAAGGCACTTGCTTGGAGGCTTCGACAGACGCGAGGATGTTCTGCGCCGACTTGTCGCCGAGGCGTTCCTGTGCTGCGAGGTCCTCCTGACGGAGAGAGTAGATGTCTGCAACAGAGTGGAGTAGTCCCTTGTCGTAGAGTAGGGCGATCGTTTCGCTGCCGAGGCCCTCAATGTTCATCGCCTTGCGGCTGACGAAGTGCTCCAGCCGGCCTTTCAGTTGCGGCGGACAGCTCAGCTCGTTCGGACAACGCCACGCAGCCTCGCCTTCCACGCGAACGAGCGGTGTGCCGCATTCGGGACAGTGAGTTATGAAACTAGGCGTCCTAGGCTGACTAGGATTACTAGACTGCCTAGTAGTATCGTCTTCTGCTTTGCCGACAATCTTCGGTATAATCTCCCCACCTTTCTCCACAAAGACGCGGTCGCCCTCGGTTATACCGAGCTGGCGGATGAAGTCCTCGTTATGCAACGTGGCACGCTGGACGATCGTGCCCGATAGTTGTATGGGGTCGAGGTTGGCGACGGGCGTTATCACACCTGTGCGTCCGACCTGATAGGTTATTTGTCGCAGGGTGGTGGGCTGGCGTTCGGCTGCGAATTTGTATGCTATTGCCCAGCGCGGGGACTTCGCAGTATATCCGAGCTCTTCTTGCTCGGCTAGGCTGTTGACCTTGAGCACGATGCCGTCGGTGGCGACAGGCAGGTTCTTGCGCTCGGTGTCCCAGTAAGCTATGAAGTTCATCACTTCATCTACGTTGTGGCAAATCTTGATAGCATCACTCACAGGGAAACCCCAGGCACGTGCTTGCTCCAATCGCTCATAGTGCGTTCTGCCGGGCAACTGTTCGCCAAGCATGTAATAAAGGAAACAGGTCAGTCCGCGGTGGGCAACCTCGCGGGTGTCTTGGAGCTTGAGCGTGCCGGACGCTGCGTTACGCGGGTTGGCGAAGAGAGGTTCCTCCTGTTCCTCACGCTGCTTGTTTAGTG
The DNA here is from genome assembly GCA_002309255.1 of Bacteroidales bacterium UBA1216. Classification (GTDB taxonomy): domain Bacteria; phylum Bacteroidota; class Bacteroidia; order Bacteroidales; family Paludibacteraceae; genus Colicola. Next base: position 11,556 of record DBXI01000037.1, on the reverse strand, counting down.
CCTCAAACCGTTCCCACGGCAGCAGAACCTCGCCCCTTAACTCTAATCGCTCAGGCGCATCAATCAACGTCTGCGGAATAGCTGCTATCGTTCTTATATTCGGCAGCACATCATCGCCTTCTGTGCCATCGCCACGCGTTACGGCGTGCACTAACTGACCGTGCTCGTACCAGAGCGATATGCTCAGGCCGTCGTACTTGAGTTCGGCTACTATCTCCACGTTCGGCGGGAGCTTGCGCACCCAGTCTTCAACCTCCTCGCGCGAATAGGTGTTCGCCAGCGAAAGCATCGGATAGCGATGCTTGATCCTCGGAAAACCTTCACCGCTCACCGCTAACCGCTCACCGCTCACCGGTTGAATATCCGAGCCGACTTTTTGTGTCGGGCTGTTGGGGTCAAACAGCTCGGGATGAGCTGCTTCCAACTCCTGCAACCTGTGCATCTTCTCGTCGAACTCGCGGTCGGACATAGTGGGTGCCGACAGAACGTAGTACTTGTAGTTCTGCTCTGCCAGTTCGGTACGCAAGGCTTTAATCTCTTGCTCCGCCGTCAGGCCTTGTTGCTCGATAGGTATATTGTCAAATAGATCCATTCAGCCTTTGTTTCTTGTTCTTTCAGCAGCAAAACGTTGCTGCGGTCTTTGCTCTTTCAGCGTAGCGGTCTTACCTTACTCCGAACTTCAGCGACTTGATTTTGCCTGCGTAGTACACGCGCACTATGTACATGCCTGCTGGCAGTTCCGTAGCTATGGTGCAGGGCGAGCTCTCAATGCGAGTCATGGGCTGCACGGGCGAGCCTGTTACGTCGAAGATCTCGTAGTAGCCGTATTGCTCTCCCAGGTCGCCCACGTGCTTGAGGCAGATGCCCTCATCGGGGGTGACATCAATCTCTACGTTCTCGATCAGGTCAACTTCTTTCATCGGCACCGACATCGTGCTATCGAGTTTCAGACCGACGAGCACAGGATCGTGGTCGCTGTAGCGGAAGATGCTCTGGTCGTTCGACTTGTCGTAGGTGTACTGGTCACTTTCATCGGAGTTGACGTGCCATGCTCCCATGCCTGTCACTTGGCGGATCAGCGCCTTGTTGGCTATGGCGTGGTCGAGGTAGCCGGCCTGTTCGCCATAAACATACGAATAGCTCGAGTCGGCGTGGAAGTAGCGGTGCAGATCGTACATACCGGCATCGATGAACGCGCGGATGGGATCCTCCTTGGCATAGGCGTTCAGGTCGCCCATGATCAGCACGTCGTTGTCCTCGTAGAAGCTCTGGTAGGAGGTCATGTTCTGTATCAAACTTTGTGCCTCCAGGGTGCGTGCGTGGTTGTAGATCCCTTGCCCGTCGCCCTGGTCGGCATCTTTGCCTGTGCCGGTGCCTGACTTGGCCTTGAAGTGGTTGATACTATAGATGAACCGCTCGCCGTTCTCTATCAGGATAAACCCTTGTATCATCTTCCTGTTCTTCACGCCTTGGTTGTTGCGCGTCAGGATGCCGACGGGTTGTATCCTGTCTGAGCGATAGACGTATCCGGACTTGGTGTATGAGCTTTGTGCACTGCCTCCGTCATCCACGTAGTCGTATGGCGTGCCGGTCAGCAGGGTCAGGTCGGCGGCTATCTCCTTCAGGGCTGCTTGCCCTTGTTCCACCTCTACCAATCCATATACATCGGCATGAATAGTCGCCAAGGCTTTCCTGACCTTGGTGCGCTGCTTCTCGTGCTCGTATAGGTCATCGGGACCAAAGCCTGTTCCGAGGTTCTGCACCAAGTAGTACTCCAGGTTAGCGCCGCACACCAGCACGTTGTGCGTACCCATCTGATCCACCGAGGGGGGGGTGTTCTCCAGAGCCTGGCGGGTGTTGTTGCCCGCCCATGTGCCGGAGATGTACTGCACCTGTCGGTCGCCAACAATGATGCCCTTCAGGTTCAGCAGTCGTTCGCCGTTGCGGTGGTAGCCGCACCCCTGCAAGTTGAACGCCGCCTTGCTGTTCAGCGACAGCAGGCGCTTGTACTCATCGCTGAGCGGATCGGCTTGGTTGGTGGGCGAGTAGATGCGCCTCACGCTCACGGTCAGTCCGCTGAACCCGCCGTACCCGTAGTTACGGTTCACGATCACCGGCACATTGAACTGCACTGTATCGCCGTAGCTCCTGCCGCTCAGTACATCGTTCGTCCAGGTCTCGGCGTTAGGTACAGAGATTGTGTACACCGTGGCATGCGTCTGCATGAAGAGGCACAACACCACTGCCGCTATTACACTATAAATCCGTTTGTTCATAATTATCAATTGTCAATTATCACTTATCAATTGTCAATTATTGCACGTACTTTCGTCCGTTCTGGATTACAACGCCCTTGTATGATGTGTCGACCTGCAGACCGAGGATGTTGTACATCGGTTGCGACGGATCGAGCGGCCGGTCGGCACGCGAGGTATCGATGCTCTCGGGGATATTGTCCGGAATTGCTGTCAGGTCAAACTCCGTTAGCACTACATTCTCACCGTTACGTACCACATACAGCGCATTGATCACGTATGCCGGTGCGCCGGCTGCCCCGCCTTCCACTTCTATCTCGCCGTATTGGGCATCCGGCGGAGTGATGGCGGTCTTGTTGTAATCCACCGACGAGAAACCTGACAGAGCAGGGCCGCCGTCCTCGTCTATGACCTTTATTCCGCGTATACGGCGGCGTACGGCGGCTGGCGACTTGAGTGAGCGCACGTGCATCGTCACCGAGTCGAACAGGATAGAAGCCGTCGGCGCACCGATAATCGGCACGACAGCTTCGGCTACCAGTACACCGTCACCAGTCACAACCACGTCACCCATGGACGAGATAACCGTGTCGGCAAAGATGGTTGAACTGTCGCAGAGCACGATGGTCAGCGTCTCCGTTCCGGTGTAGCTGATAGCGGTGGATACACTGTCGCCTACCTCCAGCGAGAGCGAACTGAACGTCAGGGTGTTCTCCTGCGGGTTATAAACCAGCGACGAGTCGCCGAACACATCCACCTCGTCCATCGTGGCGGTGCTGTCCGTCGGGTCGATAATCACCACATCCTTGCCGAACACGGTCACGATGGGTTCGGGTTCGGATATATCCGTTGTGTCCTCCGGAGTGATGTCCGAATGGTAGATCTGTATAGTCAGCTTCCTTGTGCTACCAACCGGATTGTCATCCGTTGGGGTGATGGCAGGTAGTGCACCGTTAGTAACCCAGCTGTTCTCAATCTCGATGCCTATTCCAAACTTGTTTTCGTCCCAAGTAGCAGGAATCAGTTCGCGGTTAAGTTGTATCTCAAACTTGCCATCCACGTACTGACTATTGCCGACAGGCAACATGCCTTCGCCTACTATAGCGCCCCAGAAGTCATTTCCGTCGTGTTCAACTGTCGGATCTTGCCAATACCAGCCGCTTCCGCCAGGTTCACCCCACCATTTGAATACGGCAGGATTATAATCATATGGCTCATTTTCAACGAATAAAGCTGTTTCAAGGTAGATGTCCGTATTGCGATCGGTAAACAATCCTAAGTCATCGCCGCCCGTTGCATCGCTGTTATCTGTATCCAAATATACGTGGAACGGAACCCAACTTAGATCAGTAAATAGTGTCATGTCCGGTTCTACGAGCAGGTTGATATATGTGTCTTGCGCATATACCTTTAGACTCTTGAGAGCTTGGTGTTTTGCATTTATCGGACAAATGGACTCAAATACATAATCTACCGGCAGGTTGTTCCATTCATCAATGGAGCCGTCGGTTACATCAACCTCTGTCGTTACTGTAGCGCAGTTGTTGTTCACGCATTTCGCGCCCCACGGACTGCCTGTTGCTGAACCGTCGTACCATATTTGTTTGATGTTCTTGAATGCATTCTCGCCAATGCTGGTCACTTGTTGAGGAACAGACAATTCGTCAAACTTGCAATTATAGAATGCACCTTTACCTATCTCGGCTATATTAGCAGGGAAGGTGAATGTACGAAGCTTGCATGATGATTTGCTCGGGTAGTATAGGGCATAATTGCCGATTCGGGTGATGTCCTCACCGAAGATGATTTCCTGTACCTGCCATCCAAGTTGCATCATGAGGCTTTGGCTAGCCGATCCGCTTTGTCCGTTGTAATCCTTGCCTACTATTGAAGCCGAATTGACAGTTACGGAAGTTAAACTGTTGCATCCTGAGAATGCGCCGTTGCCTATAGTGTCCAGACTGGTGCCCAGTACTAATGAATGCATAAATGTACAACTCCAAAAAGCTTGGTATCCAATGCTCTTGACACTGTTCGCAACGATCATAGATTCTATGGCACTGCAATACTGGAATGCGCGGTCAGCAATGGCCGTCACTCCCTCGGGTACTGAATATGTTGTATCTGCCTTGTTTGTCGGATAGATGAGCAATGTGGTTTTGCTCTTGTCAAAGAGCACACCATTAATGGATGCATACTTCGAATTGTCTTCCGCCACGTTGATTGCTGACAGGAGTCTGCAATATGAAAATGCGCCATCCATTTCGATCACTCCGCTCGGAATATCAATCGAAGCCAATTTGGTGCTGTTAAACGCATCGCTGCCGATGGATGTAACAGAGGAAGGAATCTGTATTGATGTTATATTGCAACCGGCGAATGCTTTGTTGTATATGTTGGTCAAACCTTCAGGCAGTGATACGGAAGTGATCTCATCCGTATAATTTGACCATGGTGCTGATTCTCCCTGCCAATACATGACGCCACTACCTTCAATGGTCAGTACGCTGTCTTTGGTGAGTCCCCACGTCAGGCTGTCGCCGCATGTGCCTGAAAGAATTTCATGATCGCTTGCCATGAGCGTGTTCTTCATCTGTTCGTCGCAGAAGAATACGGCATCCAGATTCAGCTCTGCGCCTTGTACACCTTGTGTCAGGGCGGAGAAAATAACATGTCCCGCTTCTACTTTCACATTTTTCAGCTCGTCAACAAATCGTTCCATCGGGATGTAGAACTCATGCCATTCGCCGTCGCGGTCGAAATTGCTGTAAATGTATCCGCCATACTGCGTGGTGTCGCCTAATGTGAATGGCGTTGTCTCTGTACCGAACAGATAGAACGAGTGACTATAGTTGTCGGTGGACTTGATAGCCAAGTGCAGATAATACTTCTCCGGATTAGCTATGATTGCTTGCCTCAATGGTTCTACATTCTTCCAGCTGTCGCCATCTCCGGTGAGTGTATATCCGCAACCAGACCAAGACCCATAAACCACCAGCGCCAGATAGCCGTTTTTATTGCCATAGAAGTTCTTTCCGGTAATATCCCCTCCTGTATATGAGTTATCCCATACATACAGGAATCTATCTGCATCATTCTGGATAAACGATGCAACAATATTGCCTGCGTACTTATTCAGTGTATATTCATCCATCAAAATCGGCCACAGGCTGTTGTCAGGGAACTCAACTATGGTGTCAGGAGCAACTACTTCCGATTTGGTAACCGTGACATTGACACCTGTGATGCGCACTTGAGCGGTTACTTCAGTCATCCATTCTTTGTCGCCTACTTCATAGTGCATCTCAAGATTGCCTTGGTACTTTTCTTCAAACGTGAAGTCAATGGCGGTGATGGTGGATTCGGAAGTGATCGTTATGGTATCAATCTTATAGCACCTCAGATGCGTCTCTGCTCCGTAGGCCTTGACGCAACTGAACTTCACTCCGTCCTTGCTTGCAGCTACTGCGCCGCCTGAGCCCGATGTGCCTTGACCGGCAAAATCCTCCGGCGTAAAGGTCACAGTAAAGGTCCCTGTCTCAGGCTGCGGCTCTTCGCCATATACAGACCATACACCGCCGTATAGTGCCGTTTCGGCTAGACCGGTGATGGTGAACAGATCGGAGTCCGTGAGTGCCAAATTAACCGTCTGATTCCATAAGTAATTCCAATCAGGAGCCTCGGCTTCGGGATTGAATCTGCAGAAAATCACGTTCTCCGTAGATGCCGGTATCTGTACCGACCAGATTGTTTCATCTACCTGTGTCATCCAATCTGTCCAAGTGCCATCCTTGCCGGTCATCCAGTACCATACGGCATATTTGGTTGTCTCTGTTTTCCATTCATCAATTATACGGAGGTATATTGTGCGCGTTGAGGTCGTATCACTCGGCTGCGGCTCAACGATGCTATCACCAATCGCTTTGATATTCGTGAACTCCTTCCAATATTCAGCGTTTTGGTATAATTCGACAGATTCTTCAGGCACATATAGCGGAATAGAGGGATTGACAGTTTTGAATGCCGTGCTATCTATAGTGAGTGGTTCTGGTATTGCGCAAATGATTCTCTCTAAACCATAACAACCCGTAAAGGCTCCTTCTCCAATATAGGTAACACTTTTAGGAATAGACAACTCTATAAGACTACGACAGTTGTAGAACGCCCAATTCCCTATACTTGTTAAATTATTATAAAGAATTAGACTCACGAGACTATAACAACCATTAAACGCGCTATTTCCAATATCTATAATATTGTCTGGAATTTCAAATGATGTAATGCGGCTACATTCACTAAATGCATGGGGACCAATGTGGGTGATGCTACTAGGAATTGTCGTATTCGAGCAACCACAAATAAGTGTATTAGTAGTCGTCTCAATGATAGCAGAACAATTTTCACGGCTGTCGTATATGCTATTTCCGGCATCCACTTCAATATGCTCCAAATTGAAGCACGCCTTAAAAGCTCCTTCCCCTATATTTTGGACACTACTTGGAATGAATATACTTGTTATGCCTTTGCAGCCGTCAAATGCAAATTTTTCTATATTTAGAACACTAGTGGGTATATTAACACTTGTTAATTGGTGGTCAGTGCTAAATGCAAATTGACCAATGCTTAATAAACTATTAGGAAGCGATATGCTTCTTAGATTTGAGCAAGAACTAAATGTCTGGCGTTCTATGCTTGTTACACCATATGGAATAGTAATATCTGTAAGGCTCTGACATCCCTCAAACGCACAAGCACCTATACTCGTCACACTATTGGGGATTGTTATTCCCGTCAGATTTTTACATTGCCAAAATGCTCCGCCTGCTATTGTTTCTACTCCATTAGGTATTGAGTATTCGCCGGAATACGAATTAGGCAAATAAGCAAATACATGCTCATTGTACAATGGTGATGTGATTCCACTACATCCTGTAAAAGCAAATTCGCCTATACTAACAACGCTTTGTGGAATTGCAAAATACGTCAATTTTTCACAATATGCTATTGAGTGTACTCCTATTCGTGTGATATTATCAGGAAGATTGATGCTTGTAATTTTTGAATGCTGGTAGAATGCAAAATCTCCGATGCTCGTGACATTCGATCCAATCACTATTTGTTTTATGTCACTTTTATAATCAGTCCATGGCACGTAACCCGAATATTCGTAATCTTCCATTGCGCCATTACCACTAATTGTCAGTACACTATCACAATCGAGCACCCATGTTAGACTATCTCCACATGTGCCACGGGCAATGATACATTGCTCCGGTTGATTGACGATCAGTATCAACGTGACGATACTATCACAGCCATTAAATGCGGCTAATGTATCACGATATGTAACGGACTCGGTAAGACTCGTACCATTCCAATCATAGGCCTCACCTTCAGTGATAAAGACTGTATCCAATATCGTTTCATCTTGCGGCTGGACGGTTAGGTTCAGCACATAGTGCACGCTGTCGCATACACCCGATACTGACCAAGCGGTATCACGATATACGCCTGTTTCGGCATATGTCATATCTCGCCATATATACATATTGCCTTCACAAATAGTCGCGTCTTCCGACATCTCAACCGGTTCGCATTCCAGATCTGTACCGGGGATTGGGAGGATGTTCGTGAACTCGCCCCAGCCATCTGCTTTCTGATAGGCCTCGACACTTTCTGTGGGCACGTATAAGGGAATACTTGTATTAACATTGCTGAACACATCAGTACCGCAAGTCGGTGGCGTAATTGCTTCGCTGGTGATACTCGTCAGACTTAAGCAATACTCGAACGCATATTCCTCTATGCTTAATACGCTGATAGGAATAGTCAAACTCGTCAGATTGTAGGAATCAGAGAAAGCACCCCGTCCTATGGTTATGATGCTATTAGGGATAAACACACTCGTTAGATCGGAGCAATGAGTGAACGCACGTTCTCCAATGTTTGTGACGCTATAGGTGACAACGTTGTATTCAATGGTGGAAGGAATAACGATGGTAGCTAAACCGGAGTAGTTGCTTTGGGAATATTCTTCCTGGAACGTCACCGCCGCCGTTCTGTTCACAACGTCCAGGTTGTAATACAGGTCACCTATCTGCACATGCTCTGTTTCCGATTCAGTTGGTTTGATCGTGTCGTTGACGGCGGCCAAGTAGGCTTCCGGCGATTCATACCATGCGCCATTGGCGTAGCCCGATGAGTCGAGTGTGCCATCCAGGCAGAAGAACGGACGATCGGAAGAGTAGGGTTGGTAATCGGTGCGTGCAGCACCATCATTGATCGTACCGTTCATGAAGAGGAAGTGCGGTTTCTCTAATCCGGCAGAGAACTGGTACATATATACCTCGAACCCATTGATCAACTCTTCTGCTTTCGTCGTGGTAACATCATCGGTCACCGTCTCCCAGTTCTCATCCTTCCAGTCATAGATATATGCGCGTACATCCCAACCCTGTGAGTTGATGAAGTAGGCAGTCATCATGTCGTCACCACCTGTTGTCGGATCATCACCGCCGGTCAAATCATTCTGTTCGCTGCGAATCGTGAACCGGCCGTCTAAGGTGTAGCCAGGATCGCAGGTGAACGCATAGCGCTCATCTTCCGTTATCGGCACTATGCTATCCAGCTCCGCATCGTACAGGTAGAGCTGCTTGCCGCCCAAACTGCCGAACTCAAACGTGTAATCTGCATCCTGCACGTAGCTCTGAATAACGATTTCTGTCTCATTCAGGTCGTCCGTAACATACCTTGAGCATGGCATTCCGTCAATCACCGCATACAGGAAGATGGCCATTGTATCGGTCTGCACCATCTTTTCCGTATCCCAACCGCTATCGAATCCGGCTGAGGTGCCGGGCATCTCAAGCAGTAACAACTCATCACTCAGCCCGGACAAAGACTTAACTGTGATCGCCACTTGTGCGGTCACCTCGGCCTGCAACGTAACAGCGCAACTCAGTATTGCTGCTACAAAAAACGAAAAAATCTTTTTCATTTGTTTGTGATTGGCTATGGTTATCATATATTTAGTACCGCCGCCACTTGCGCCGAATGCGGTTTACGCCGATACTGGCACACCCTTCGTGTACGGTTGCCTGCAAAGATACATTAGGTTGTCCCCGTTAATCGGGAAAAACGCTACAGGGAAAGGGGTGTAACCTTTGCGCTTGCAAAGTTACAAAAAAAAATCCATATTTGCAAATATAATCACAAAAAAAGTGCAAAAATCTGTACTTTTTTGTTATAAACGTGGCGCAGCCACCATAATCGCGCATAGCGCAATAAACGGCGCAGCCTTCACAGACTTTTCGTCGCTTCGTACGACTCCACCGTCTCTTTATCTGTTCGCGGTCTTGAAGGCGGAAGGGGGAGTGCCGGTGTGGCGCCGGAAGAAGGTGCCGAAATGCGACTGGTTGAGGAAGCCGAGGCGGTCGCTGATCTGCTGCACGGAAAGTGAAGTTGAGGACAAAAGGGATTTAGCCTGACGGATGAGCGCGCGGTCGATGCAGGCGTTGGGCGAGATTTTCATGGTTTGATTGAGAACATTGGAGAGGTATTTGGGGGCGAGAGACATCTGCCGGGCATACCACTCAACGGCGTGCTGCTCGCGGCAGTGGAGCTCAACGAGCGACAGGAACTGACCGCAAATCTGCTCGGCACGAGGGAGAGACTGCTGTGGGGTGAGCGAGGTGCCTTCCGACAGGAAATATATGAGCGAACGCACCATGTTGAGCACGGCGCTATGTCTATCCTCATCGATCAGCACGTGCAGCAGTTCGATGTATCGGAGTACGATGCGCATCTGTAAATCAGTTACTTGCCAGACGGGGTGCATCAGCAGGTGCGAGAACTGCGCTTGCGAGATATGGATGTTCAAGGCTTCGGCATACTCGGCGGTGAAGCCCAGAGTATAGATCTCGCAGTCGGGGCTGGTCTGCACATCTTTCATCACATGATCAGCCATCCAAAAGACGCAGGAATTGGCTGTAAGCGGAACAACCGCATCATTGACTTTGCCCATGATGGTTCCTCGAGTGACAAATTCAAGTGCATACGTGGGCGGCGTGAATAGCTCCGGCAGAGCAGGTATGCGGCCTTCTATCTTGGATAGCGTCAGCAGGTCATACGGATCCTTTCTGAGAGAGCTGTGCCAGGTGAAGAAGTTGAACTTGTCCAGCTTGGGCACTTCGGGGCTTGGGGCGGAGTGAAGGGGATTGGACATTGGGGATTTGAAAATTTGTAAATTCGGTACAAAGATACACTAGGTTGTCCCCGACAAACGGGGAAAAACGCCACGGGGTAAGGGGCGATAACCTTTGCGAATGCAAAGATACGATTATTTTTTGATAAATACAAGCAAGCCTTTACATAAGCAATGTATTGAAACGAACATGTTTTTTATGTTTATTTCTTTTGAAGGCTTTTACTCGTCAGAGTGCAGAAATTAGTAGTAAAAACTATCTAAAAGTGCACTTTTAAGGAGTTTTTGGTAGTAATTTATGCATAGAGCAGCGCTCAAAAGCATTCAAAAGGGTTAATTTATGTTTTTGTTTTTTTTTAGTGGACACTAATGATAATGCTTGATTGTTTTATTGTTTAACAATCGGTAGCGCTACCGTTTTTTCGTGGAATCCGCTGCAAAAGTACAACAAAAAAATGAGACCCACAAATGTGAGCCTCATTTACGCAGAGAAGCGCAGTATTTACGCAGAAAAGCGGTTAAACATGCGCAGAAAAGCGCAGAAAAACGCAGTATCTATTTGTTGCGGTAGTCTTGGAAGTTGCGCAGTTTGAACGACAAGCCGAAATGCTCGTCAAGCAGGCGGTAGAGAAAAGCAGAGGAAAGGGTTCGGGTGTTGAGATAACCCATTGCTTCGTTGAAGCGGATGGCCCGGATGAGCTTGGGTGCGGAGGTACATGCGCCCCGCAGTTCATCTTCCACGGCTTGCGCTGCGCCTTTGCCGTAGGCGGTTTGCGTGATGCGTGAGAAGAGGGAGTGGAACAGGTCGAGGACCGTCTTGGCCAGCTCCATTCTCTCGGCGTAGAGGATCAGGACATCCGCTTCGATAATTTCGGTGGATAAGCCATCAACACCTGCCCCTCCGACCATCGCACCCTTCACAACAATGGTTCTCTTGGTTCGGGATGTAGGTCAATAAATAACGCGCGTACACATACGCGCGTTATTTTGTATTGTACCCTTACATTGTTCTCGCTTTTCGCTACAATGTTCACCCGCCCACCACACCCTTCAAAGGGGTCCCCAAAGAGCGCTAACGTAGTGCACTCTTTGGGGAGA
>DBXI01000066.1:10742-27218 GCA_002309255.1 Bacteroidales bacterium UBA1216 | reverse complement strand
CTAACAAAGTTAACGCATCAGTAGTAATTAGACAAATATAAACAATAACAAATAACAAATTATGAAACGAAGAACTTTACACTACCTGCTTATCCTGGCCATGGTCGGGATAGGTTTGGCAGGCTGTCGTTCGGACGTCAAGCTAAATGACGTAACGGTAGACAGCACATTACGAGCCAAGCTCGGTCTGCCTATCGGTGAGATGTCCGTAACGCTGGACACTATCGTTGGGTTGGTAGGCCTGGGTGATGAAGCTAAGATCACCAAGATTGAAGACAGCAACTATGGCGACTCAACATGGCTGCTGACCATCGACCGTCACTACGACAACGAGTTCCACAAGATCGAGTTGACCGACTACACCGGTACGGTTGAGGACGATAAACTCGTAAGCGAAGTGATGCCCGGTGCAACCATGATCCCCGCCCGGACGACAGAGACGGTGACCTTCAACATGGACATCAACTTCGACGGCGTGAACGATGACACAAGCGATGAGCGCATCGACAGTATGGTGATCGACCGCGCCAGTTTCACTACAACGGTGACCAACAACTTCGGACTGAAAGAAGAGGACATCGATTCCGTAGTGATGGTGCTTGGACCTCAGTTCCGCCGTCCGCAAGGCACACGGCACGAGCTGAAGAAGTTCGATTTTGACAAGCCGATTGACATCGTGTTGGACGACTTCACGCTGGTGATGATGAAGGATGAGACGAAGACCCCCGGCAATGACAACGTAGTAAACACAGCGAACATCCAGTTTGAGGTGTACCTGAACTACAAGCCTAACGGCAACAACAATCCGCTGGATCCGGGATTTGAATATCTGCCACTTACCTCGACCTCGTCGTTCCACTTCTCGTTCGAAGTGAAGATGATGGAGTACAAGGCTCTGTATGGCTACTTTGAGCCGGGCGACGAGACGGATGATATCGATTCAGTAGATGTACCTCTGGAGCTACCGGGTAACGAGCCGGTTATTCTGGCAGCAAAGTATCCGAAGATCGTATTAGGATTCACCTACGGAATGTCGATACCTCTGGCGGTTAAGGTTAACTATATCAAGGCCATGCACCCCGATGGTTCGGAAACTTTTGCTACATGGAATGGAGAGACGACCAGACGTCATAACCTGGAGAATGTGCTACCGATCGACACAACGTTAGATGCAACTGTATATGACGACAAGTTCTGGCTATCCAAAGAGGTTGATCATGGCGCAATTGACCGCTTCTTCCTAAAGGAAGTGGGCAAGTTGGGCTACGACTACAAGTTGGACGTTGACCGGAACAAGATGAACGATCTGCCTATGCCTCAATTCCGCATGACACAGAACACCAAATTCAGTCTGGACTTCCACTTTGAGCTACCTTTCCACTTCAACAAAGGTCTGAGTGCGGGCTACTCCGAGGATATTACGAACATCGAATTCAGTCGTGCTTCGCTTGACTCATTGGCAGCATTGGTGCCAGGTGGGATGATTCGGTCGATTGATAGCGCCAGCATTACATTGTACCTGATTGCGACGAACGAGATCCCTGCGGCGCTCAAACTGGATGCCGTGTTCCTGGATAAGGACAGCCTACCGATGACCGATCTGATACCTGACTTGCAGAACAAGGATATCAAAGCCGCCAACATAGCCGGTAGTGAGCCAACTGTGACACCTATCCAAGCAGTAGTGAAGACAGAGGACTTTGACAGACTATCACAAGCCACAGCCCTACGGCTGAAAATACGCTTAGGCAGCGATACACAGGAGACCAGGTTCGTATCCGGTAAGAAGGTAAGCATCAAAGCCGGTTTGACAGCCGATATTCAGGCTGTGCTGAACCTGTCGCTCGGACAACAGAATAACCAATAAACAATAGGAGGACAAAACGATGAAACAATTCTTTCGTTCCATAGCAATAGCCATTGCCCTCCTAACGGGCAGTATGGCGATCACGGCGCAAGAGGTGAACACGCTTTACTTCTTGGAGAACGCGCCGCAGCGCAGTATGTTCAACCCCGCTTTGATGCCGGTGAGCAGCGGATACATCTTCTTCACCCCGCTGGGTTATACAAGCCTGTGGGCAGGAAACAACTCACTGACATTGAGCGATGTGTTCTACACCAAGGATGGACAGACCATCAGTGCGTTCAATCAGGGGCAGATGCCTACCTTCATGAACAAGCTGCATCAGTCGAACCTGATGAGCTTGGATATGACAACCACTATCTTAGCCTTTGGTGCGCGCACCAAGAAAGGCGGGTACTTCCACGGAGGTATCTTCCTGCGCGGCGATGGAGGAATAGCTATACCTAAAGATCTGTTCCGAGCACTAATGGTAACGACAGACCCGAACGATCCGCAAAAGACGACCAGTCTGGGACTGGATTTGACCAAGGGTGTGAACATCTCAGGTTTAGGAATCAATGCACAGGCATACGTGGAGATAGCCGGCGGCTATGCCCGTCCGATCAACGACCAATGGACGATAGGCGGAAAGCTGAAGTTCCTATTAGGTGCCGCTCATGCCAATGTACGCTTCAACAAGCTGAGCGTTACTCCAGGACAGATTATTGATGAGACGAACGCCCCCTACCCCGAGTCGTTGAATATAGCAGTGGAAGGTCAGCTGGTGGCAGCTATGCCGGGCGCTATTGATCCCGCAGGCATTCTGCCTGCCGAAGGAAGCGGTGAAGGCCTGTTCGACAACATGGATCAGCGCATCAACAACATAACCTCCAAACTGCAAGGAGCGCCCATCTCGCAACTGATCAAGCCGGCAGGCTACGGTGCAGCAATCGACTTCGGCTTTACCTACAAGCCAATCAAGTACGTACAGATCTCTGCAGCGATCAATGACCTGGGCTTCATCTACTGGACAAACGGACTGAAGGGCGATGTAGCCGGTAATGTGCCGTATGACGGCATAGGTTCCATTGAGGTTCACACGAAGGTTGATGAGAATGGTCAAAGGTACGTAGACGATCAAGCCATGACGCAGCAGATCAACGACAAGATGAATCAGTTCGTTTCGGACTTCGGCAAAGCAATGACTCCTACCAATCCTACCAAAGGCGGATACGCACGTATGACTCGTGCACGCCTGAACGTGAGCGTGGATGGACTGTTCTGGGAGAATCGCGTAGGTGTAGGCATTCTGTCGCAGACCAAGCTGTATAACAACAAGGTATATGAGGAGTTAACGTTGGGCGGCTTCTTCCGTCCGGTTAACTGGTTCAACATTGCTGCGAGCTACTCGCTGATCAACGGTCATGGCGGTACGATAGGTGCAGCTTTAGGCTTTGCTCCGTACGACGGTATCATGATGACGTTAGCTACGGACTTCATCCCCTGCTATTATGCAGACATGAGCCCGCTGACCAAGAGCGACAAGCCGCAGTACTACCTGCCGTACAAAAGTCCGGGCGTGAACCTGGCCTTCGGCTTCAGCATTGTATGGGGCACGAACAAGAAGCGCGACAGCGACAAGGACGGCGTGCTGGACAACCTCGACCTGTGCCCGAAGACCCCGCGTAACGTTCGCGTTGACGCGTTTGGCTGTCCTGTGGATACCGACGGCGACGGTGTGCCCGACTACCTGGACGAGAGTCCGAACACCCCGGCAGAGGCGTTTGGTATGGTGGATGCAGCCGGTTATGCTAAGGATGGCGACCTGGATGAGGTGCCGAACTACAAGGATCTGTGCCCCGACACTCCGGAAGAGGCTCGCACATCGGTTGATGAGAACGGTTGCACGCGCGACACGGATAAGGACGGTGTGCCTGACTACCGCGACGACTGCCCGAACACGTTGCCTGAGGCTGCTGCCTTCGTTAACGAGCAAGGCTGCGACAAGGATAGTGATGGCGATGGTGTGCCCGACTACTTGGATAAGTGCCCGAACACTCCGGAGGAGGCATTCAACTTCCTGGATGAGTCCGGTTGTCCGCTTGACTTGGATGAGGACGGAGTACCTGACTACCTTGACAAGTGCCCGCGCACCGTATATGCTGCTCGTCAGCACGTAGATAGCTGCGGTTGCGACA
The DNA here is from genome assembly GCA_002309255.1 of Bacteroidales bacterium UBA1216. Lineage (GTDB taxonomy): Bacteria > Bacteroidota > Bacteroidia > Bacteroidales > Paludibacteraceae > Colicola. The sequence goes on along the minus strand of DBXI01000066.1, from coordinate 23,177 downwards.
AGGATACGGATAAGGACGGTGTACCTGACTACCTGGATGAGTGCCCGTATGTACCCGGCGTGAAGGAGAACAAGGGTTGCCCGCAGATCAAGCGCGCTGTAACAACGCTGCTCAAGAAAGCTATGTCGGGTATCCAGTTCGAGACCGGTAAGGCTGTGATCGTCAAGAAGTCGTACCCGATCCTGGATGAGATAGCCAAGGTATTTGTTGACAACCCGAGCTACATCATCGAGGTTCAAGGTCACACCGACAACGTAGGTAAGGCTGAGGTGAACATGAACCTGTCAGAGAAACGTGCTCAAGCCGTTCGCGACTACATCATCAAGAAGGGCGTTGACGCCAGCCGCCTGACGGCTCACGGCTACGGAAGCACTGTACCTATCGCCGACAACTCGACGAAGGCAGGACGTGCCAAGAACCGCCGCGTAGAGTTCAAGATCACCTTCGAGGAAGTGAACTACGAGATAATCAACGACCACAACCCCGGTGAGGATCAGCCCGCAGCTGAACCCGCAACTGCACCAGCACAGTAAATAAACACGGATTGGCTATCGGGCACAAAGAGCCGGATGGTCAATCCTATAAACTTTAATACACTTAATAAACATTAATAATATGGGAAGAGCATTTGAATACCGCAAAGCAACCAAACTGAAACGTTGGGGCCACATGGCTCGTACATTTACCAAATTAGGCAAGGAGATCACGATCGCAGCCCGCGAAGGCGGCCCTGATCCTGACAGCAACCCACGCCTGCGTACACTGATCCAGCAGTGCAAGAAGGAGAACATGCCGAAGGACAACATCGACCGCGCTATCAAGAAAGCCACCGATAAGTCCTATGAAGGCTACAAGGAGATCAACTACGAAGGCTACGGCCCGCATGGCATTGCTATCTTCGTGGAGACCGCTACGGACAACAACATGCGTACCGTGGCTAATATCCGCTCGTACTTCACCAAGCACGGCGGCACGCTGGGCACACAGGGCTCGCTGCAGTTCCTATTCGACCGCAAGGCCTGCTTCACCATCACGATGAAAGACGGCATTGATCTGGACGATCTGGAGCTGGAGCTCATTGACTTCGGCGTAGAGGAGCTGGGTGTGGATGAGGAGGAGAACACGATCGTGCTGTATGCCGCCTTTGATCAAGCTTCCGCACTGCAGAAGTACCTGGAGGACAACGGCTTCGAGATTCAGTCCTGCGAGTTCGTTCGTATCCCGAACGACACGAAGACCCTCACCGACGAGCAGCGTGAGTCCGTGCAGAAACTCATCGACCGCATCGAGGAGGACGAGGATGTGCAGAACGTGTTCACCAACATGGCTGATTAATGTCATTTACCATTTGGTCATTTACCATTTATTGATTCATTTGGCAATTTAGCCATTTGCACGTAAATGATTAAATAACTCAATGACCAAATAAATGAACCATACGGCGAAGCAGATCGTTCGAGTGAAACGAGAAAAGAAATAGTAAATGAAAAAATGGTAAATATTTCTGATTTCTTTACATTGACAAGCACGCAAGCGCAGCAGTTCGCTGCGCTTGACGCGCTTTACCGCGATTGGAATGCGAAGATCAATGTGATTTCGCGCAAGGATATCGACAACCTATACGAACATCACGTGCTGCACTCGCTGGCGATAGCCAAGTTCCTTAAGTTCACACAGGGGACGACGGTGATGGATATAGGTACCGGTGGCGGTTTTCCCGGTATACCACTGGCAATACTCTATCCTGATTGCCAGTTCCTGCTCGTGGACTCCATCGGCAAGAAGGTCAAGGTTGCGTCGGCTGTAGCCGAAGCGCTTGGATTGGAAAATGTGGAGTGCATCCAGGAGCGCGCCGAGGATGAGAAACGGCAGTTCGACTTCGTTGTCAGCCGTGCTGTGATGCCCCTGCCCGAACTGGTGAAGTTGATTAAAAAGAATATCCGTCACGACAACCAGCATAACGCACTGCCTAACGGGCTGATTGTGCTCAAAGGCGGCGGGTTGGATGCAGAAACTGCACCCTACAAACGCATAGTGGAGTCAACGCCGGTAAGCACATTCTTTCCGCAAGAATGGTTTCAAGGTAAACATGTAATCTATTTGCCCTTATGATTATCAAGAGTTTTGTGTGCAATCCGTATATGCAGAACACCTACGTGGTGCATGAGCCGGAGCAAAAGGAGTGTCTGATTATTGATGCCGGGATGTACGAGCCGGACGAGGAGCAGGCTGTGAGTAAGTATATCCGCGAGCAGCAACTGCGCGTGGCAGCCATTCTGATTACTCATGCTCATCCGGATCATGTTTGCGGCAAGCAGTGGCTGAAACAGACCTACACGGATGCACAGATTGTGGACTGCACCTATCTAAAGAGTGCATGCAACGAACGCGAGCCTAAGCTGCATTATGCGGGTTTGGATATACATTGTCTGTTCACACCCGGACATAAGGAGGATTGCGTTTGCTACTACCTGCCGGATAAGGATATTCTGTTTTCCGGTGACACCCTGTTCTACGGTTCAGTGGGACGTACCGACCTGCCCGGAGGCAACTACGAAACGCTCATCGCCTCGCTGCACGAGCTGATGAAACTACCCGCCGACACCACCGTCTATCCCGGCCACGGCGAACCCACCACCATTGCCCACGAGCAACGGTACAACCCGTTCATCCGATAGTGGGAGATTAGTACCGGCATACGGGCATTTCACATTCTGTACCGGTCTTTTCAGAAATCTTTGCAGCGTTCTTGCAAATATCATATATTTCTTGTGACATTGCAACCGAACACAAAACCAAAGGAGTGTACCCCAAAGCACACTCCCCGTTTTTGAAATGAACTCTTCTTTTTTTACACTCCCTCACGCATAGATCAGATGAATGATACAATATGCCTGAAGGTGTGCCTCAACAATTACTTCCACTCGTCGAGATTGGTTTTGTTGCCGTCAGCATCAACGCTGTAAAGCGTCTGCAGGAAGTAATCCTGATACTTCTCGAAGTAAGCGGGAACTTTTTCTCCAGCGAGGGTCAACGAAGAGGAGACACCGCCTATCTCTTTACCTACTTTATTACCGTTCTCGTCCAGACAATAAGTGGTTGTTGAGTAGGATTTGAGCATGGTCATTTTCTCGTAGTCGGCAGGGTTAAAGCCTTCTTTTTGAACTGCAACTACACGTACACCGAGTTTGGCAGGCAATGCAGCATTCACGGTTTTGCTCCACGAGTTACTTGTCAGTTTCTCGGTTTGCACCTGCCCGTTCGCGTCAAAGTAGGAGACGGTAAAATCAGCCGCCAACCGCATGTCATCGTTCACTTCTAACGAGTACTCCAGCACAGCCGATACAAGTTTAGCCTTAGTCGGCTGATCCGGCTGATCCGGCTCTTGTTGCTGGGAATTGTCTTTTTTACAACCCACCATCAGCATGGTGCAAGCAGTCAGCAGCATGATGCCGCGAAATAAATTCTTTTTCATACGAAAATCTTTTAGTTTGTTGTTAATAAAGTTAGTTATATCGAAACTGCGTTTTTGCATATTCGGATGCAAAGTTACAAAAAAAAAGTGAAACTTACGTCTCACTGGTGGGAAAAAATGTCTCAAATCTGGGAAATCTTAGTTAACTCAGTATTTTGCTGCTATTTTTAGCTATTTTTGCCTGGCAACCTGCCGATATTCGCTACATGACATGCCGTACGTGCTTCGGAAAAGGCGTGCAAGCGTGGCACGGCTCGGAATGCCGGACCGTTCGCCCACGAGGGAAACAGGTTCGTCGGTGGTCTTCAGAAGACGGGCGGCATGCTCCAGACGGTAGCGGGTGATGAACTCCATGACGGTCTCGCCATGCGAGCACTCCCGGATAGCTTGTACCACATACTTGTCATTGGTATTCAGAAAGCGGGCAAGCGAATCACGGTTCAGGTTCTCGTCGGTGTACGGCTGCTGTTCAGTCATCAGTACACACAGACGGCGGTAGAGTTGCTGTTCGGAGGTGAGGCTTTCTTCGGGTTGGGTTTGTAGGTTGCGTTGCTCTTCCGCCTTTGCCTGTTCGCGCAGTTCGATCTGCTCGTATAGACGGCGGTTCTTCTCGGTCAGCAGGCGGTTAACACGACGAATGCGCCAGATGATGTAGCCCGACAGGACTAACAGCAGGAAGGCGACAATGAGAACAATGCGTTGCGTAATAATAGCTTGGCGCTTTCCGGCAAGCTCCTTCTCCTGTTGGCGGATTTCCTGCAACTGCTCCATATCCACCAGCCGTTCCTGCTGACGCAGCGAGTCTGTCAACTGCCGCATATAATCAGCCAGCATCAGTGCCTCTGCCGTGCGCCCCGCCTGCTGCAGCGCATCGTACTTATGCATCAGCAGGGTCTTTACATAGACATCGGTAACCGGTGTACCGTCCGAACGTATCATCGAGTCCGCCTCGTCGAACAGACGGACAGCCTCGTCGTACCGCCCCGTCATGGTCAGATACACACCTTCAGCCGTTTTGTCCGCATCGTCAAGCCCTTGCGACTGCCGGTGTTCTCGGTAGAGAGCTTCAGCCCGGTTATATTGTCCGTTTGCCGCATAAACCATAGCCTTGCTGATGGTTACGTTGCTGCGGCGCTTGAGCAATACCCAATCTACATCGTCGGAACACCGCGCCAGACGGTTGACAGCCGTGTCCATCTTCGCCAAGAGGGGCAATGCTTTTTCTGGCATGTTGTTGTCGATATACAGGTCGTTGAGCGACAGCAGTGTGTAGACAAGCGGATCAATCTCCCCGTAATCGGTGGCATGCTGCGTACTCTCCATCAGCATATCGACGCATTGCAACAGCAGCCGTTCAGACTCGTCTATATGGTTCAGTTCGCTTTCGCACTCGGCTAAAAGCGTCAAAGCCCTGCACCGCATGGTTATGTCCTTAGTGGATGCTCCTTCTCCTACTGAGGTAAGGATTTCTTTGGCAAGAGCTATGGATTTGCCATATTCACCATTGGCAAGAGCCCCATCCGCTAGTATCCAACGAGCATTAGACCTGAGACTGCTGTCTGCCGATGTCACAATAGGACATCTCGCCTCGGCTTCGACGGCTCTCCCTGCATAATAAGACGCCATCTGCAGCCGGTCGGCGTTCTCATAGATCATAGCCTTGACGGTATTCGCCCATACGGCGGTGAACAGTCCCTCCTGCTCCGCGCTGTCAGCCCGCGCCACAGCATGTTCAATATCGTAAAAGCCTTCGTTGACAATCTCGTCGCTCAGCGTTGCCGCCGCATCACTACGGTCAGGCTTCGTGCACGCCGCAAAACAAAGCACAGCTAATATGTTCAGCAACACAATGATTCTGCAATCTTTGGCTGAGCGTATATCCATCCACTTACATGCTTTCATTCTATCGTAAAAATGTTTTTAAAGCACTCTGAATCACCTTCTTACGCGCAGGTACAGCATCAGCGCAATAATCAGGAAGATAATATTCGGTAGCCAGACGCTCATGAACGGTGACATCACGCCTGAGACTGAGAATGTGGTGCTGACGGTGGAGAAGAGGATATAGAGGGCTGTGAGCGTGACACCGATGCCGAGGTTCTTGCCCATCCCTCCGCGCACCTTCTTGCTGGAGAGCGTGACACCCAGCAGAGTCATGATGAATGCTCCGAGCGGTCCGGCGAAACGTGAGTACCACTCGGTCTCGAAGGCTTTGACGTTGCCTGCGCCTCGTTCGCGTTGCTTTTGGATATAACGATAGAGCTCGGTATTGGTCATCTGCTGCGCTTGCTCGGCGGTGATGAACATCTCTTCAGGCAGGATAGGAATAACGGTATCCATAGATGCACCTTGAATAAGCGTCTCGCGCATGCCATCGAAGCGTCGGTCGGTAAAGGTCTCCAGGCGCCAATTATAATCCTCCAGATGTCGGATTCGGTCGGCTGTTATTCGCTGGGTAAGGGTCTTACCGTCGAAGTGCTCAAGTGAGACGCGGTAGCCGACGCGTGTACGGATCTGGAAGCTCTCGATATACAACACAGTCCCCTCCCCTACAACCATCTGTACGTTACGCGCATTTTCGCGCGTGAACTTCTCGACGTACTTGTCGGTGAAGTTAAGCATGCGTTCCGAGGCACGTGGTATGAGCCATCCGCCCAAGCCGAACGAAAAGGCGAAGAGGAAAGTGGCGGTGAGCAGGTAAGGACGCAGGAAACGTTCGTAACTCACACCGGCTGCCAATATAGCTATGATCTCGCTGTTACCCGCCATCTTCGAGGTGAAGAAGATCACCGAGATGAAGATGAACAACTGGCTGAACATGTCAAGGTAGTATGGGAGGAAGTTCAGGTAGTAGTCGAAGACGATTTCGCGCAGCGGCACTTGGTTCTCGTAGAAGTTGTCGAGTTTCTCCGTCAGGTCAAACACCACGGCTATACTCAATATGAGCACTATCGACAGAAAGAATGTGCCGAGGAACTTGCCAATTATGTACCAGTCAAGGCGCTTCACGCCATTTAAGATTTAAAATTTTAGATTTAAATTCACTATTTATAGGCGTTGCTTGAGGCGGGGGAGGAGGTCGGCTTTCCACTGGTGGAAGTCGCCGGCGAAGATGTGGCGGCGGGCTTCGGTGACCAGATGGAGGTAGAACGCTACGTTGTGGATGCTCAGGATTTGCAGGCCGAGCATCTCTTGCGCGTGAATAAGATGACGCACGTAGGCGCGCGTATACGCATGGTCGACGAGCGAGGTGCCTGCCGGATCAAGTTCGGTGAAGTCGTCCTCCCATTTCTTGTTACGGAGGTTCATTATACCGTTCATTGTGAAGATCATTCCGTTGCGGCCGTTGCGGGTGGGCATAACACAGTCGAACATATCCACTCCGCGCTCTATGGCCTCCAGGATGTTCCACGGCGTACCGACGCCCATCAGATAGCGGGGTTTGCTGACGGGCAGGATGTCGTTGACCACCTCTATCATCTCGTACATCGTCTGTTCAGGTTCGCCTACGGCTAATCCTCCTATGGCGTATCCGTCTCGGTCGAGATCGCGCAGGCGTTTGGCGGCCTCTTGGCGGAGATCGGCGTAAGTGCAACCTTGCACGATGGGGAAGAGGTGCTGGCGATAGCCGTAGAGATCATCGGTGCCATCAAAGCGTGCGATGCATCGGTCGAGCCAGCGGTGGGTGCGATGCATGGAGTCGGTAGCATAGGTGCGATCGGCAGTCCCCGGGCAGCACTCGTCGAACGCCATCATGATATCCGCTCCAATCTGCCGCTGGATATCCATCACGCCCTCGGGGGTAAAGAAGAGCTTGCGTCCGTCGATGTGGCTGCTGAACTTGACGCCCTCATCGGTCATCTTTCGGAGATCGGTGAGTGAGAAGACCTGAAAGCCTCCCGAGTCGGTGAGGATAGGATGCGTCCAGCCTTCGAACTTGTGCAGTCCGCCGGCGCGGTTGAGTATATCCGTACCAGGACGCAGATAGAGGTGATAGGTGTTACCTAAGATGATCTGCGCGTGGATATCGTCCTCCAGTTCATGACGATGGATTCCTTTGACCGAACCATCGGTACCAACGGGCATGAAGATAGGCGTGAGTATATCGCCGTGGTCGGTGTGGATGACGCCGGCACGCGGGCCAACGGTTTGGGGGGCGGATTGAAGTTCGAAGAAGGGCATAACTCGTGATGACGTTATTACGTGATGACGTTATTACGACAATTTATTGTTAACGGGGAAGACGACAGCGGGCTTGAAGTCCTTGTTTTCTTCGGGCGTCATGAGGGCGTAGGCCATGATGATGACGGTATCACCAACATGTACCAGATGGGCGGCAGCGCCGTTGATGCAGATGCATCCGCTACCCCGGCGACCGGGGATAACGTAGGTCTCCAGGCGTGCGCCATTGGTGTTGTCCACCACCTGCACACGCTCGCCGGCGTAGATACCTGCGGCATCCATCAGATCCTGATCGATAGTGATACTACCGACGTACTCCAAGTTAGCCTCCGTGACCTGGACGCGATGTATCTTTGATTTGAGTATTTGTAATAACATGGTTGTTTTTTATAGTTAGTCTCTTATTTCTTTAAACAGCGATCCGCGTTTGATCAGGCGCACAGAGCGGCCGTAGTTACGGCTATTCGTAGCCAGACTGATCTTGTCGGGTTCAAAGCCTAAGCGCCAAGCTTCCTCTTTGTTTTTGGACGTTGATGACCAATAGTTGCCAAACACGCCGACCTTACCTATTTGTCCGCTGAAGTTACGATAGCCGGCAGCGGGCATGAAGATCGATTGTCCGTTGGGTCCGATGACCCGATAGCCATTTTCAGCCCACTCCCACTTGCAGTACTTGGTGAGTTCATCCCAGTGCTTGAGTGAGGGCAGGTGATGACCGTATTTCTTTCTGGCAGCATCAAAGGTCACAAGTCCTTCCTCGTTCTGTGCTTTCCAGCGTGCACCACTGGGCAGACCGAGATCAACATAGCCATCCTCGTCCACTATGGTCTGCACCGTTTCGGGTTTCTTTGCTTCCGGTTTCTTAGCCTCAGTTTTCGTAGCCTCGGGCTGCGATGGTGCGACAGCCGTGTTGTTATCGGCGGGCTGCTCAATAGCAGGTTGCTCATCTGTTTCCGGATACAGATTCTCGGCAACTAATCCACGATCTTGCCCAAAGACGAACTCCTCTCCGGCAGCTTGATGAACATCGAATGCGTTAATGGCTTGGAGCAGTTCTTCCTGTTGCATGTTTCTATGAATGGCTTGTAAGCTATTCAATAAAGCTGCAACGCTGATGATCAGATTGAGGATGACCAACGCATAAAGGATTTTTTCATGTTTCATTGTTGTACGTATTTTTATGGTAAATATTTTATTCATCACAATTGGTGCAGATGGTGATTTGTGCTCTGCGTGTCAGCAGTGTGCCACGGAAGTCTTGGGCTTTCTGTCCGTGCCAGATCTGCCGCAATGACTGCTCGCGTATGTTCCCCAGAACATACTGCTCGCTTTTGTCGTAGCAGCATGGGAGGACGTTACCGTTGACATCGATGACGCATCCGCTCCAGAGACGATAGCAATGGTTGTGTAGCGGGCGCTTGGGGATGTACTCACCAAGCTTGGCTTCGTAGCGGTAGCGAGAGAAGCGCTGATCGGCGGGCATGAGTGGCGAGCCTTGCTTGTAGTCGTATAGTTGCGCGGTTTTCATCGTGAGGCGATCGGCGCCAAGTGCTTTGTATTCGCGGCGGAAGATCCCCCACTCTGCCTCGTTGGTGCTGAGGTACAAACATTGCAGTTCGATGAGCATGCGCGCCCGGGTCTCTGTTTTGGCTTGGCGGAGATAGCGTACGGCTTGCTTGACCTTTTCGACACTTCCTCCGCGGCGGTATTGCTCGTAGGTAGCTTGCGTCCACCCGTCCATGCTGACAATGATGCGGTTCAGTCCGGCCTCAGCCAAGGCGCGTGCCAAAGGCAAGTCGAGTCGCTGAGCGTTGGTGGAGACGATGGTGTACAAGCCAGCTTCGCGGGCGATACGGATCATCTCGGGCAGTTGGTTGCAGAGCAACGGTTCGCCTTGCCAGAAGAGCTGAAGGGTGTGGGCATAAGGGGCAATCCGGGCGATGATCTGCTTATAGAAATGCATGGGAATTGTCCCGTAAATGTCTCGTGTATTGTCTAGGGTCGTCTCGTAGTTGGCGGGTAGATGGGTGGTAGATGCGCGGAGGATGCCAACGGGGCACTCAGGGCAGGCGAGTTGGCAGAAGTTAGCCGGCTCGACAGATACGAATGTAGGCATGTGACGCACCACATGTATGCCTGCGATGCTGAGCGCATAACTAGCCCAGCATCGGAGTTGGTTGGTTAGCCGCGAGACTGCAAACACCGGATTAGACAATAGGGCAGTCAAGTATGGCTGCCGGCAATGGTTAGTGGATAGCAATCTTATTGACGCGGCGCTCGTGTCGACCACCTTCGAAGTCGGTCAAGAAGAAGGTCTTGACCATTTCGAGGGCTTTGTCCTTGGCGATGAAGTTAGCCGGCAGCCCGAGCACGTTTGCGTTGTTGTGCTGGCGCGCGAGCTCTACCAAGGGTATATCCCAGCAGAGTGCGGCACGCACACCCTGGTGCTTGTTGGCAGTCATGCAGATGCCGTTGCCTGTGGAGCAGATGACAATGCCGCGCTCGAACTCGCCGCGGTCAATGGCCTCCGCCAGCGGATGAGCGAAGTCGGGGTAGTCGCAGCTCTCAGTGGAGTAGCAGCCGAAGTCCTTAACTTGTGCGCCTTGTGCTTCGAGCCATGCGCGCACGTCTTGCTTGAGGTTATAGCCGGCGTGATCACTCGCCATGGCTATGATTTTACCTTTCAGTTCAAACATGTTTATAGTAGTTTTTTTAGATCTTTCTCGAGTAGTTCGAAGTCCGTGTAGCGACCTTGTACCTGTCCTTTGCGATCAAGGAGGAAGAGAACAGGGACTGCGCCTACGTTGTAGGTAACGAGCGGCTCGGTGGTCTCTGTGCGGACACACGTCCAGGGCAGGTTGCGTACCCAATCTTCCCAATAGAGCTTGACGGGATCGACACTGACGGAGTAGATGTCAAGGCCGCGAACGTTGTACTTGTTATCCAGTTCGCGCAGGGCGAGCACGTAGGCACTCCCCTGCTCCATTTGCGAGTGGGAGAACTCGAGCACGATGACCTTGCCCAGATGATCGCTCAGGCGGCAGGTGTCGCCGTATATGTTCGGTAGAGCTATGTCAAGAAAAGATGACTCGCTCTCGTCAATATATTGGCGCATGATCAAGTCGTTGACGGCTTTTCGTTCAGCGTTCATGGCGTCGATGACCTGGCTATGCAGGGTCTTGGTGCGGACATATTCGGGCATCCAGACGTTCATAGAGGTAGCCACGACGCGGTAGTACGTCAGTTGTTCCTTGTTGTACATATCGAATACATGCGCCCCCTGTTTGCGCTGGAAGACAGCGTAGTAGGCCGCCATCGATCGCGGATACTTCATGATCATGTTTTGTGCGAACGTCCGATGTTCGTCGATGGAGTGTTCACGGAGCGAATGGCGGAGTTGGGCGACCAGGACGCTCTGCTCGGAACCGAAGAAGTTTTCCGTGAGCGGCAGGCTGTCGCGCGTGGTGGAGAGGGTGACGGTTTCCGTTGAATCGATGACCAGCACGGCATACCTGTCCGCAATGCGCAGGCGGTAGAAGTCAGGATATTCGGGTCGTGCGCCACGCAGGTTGAAGGCTCCGTCGGCCATGAGGAGGCAGGAGTCCTCGATGGTGGTGTTGGTAAGGGCAGTGTGCTCCAGATAGAGCACTTCGCCTTCAGCGCCGGTGAGCCTGCCGCGCACATTGAACTGCGGTGCGCGCTGGCAGGCTGTGAGTACGAGTGCGGCTATGCAGCAGGATAGAATAGTTGATCTCATAGGTGTTGTGTTGTGAGCAGCCAAGATTAGCTGCTGCATTGTTAGAATATTTTCGCCAAATTGCCGAACATGAGCTGGCAGGAGATAGCGAGCACGATGATTCCGAAGAACTTACGCATCACGTAGATGGCGTTCTTGCCCATATACTTCATCAGCCAATCGGTTCCCCACAGCACAAAGAACAGGATGATGATGCAGATGAACACGGCTACTATCAGGTTCAGCACCGAGTATTGTGCTGTCATGGCGATGAGTGCGGTGAAGGTACCCGGGCCGGCGTACAGGGGGAAAGCCAGCGGGATAATATCGCCGTTGCCATCGACGTCGGCCTTGAAGATGGTTATATCCAGGATCATCTCCAACGCCATGAGGAAGATGATGAATCCTCCGGCGATGGCAAAGTATTCGACCTTGATGCCGAAGATGGACATGAGTGTCTCACCCAGCAAGAGGAAAGCCATGAGAATGCCAGCGGTGGTGATACATACGACCCAGGGATGGATGACCGCGCCCTGCTGCTTCATATTGATGGTGAACGGCACGTTGCCCAGCGGATCAATGATGGCGATAAGGAAGAACGTAGCTGCCACGATCTGCATCAGATCCAACGACTGAAAAAATTGTACTATGTATTCCATATACAGTAGAGTGATTTTATATTTTCGCACATTTTGGCGTACAAAGATACAAAAAAGTTTGCACATTTGCAAGCCAAAAGCACAAAATCTGCTTTTTTTCTGCAAAAATTTGCAAATATGAGATTTTTTTTGTATCTTTGTGTGCTTTTTCGGCAGATTGCGCCGATAGAAATGAAAAAACATTAAATGATTAAATAGTAAATTGACTTTATGATTAACTCACAAGACATCAAGAACGGCGTTTGCATCCGTATGGACGGCCGTTTGTATTTCGTAATTGAATTTCTTCATGTTAAACCGGGTAAGGGCAACACGATCATGCGCGTTAAGTTCAAGGACGTAGTTGACGGTCGTGTACTGGAGCGCCGCTTCAATATCGGCGA
>DBXI01000066.1:0-10721 GCA_002309255.1 Bacteroidales bacterium UBA1216 | reverse complement strand
TCATGAACAACGAGACCTACGAGCAGGTACCCATAGCTCACGACCTGATTACTGGCGTTGACTATTTGAAGGAAGGCTTTGTAGTGGATGTTGTATCGGACGCGTCGACCGACACCATCCTGTTCGCCGAGCTGCCTGCTAAGGTTGAGTTGGCTATCGCCTACACCGAGCCGGGTCTGCGTGGTGACACCGCTACGAACACGCTGAAGCCCGCCAAGTTGGAGACCGGCGCTGAGATCCGCGTGCCGTTGTTCATCAACGAAGGAGAGATCGTTCGCGTTGACACCCGCGACGGTAGCTACTGCGAGCGCGTAAAATAAGCGCTGCGCACAATCGGGAGCAAGACTTACAGCACTCGAAAACAAACTCGTACAACAATCCCGCATCAACAATGACGTGTGGGATTGTTGTTCTTCCGTACAGTTCGGCACGGATTTTGCACATCATAGAGCAGGACTACTAAATAGATAGAGATATGAACAAACAAGACAAACGCGATCACCTATACATGCGCATGGCGCGCACGTGGGCGGAAAATAGTTATTGTGTACGTCGCAAGGTCGGTGCGCTGCTCGTGCGCGACCAGATGATCATCTCCGACGGCTATAACGGCACTCCATCTGGATTTGAGAACGTGTGCGAGGATGAGAACAACGTGAGCAAGCCCTATGTGCTGCATGCCGAGGCGAATGCCATCAGCAAGGTGGCTCGCTCGAGCAACAGTTCGGACGGCGCGACGCTATATGTGACCGCCTCGCCGTGCATGGAGTGCTCCAAGCTGATCATCCAGGCGGGTATTAAGCGCGTAGTGTACGGCGAGAAGTACAGGCTGATGGATGGCGTAGAGCTGCTGGAGAGAGCTGGTGTGCAGGTGGACTTTATGCCGGATGAGTAGATTGCTTCGCTCAAAGATAAAAGACCGTTTCGTTAAAAGAGCAAAGACCGCAGCCTATTTTGGCTGCTAAAAGAACAAAGACGAATATGAAGAAGTATATTTTACCATCAGTTTCTATTTTGTGCATTTTGGTTGGGTTCATCATCGGCAATGCGGTGAGCAACAAGGTGAATGCACAGCATTTCTATATCCGTAACGGCCAGTTGATGATGGCGCCATCATCCAAGACCGACCAGTTGCTGCAACTCATGCAGCAGTCGTATGTGGATACACTGGATATCGATTCGATCACGGATATCGTGCTCGACGATCTGGTCAAGCAATTGGATCCCCACTCGTCGTATATCCCGAAGAAGGACATCGAGCTGGTCAACTCCGAGTTGTCGGGTTCGTTCTCGGGCATCGGCGTGCAGTTCACTATCCAGAGCGACACGGTGAACATCGTGGCGGTGATTTCAGGCGGCCCGAGTGAGCATGTAGGCGTGCTGGCGGGTGACAAGATTGTTATGGTAAACGACTCGACGTTTGTGGGCAAAGGCACGACCAACGAGCGCGTGATGCACACCCTGCGCGGACCGAAAGGCACAGAGGTCAAGCTCGGTATTTTGCGTAGCGGTACGCCGGAGATACTGAATTTCACCATCGTTCGCGGCGATATACCTGTGCACTCAGTGGATGCGTCGTTCATCATTGAGCCGTCAGGTAGTAAAGCCAAAATTGGTTTTATTAGAGTGAACAAGTTCGGCGAGACGACGTACAAGGAGTTCATCAACGCCCTGGCTCAGCTGCGTGCCGAGGGGGCAACGGAGTATATCGTTGACCTCAGGGAGAACAGCGGCGGCTACTTGGATCAGGCTGTGAAGATGGCCAATGAGTTCCTTCAGGCGGGCGATCTGATCGTTTACTCCGAAGGACGGTCTTATCCACGTTATGAGGCACGTGCCAACGGTGGCGGACGGTTCAAGGATGTGCCGCTGGTGGTGCTGATTGATAACTTCTCCGCATCGGCTTCGGAGATCTTCGCAGGCGCGATGCAGGATAACGACCGCGCCACGATCATCGGTCGTCGCTCTTTCGGCAAGGGGTTAGTGCAGCAACAGTTCCCGTTTGCTGACGGGAGTGCAGTGCGGCTGACCGTAGCACGTTACTACACGCCATCTGGCAGATGCATACAGAAGCCTTACACCTTGGGCGATAAAGAGACCTACCAGCAGGATCTGGAGGAACGCTTCGAGCACGGGGAGTTCTACTCGGCAGACAGTATCCATTTTGCGGATACGACCGTATATAAGACGAAGAAGGGGCGAATCGTATATGGTGGCGGAGGAATTATGCCGGATATCTTTGTAGGGCGTGACACGACGCAGTTCAGTCCGTACTTCAACATCGTGAGCAACAGGGCGTTCACCTACCAGTTCGCTTACCGCTATGCAGATACGCACCGCAAGCAACTGAGCAAGTACACGCGCTGGCAGGATCTGGAGAAGTATCTGCTCGCCGCAAACTGGGTGCCCGAGTTCGTAGAGTTCTGCCAGCAGAAGGGCGTAGAGCCCAACGAAAAAGAGCTCGCCAAATCGCGCGCGCTACTCGTGCGGATAGTGAATGCATACATCGTGCGCGACATCATGGGTGACAAAGGCTTCTTCCCGCTCTTTGAGCGTGATGATGACATCACAAAGCGTGCAATTGTCACCTTGACAAACAAAGAATGACATGAATATGCAAATATTTTGCACTTTTTTGCCAAAATATTTGCATATTTCAAAAAAAAGTTGTATCTTTGCATTCGCGTTTGTGTAAAAGCGATTAGCCAAACGCGATTGGTCGGTTGCCCGAGTGGTTAGGGACCGGTCTGCAAAACCGGGGACAGCGGTTCGAATCTGCTACCGACCTCCAAGAGCCGCCAACATTGGCGGTTCTTTTATTTGAAGATTTCAAGATTACACGATTGGAACAAGACAAGATCATACAGGAAGTCACAACGGGCGAGTACAAGTACGGCTTCACCACCGATGTGCAGACGGACATCATCAGCAAGGGGTTAAACGAGGATGTTATCCGCACTATATCCATGAAGAAAGGTGAACCCGAGTGGCTATTGGAGTTCCGACTGAAGGCCTACCGCAAGTGGCTGACGATGCCGGTGCCAAAGTGGGCGCATCTGGAAATACCCGAAATCAATTTCCAAGATATATCTTATTACGCTGCGCCGAAGCAAAATGCCAAGACCGCGAGCGACATCGACCCGGAGATCATGAAGACATTCGACAAGCTCGGTATCCCTCTGGAGGAGCGCGCGGCGCTGGCGGGGAACATGGCTGTGGATGCGGTGATGGACTCTGTGTCGGTCAAGACCACGTTCCGCGAGACGCTGGCCGAGAAAGGTATCATCTTCTGCTCGATCTCCGAAGCGGTGCGCGAGCACGAAGAGCTGGTGAAGAAGTATCTGGGAAGCGTTGTCCCCTACTCCGATAATTTCTATGCTGCGCTGAACTCGGCGGTGTTCTCCGATGGCTCATTCGTCTATATCCCCAAGGGCGTACGCTGTCCGATGGAGCTATCGACGTACTTCCGCATCAATGCGCAAAACACGGGTCAGTTCGAGCGTACGCTGCTCATAGCTGACGAGGGCGCGTACCTGTCGTACCTGGAGGGTTGCACTGCCCCAAGGCGCGATGAGAACCAGCTGCATGCAGCCATCGTGGAGATCATCGTGCACGACGACGCGGAGGTCAAGTACTCCACCGTTCAGAACTGGTACCCAGGTGATAAGGACGGCAAGGGAGGCATCTATAACTTCGTTACCAAACGCGGCATAACATACAACAACGCGCGCCTGAGTTGGACGCAGGTGGAGACCGGTTCGGCTATCACGTGGAAGTACCCGTCGTGCATCCTCAGAGGCGACAATTCATCGGCGGAGTTTTACTCCGTAGCCGTTACGAACAACCACCAGCAGGCGGACACGGGCACGAAGATGATCCACCTGGGCAAGAACACGCGCTCGCGCATCGTGAGCAAAGGTATATCGGCAGGTAAGAGTCAGAACTCCTACAGGGGGTTGGTGCGCGTGAGCAGTAAGGCGGATAACGCGCGTAACTACTCGCAGTGTGACTCGCTGCTGATTGGTGATGCTTGCGGCGCACACACTTTCCCCGTGATGCAACTCATGAACCCTACCGCCACGGTTGAGCATGAGGCTACGACTTCGAAGATATCCGAGGATCAGCTCTTCTACTGCATGCAGCGCGGCATCAGTATGGAGGACGCCGTCGGGCTGATAGTGAACGGATACGCTAAGGAGGTGATGGATAAGTTACCGATGGAGTTTGCCGTAGAGGCGCAGAAACTGCTACAGGTATCTCTGGAGGGGACTGTAGGATGAGCCCGTAAAACGAGCAAGGGAGTGAGTCAAAGCGACACACTCCCTTGTTTATTGGTGATTGCAGTTATCTTTGAACTGTGGTCAACACGTTGGGTTGTTAGATCGACAGAATCTGCATAGCCGCCCATTTGTCGGCCTTGACATCTTTCTTTTCGCGGATGGCTTTGCTGAGAGGTACGTAGACGATCTCGTCGTTCTTCATACCGATCATGATGCTACGTTGCTCCTCGAGCAGTGCGCCCACTGCGGCCATCCCCATGCGTGAAGCGATGATGCGGTCGTATGCCGTCGGACTACCGCCGCGCTGCAGGTGACCGAGGATAGTGACGCGCGTGTTGTACTCGGGGTGAGCTTCCTCGAGGACTTTGGCAACAGCCTGCGCACCGCCTTCGATAGCGTGCTCCTGCACGAGGACTATACTTGAGTTCTTGCTCTTGCGACGTCCTTGACCGATGGCCTCCTCTATCTGCTCCTTCACCGTAGCACGCTCAGGGATAATTGCAGCCTCAGCGCCTGATGCGATGGCTGCG
Source organism: Bacteroidales bacterium UBA1216 (assembly GCA_002309255.1). GTDB lineage: Bacteria > Bacteroidota > Bacteroidia > Bacteroidales > Paludibacteraceae > Colicola. The sequence continues at coordinate 5,911 of DBXI01000066.1, read as the reverse complement.
CTCAAAGTGAGGAAGCCGGCGTCACGCCCCATGACCTCAACGAGGAAGACGCGCTCGTGACTGGTGGCTGTGTCGCGGAGCTTGTCCACGCAGTCCATGATGGTGTTCAGACTGGTGTCGTAGCCGATGGTCGAGTCGGTTCCCCACAGGTCGTTGTCAATCGTGCCTGGCAGACCGATAATAGGAATATTGTACTCCTGCGCGAGCAGGCGCGCGCCCGTGAAGGTGCCGTCGCCGCCGATGACTACGAGTGCGTCGATCTGTTCCTTCTGCAAGGTCTCAAAGGCTTTCTTGCGACCTTCGGGGGTCTTGAACTCCATGCAACGCGCGGATTTAAGGATCGTTCCGCCACGCTGTATGATGCCTGATACGTCCTGCGAAGTCAGTTCGCGGACATCGTCATCGATCAGTCCTTGATAGCCGCGGTAGATTCCTTTGGCCTTGATGCCTTGTGCGATACACGAACGAACGACGGCGCGGATAGCGGCGTTCATTCCCGGCGAGTCACCTCCTGAGGTGAGCACACCTACAGTGTTAATTCTGTACTCCATAGTATAGTTGTTTTTGTGATCAATAGCAGTCTTTTGTCTTTGAGCGTCAGCGGTCTTTGTTCTTTCAGCGAAGCGGTCTTATAGCGTCCCTCACTTGCTCCATGAGCCAAAGCGGTGTGGATGTCGCGCCGCAAATGCCTACGTGATCTGTCTGGCGGCAAGCGGCAGTCAGTTCGTCCGTCAGGTCACCGGGGCCGGTCAGGAAATAGCATAGTTCGTTCGCCTCCTTGCAATGGTTGAACAGCACGGCGGCGTTCGAGCTCTTCGCTCCGCCCACGAACAGTACGATGTCCTGCTCTCGGGCAAACTGCTTCAACAGCTCCACCCTGTTCGCCACAGACCGGCAGATGGTGTCGTAGTATTCGAACGGCGCGGATTCGTCTGGTCTTGATGTCGTAATGTCGTGATCACGTAATCTCGTCTTTCGCGCCTCGATGATCTCCACCAACTTATTGAACTCCTCCACGCTCTTCGTGGTTTGCGAGAAGAGGTAGATCGGTCGCGTGTAATCTAATTGCTCAGCCTCTTCGGGGCGTTCGAGTACGATGGCGGTGTTGTTTGTCTGTCCTTGCAGTCCGATGACCTCAGCATGGCCTCGTTTGCCGAAGATGACTATCTGTGCAGCAGGGTTGTCGTGCTTATGAGTGTTATAGCAGGCGGCTATGCGCTCTTGGAGGCGTTTGACCACGGGGCATGTGCCATCAATGATCGTGTTGCCGTTCTGCGCGGCTATCCAGTAGGTGGATGGCGGTTCGCCGTGTGCGCGGAGCAGGACGCGTGCGTGACGGATCGTGCGCAGATCATCGTAGTCGATGGTCTCCAAGCCGAGTTGCTCCAGGCGCTTGACTTCCTGTCCGTTGTGCACGATGTCGCCGAGGCAGTAGAGCTGACCTGTCTGCTGCAGCTCATTCTCCGCGCGGCGGATAGCACCCGTCACGCCCGCGCAAAAACCACTATGTCGGTCGATTGTTACTTGCACCCTTCACTTTTCACCTTTCACATTTCACTTTCGCGTCAAAGATGCGATAGATATGCTGCATCTGCTCTTCGCGCGTCATGTTGGAGTTATCGACGACGATGGCATCATCGGCTTGTCGGAGGGGTGACTCGGCGCGATGAGTGTCGCGGTAGTCTCGGTCGTTGACATCGGCGAGGACATCAGCCATCACGGGGTGTTCACCTTTCTCCTGTAGCTCCTTGAACCGTCGCTCAGCGCGCACTTCGGGCGAGGCCGTGAGGAAGAGTTTGAGTTCGGCGTTAGGGAAGACGACTGTTCCTATGTCGCGTCCGTCCATGACAATGCCGCCCTGCTCGCCCATCTTCTGCTGCTGGGCAACGAGGAACCGGCGCACTTCGGGAATAACCGCCACTTGCGAAGCCATATTGCCGACTTCGAGAGTGCGGATCTGCTTTTCAACATCCTCACCGTTGAGCGTCACGTGCTGTGTACCGTCGAGCTGGATAGCAAAATCCACATGTATATCCGATAGCATCGACACAATGTGTTCACTATTCAGGCTTTCGACTTTCGACTTTCGACTTTCGACTAATGCATACAGCGCTACAGCGCGGTACATGGCGCCGGTGTCGATATATCTGTATCCGGCGTATTGCGCCAGTTGTTTGGCTATTGTGGATTTACCACACGACGAATAGCCGTCGATGGCAACTATTATTTTCTTCATGGTTATTCTGCTTCGGGGTTGGTGATCATAGCAGTGAAGAGGATGTTTCCCTTCTGCTTCTCTCGGATAACGAGGAAGAAGGGGCGATTGACAAAGAACTCTATTATTGGTTCGGGTTCAGCGCTTGTTGCGTAGTCGCCACCAATCGTTACAGCCGCCGCCTCTGTGCCGTCCTCATCCACGGCGAGGTAGCACGCCTGCTTCACCCAATCCAGGTAGGTGGGGACCGGACTCAGGTAGGGGAACTCAGCTGCGGGGGTCAGTGCGCGAGGCATGCCGGCAGCCTTAAGAACATTGGTTAGTGCGCGATCATACTTGAGCTTGAACTTAGGCATGCGCACCAAAACCAGGTTATAGTTGAGTTGTTCGATCATCGAGTTCCAGTCGGATGATGTGAGGTCGGCGAGAACTTGGCGGATGTCCTTGTCTTTGTCCGGCAGGAGGATATCCATGCAGTAGCGGTGACTCTTATAATCCAGTTCGAGAAGCTGTCCGGCGGGTGTTACGGCGTAGGGTGCGTACAGTTCTCCTTCCATTGTTTCAGGCTTGATACGTGAGCCGTTGAGCGGGTCAAAGTCCGACCTATGGGTGAATGACGGGTCGAACGGCGCAGCCCACCTGCTCCTGAAGTACAGGGCGTTAGCGAGCACCATAACGCAGTTCTCTATGTCCCTGGGGTTTACCACGTTCTTGATCAGGTCGTTGGTGTTGTTAGCCGCCCATTGGTTGATGCGGTCGGCCGTGGCGGGATCTTTCATGTTCACGTTTTCAGCCGTGGCGTTGAAAAAGCTCCTGTTCACATCCACGAACTCGGGCAGTACGGGGAAGTCGTTCTGCACCCAGATGGCGTTGGCAATCTTGACGATGGAAACGGTGTCAAGCGTAGGCAGCGTTTCAATGAGTTGTTTGTACCAGTCATTGATCTCTGATTGCTGCAGTCCTTCGAAGCCGAGTGCCTGCTGCATCTGCGCGAGTGTCTCGCCGTCCGCGCCGTTCATGAGCATTCCGAGCATGAGGCTGGCGGACAGTGGAGAGATGATGATGTTGTCCTTATCGGGGTTCTGGCAGATAAGCCCGGTGAGGTTGAAGGTGAACTCGCCGGTACGGTAGAGCAATTGCTCTTCGGCGGAGTTGAAGCTCATTGGAACAGGCTGACGCATTGTGCCGAGTTGCGTGGTGTCGGGTGGCGTGACTTGCGTGGTGTCCTGCGGGTCGTCGGGCGAATTTGGCGCAACTTGCTTGCAAGCGCAGAGCAGGCTTGCTGCTAATAAGAGGAAGAACAATTGCCTTTTCATAGGAGTAATATTTTAAGGCAGCCATGATTGGCTGCCAATTATTTCATCAACGAGTTTACGTCGAGAGCGAGGCTGACCTGGTAGGTGAAGTTCTGCTTGGACATCTGGCTCATAGCGAAACCGAGCCGGAGCATCTTGATGCGCAGTCCTACGCCAGCGGCGAAGCCTGCCAGCGAGCGTTGGTCTTGGAGGTAGAACTCCTGTCGGCGGCGGTGGTTATAACTGAGCGTGAAGTAGAACTTCTCACTCTTCGGCACGATGTCTATTGCCCAGATGGTGTGACGCATCATCATGTCGAAGACGCCCACGGGTTTGATATCTTCCGATTCGTTGAGCAGCGGATAGCTCAGATCCCAGCGCTGGATGTTGTGTATGGTGAGCGAGAAACGAAGTGGTGCGTGCTTGACGCGGTAGTTGATTCCGAGCTCGAGGTTGATGGGCAGCATCTCGAGGCGTTGGCCGGATTCGTCGGAGTAGAAGCCTTTGAGTTGCCAGCCTATGTTCTTGAGCGCCAATCCTATCTGCAGAGTGGTGTCACGCATCTGGAAGTGTGCGCCTACATCGGCACCGAGTGCGAACGAGCTGTATGACTCGTAGAACGACATGATCGGTTTGAGCGCAACCCCTACGGTGAACATCTCTCCCAGTTGGCGTGCGTAGGCGGCTTCGAGTAGTATGTCGCGTGCGCCGAACGATGCGCCGGTGAGTTCGCCGTTGGTCTCAGCGTAAGGCATGCGACCATAGTCAAGGTAGTGGATGCCTACGGCGAAGTAGTTCGGGCGGTCTGGCTGACCGTCGTTGGTGACTTGATTCTCGAACTTCGATCGGCCGAAGTTGTAGCCGTACATGACGCTTCCGAAATGGTTCGTGCCATAGTATGCGTAGCCGAGTTGCAGGATGTTATGCGTCATACTGCCAAGCAGCGCGGGATTGGCGAAGGCTGAACTCAGTTCGCCGTCGCGAATGGAAATATTCTCTCCGCCCAACGCGTTCTGCCGCGAAGATACAGGCAGGTCAAGAAAGGCGAAAGTCGAACTGCCACTGCCCACGTACTGAGCGCGCACGGGTAGTGCCGCCAGCAGACAGGCAAGCAATATAAGAGGTACTATGTATCGATTGATTTTCATGTTTCCGCACAATTAGCGTACAAAGATAGTAAAAATTTTTGATATTTGCAAATTTTCATAAGGAAAAAATCCTTTTTTGGATAAAAATACAACTTTTATAAGAGGATTTTCACATTTTTGTCACAATTATTTGCAAATGTCTTAATTTTTTCGTAACTTTGTAGGCGGTTTAGGTGTGCACCCGTTCTGCGCGCCCAAGCACACGAGCGAAAACATTAACTAAAAAAACAAAACAATACAATGAAAAAATTTACCCTATTTATCTTGTTGGCAGCGTTATGTCTGCCGCAGACTGTTTCGGCAAAATACATCGAAGAGTATCTTGGCGAGTTCAAGTATGGCGAGGCTATTTCCCACCCGTACGAGGATGAGATTTTCCAGTATTTCATCATCGACAATCAGCAGTTGGGCGTTGTGGAACTTCTTCCGACGCTTGTAGGTACATCCAAGCTGAATGGTCATAAGCTCTACCGGATGGGCAAGATTTGTTGCATCGGCGGTGGCGAAGTAACGATCCAGGCCGTTAAGGATAATGGTGATGTGTATAAGCTAACCCTCTTCGGCAGAGCTGAGCACTATGTAGGCATCGGCTGGCACGGTGGCAAAGGTGCCAAGGATGCAGCTGCCGACTCCCTCTTCGTCTATAACTCGACTGAAGAGAGTGGAACCGGAACCCCGCTGCCGGCATTCTTTGTTTGCTTGACCGCGAAAGTGGCAAACAAGAAGTTCACGCGTACATGGAAGGAACTGCCTATGAAAGATTACTACTATAAGTCTTCTAACTCGCTCTTCGCGTTTGTATCCGATTACCCAGATTATTACAATGGTGACAGCTTGATGATCAATGGTTCGGGTGAGTCAACGATTTCGATGAGGTATCCCTCCGGCTATTTCGACACGGATGGCTGGCATCTTTGGATCGACGAGCAAGAGCACTCATTCCGCGTTAAAGCCAAACAGAACATGGCAATCAACATCGATCCATACATTTTCCCGAACAGAGAGTATACACTAACACAAGGCTATAGTATTCTTACAGATTTCGGTGTTTGGCCGGAAGGGTACCTCTACCCTACTGACCCGTCTAACTTTGGCGAGGAACTGACAGTCCGCCTTACTGATAACTCCCCGAAAGACGTGGTGGACTTAGCAACCGAGATGGAAGGCGAAATAAAAAAGTACCGTTTTACGTCGCGCGAGTGCGGTCTTGCCATGTTTGAAATAACGATGCCCGAAACCGAAGAGTACTTCGC
>DBXI01000030.1 GCA_002309255.1 Bacteroidales bacterium UBA1216 | reverse complement strand
GGAACTTGCATTGGTCGAAATTGCAGGAGAGGTCGATGAGTTGCTGCGCTGTGAAACGGCGGGATTTCTCGTCGGTTATGTTGCCTTCGTCGTCAGTTGTGATGAGTTCCGTGCGGTTGTTCCACCAGTCGCTGATAGGCCGGCAATGCTCCAGACGCATCGGTTTGGTCTTGGAGAAATGTTTGTATCCCTCGGGCATGTCGAGGCGGTAGAACCACACATCCTTGGTGCGGAAGCCTTCTTCGGCACCTTCGGCGGTTTCGTTGTTGAAGAAGACGATATTGGTGTTGATGCTCGTGTATGGCGCGAAGATTGATCCCGGCAGACGGATGATCGTGTGCAGGTTGAACTCACGCAAGAGTGCAGTCTTGATAGCCAGTTTGGCACCATCGGTACCGAACAGGAAGCCATCGGGGATGATGACTCCGGCACGACCGTCCATCTTCAGTCGGCGCATGATAAGTACCATGAACAGGTCTGCCGTTTCCGACGAACGCATATCCGTGGGGAAGTTCATCTTGACCGACGCCTCGGTGCTTCCGCCGTACGGCGGATTCATGGCGATAACGTTGACGCGGTCCTTGTCGCGGAACGAAGAGACTGGCGTGCCAAGCGAATCGCAGTGCAGGATATCGGGTTCGTCCACTCCGTGCACCAGCAGGTTGGTTATACTGAGCAGGTATGGCAGCGGTTTCCACTCCTGACCATGAACAGATGTTTGCCATAGTTCTTCATCCTGCGGTGTCTTGCGTTGTGCAGCAAGGTAGTTGAGCGCCGAGGTGAGGAATCCGCCTGTGCCGGACGTGAAGTCCGCCACTGATTCGCCTAATCGGGGATTGAGCGTTTGGATGATAAAGTCGGTCAGCGCACGCGGCGTATAGAACTCACCCGCATTGCCGGCAGACTGCAAGTCCTTGAGTATGCCCTCGTAAATATCACCAAAGGTGTGGCGGTCCTCGACATCCGTAAAGTCAATTTCATCCACTATATTCACCACCTGGCGCAGCAGTACGCCGTTTTTCATGTACTGGTTGAGGTCGGCAAAGACCTCTTTGACAATCCAGTGCGCACGCGGCGACTCGGGCACCAACGGCAGCTTCTGGAGCGTAGGGAACAGGTCGTTGTTGACGAAGTTGAGCAGGTCATCGCCTGTGAGTGCCTTGCCATCCTTGCGGTCGGTCGCCCAGTTGCGCCAACGCAGCGGCTCGGGAATGATCGAGTGGAAGGCACCATTGGATTTGAATTCCCATTCATCCTCCTGCGCGTCATATACCTTGAGGAAGAACGTCCACGTCATTTGCTCGATGCGCTGGGCATCACCGGAGATACCGGCATCCTGACGCATCACGTTCTGCAATCGTTTAACGAGATTGTTTACTGCCATAGATTATGCGGAGTATAATTGTTGTTCGAGTTTGTGAATAGCTGTCTGATAGCCGTCGTTACCGCCAAAGAGCTTGATGATACGTACGGGTGTGCCGTATTGGGTGAACGGTTCGAGGCGCAGCAGATTGCGGTCTTCCAGACTGCGCACACCCAGTTCGGCATACTTGTCGAGCAAGGCATTGAGGACAGCGCGTGCCTGGTCGCCATACTCGCCGAAATAGTTGCGCTTCTTGACATTGTTGGCGCGCTCCTGCCGCGTGAGCGGTTTCATGTCATACGCCACGTGGCAGATGATATCGAACACATCGGCGTTGGCAAGATTAGGATTAGTGCGGCGCACCTCCTCAATCAGGATGTCATGGTCCTTGAACTCGTCGATGATGTCGCTCTTGCGGTCGGAGTCCGTCCAGAGGCGCGCAAAATCCGCGAACTTCGGGAAGCGGCGGAGGATACCTTTGCGCGTGTAATCGAGGAAGTCGGAAATCTCCAGCGCCTGTCCGTCATCGCTGATGACGTAGTAGATCTCGTTGAGCTTGGCTACGCGCTTGCTGCCTTCTATGTGAATCTTCTGGAAGGTCTGCTCGTCCATCTCCTCACCGGCTATCTCAATCTTCTTGTTCTCGTTGGATGAGCTGCCGGTATCTTTGCCTGTGCGGCGCGGTTTATCGGTGTTGAGTTCGGGTTCGCCGTCAAACTCCGGGTCAAAGAACAGACGCGTAGCATCACGGAAGTCGAGGATATCGAAGTGCCACTTGTTGATCTTGCGCTCCTCGTCGATATAGATACGCGTGCCACGACCGATCATCTGCTTGAACAGCGTCATGGAGTTCACTTCCTTGTCAATCACTATCAGCCCGCAGGTCTTGCAATCCACACCGGTAGATAGCAGTTCGGATGTGGTGACGATAACGGGGTACTTCTGCTCGGGGTCGATGAAGCGGTCAAGCATCTTCTTGCCGTCATGGTCATCGCTGGTGATACGCATCACGTAGTTCGGGCTCTTGGCCATCCGGTCGTGAAAAAGCGCGGCAAGCAAGTCGCGCATCTTGGCGGCTTCCTCCTGGTCGGGGCAAAAAACGATAGTCTTGGTAAATTCGCCCAGGTCTTTCAGTTTCTCCTGAATCTCCATCGCCACGGCAACCTGACGGCGGTTGATGGTGATCTTCTTGCCGAAATCGTTGCGCTCGTACACACGTACCGGCACCTCGTTACCTTTGGTGTCTTTCTCGCCGAGCTTGACGATATAGCCGTTGACATCCACATCCAGATGCACACGCGATACGCGGTACGGCGCAAGGAATCCGTCTTCTATGCCTTGCTTGAGGCTATAGGTGTATATCGGTTCGTTGAAGTAGTCGAAGTTATCCGCATCCTCCTTACGCTTGGGCGTGGCGGTCAGACCGATCTGCGTAGCGCTGTTGAAGTATTCGAGCACCTTGCGCCATGCGGAGTTCTCCTTGGCACTGCCGCGGTGACATTCGTCGATAACGATGAGGTCGAAGAAGTTCGGGTCAAACTGCAAGTACGGCTGCTCTTTGTCATCCTCATAGCTGACGAGCTGCTGGTAAAGCGCCATGTGCAGTTCGTAGGACGGCTCAAGCTCCTTTCCCGTGACTTTCGTCATAATCTTTTGGAACGGCTTGAAGTCCTGCTGCATCGTCTGGTCGATGAGGATATTGCGGTCGGCGAGGTAAAGGATGTGCTTTGCCAGCTTGGCTTCACGCAACCGCCAGATGATCTGGAAGGCCGTGAACGTCTTGCCTGTACCGGTAGCCATGACGAGCAGGATACGCTTGTCGCCACGGGCGATAGCATCCAGCGTGCGGTTGATGGCGATACGCTGGTAGTATCGCGGTTCGTGGGCTCCGTTGCCATAGTGGTAGGGAATATCCAGTACGTCAGACTGCGGCTTGGTCATGCGCTTCTCCAGTATCCATCGGCACTTCAAGGTCTGACAATCAGGGAACTCATTCATCGCAAAATCACGCTCACGACCGGTAATCATATCGTGCTCGCGGAACGCCAAACCGTTTGATGCATACGCAAACGGCACATCCAATGCTTCGGCATAACCGATAGCCTGCTGCAGACCTGTTGTCAAGTCTTTGGTCGCAGCCTTGGCTTCCACCACGGCAAGGATATTGTCGGTGTTGAGCTTGAGGATATAATCAGCTTTCTTCTTCGATGCACGCTCATACTCACTACCGACGGAGATGATACGACCGTCTGTGAACGGATATTCCATCCGTATCTGCGTCATTAGCCAACCGGCACTCAGGATAGCGGGAGTGATAAGCTGAAACTTTATATCCTCTTCTGACAGGGTTTGTAACTGAATTGCGTCCATATTTCCATGTATTTGCTATGGCTGTTGCGTTCACCGGGCAAGCCCGAGAACTTTGCGATCGCAAAGTTACAAAAAAAAATCCGAATTTGCAAATAGACAGTGCAGAAATCTGCCGCCCGACAGGAAAAATCTAAAAGATGGCAGGTGGATAAGGTAAAACCACCTGCCATCAATACTTCAGCCTAATTGGCTTTGAACAACTTGTGCTACCATCTTGCCGTCGGCGTTGGGAAGAGCGGCTTTGATGGCTTTCACGAAAAGTCCCATGTTCTTCTTCTCGGCCTCCCAACCGTTGGCTGTTTGGGCGTCATGGAAGGCACGAAGGATGTCTTCTTCCGTTGCGGCTTTCGGCAGGAATGTTTCTAATACGTTGATCTGCGCCTGCTCCGCTTCCGCTAACTCCTTGCGCCCTGCTGCCAGGTATTGTTCTATGGACTCCTGACGCTGTTTCACCATCTTTTTGATGATCTGGATTTCTTCCGCTTCGCTCAGGTCTTTACCGGCGTTCTCTTTGCTTGTTTGCCAGTTGAGAAACGCGCTCTTGATGCCGCGCAGGGTCTCTGTGCGAACGCTATCATGGTTTTTCATCGCCTCCATGATCAAGGCATTGATTTCATTTTTCATATATTTTAGTTGATTGTAAATTAAACATGTGGACAGGACATAATTATTTGCTAATTTTTGATGATAGTAATTCTTTGAGTGTCTCTACTTTTAACGCCCAAATTCTTTAAGCCTATCTTTTTGGTTCTCAGTAAGGTCTCTTTTGTTCTTTTTTACACCAAGATCAGTAACATGCATCCTTATTAGAATTTCATCCTATGTGGGGTAACTTAATCATCAAACCCAAGCGGTCGAAACTCACATAAATCTTTGCGACTGCAAAGATACGAAAAAAAAATGACTTATGCAAATATTGCAAGAAGAAATGTGCGAGAAAGTGAATTTTTATTGAAATGAACGTAAAACGAGCACCGAAGTGCCCGCAATAAACGCCTTTTATGTTATGTCATCCCATTTTTCTTGAGAGAAAATTTCTATTTGCTTAGCAAATACGATTTTTCTCTTAAGAAACTTGCAAATGTCAGATTTTTTTTGTACCTTTGCGGGCAAATTTTTAAAAGACATTAGAATATATGGAAAAAGAACGTTTGCGCAAACTGATAGCTATCTGGTTTGACGAAGATATCCGCGATGGCGACCACACGTCTCTGAGTTGTATCCCAGCTGATGCTCAGGGTTGTCAGCAGCTGATCATCAAGGAGGAAGGTATCCTGGCGGGTGTAGAGGTGGCGAAGGAGATCATCCGTTACTTCGACCCCGATTGCCGCGTGGAGCAGTACCTGAACGACGGTGATCATGTTAGGAAAGGCGACATAGCCTTCAAGGTGTGGGGCAAGGAGCTCAGTCTGCTGCAGATAGAGCGGACGATGCTGAACGTGATGCAGCGGATGTCGGGCGTGGCGACCACGGCTCACCGCTACCAGAGCCTGATAGCCGACACGTCTTGCCATGTGCTGGATACGCGCAAGACGACGCCCGGGCTGCGTTATCTGGAGAAGGAAGCTGTGGCCTTAGGCGGCGGCATGAACCACCGCATAGGTCTGTTTGACATGATTCTGCTGAAGGATAACCATGTGGATTTTGCGGGCGGCATAACGGCTGCTCTGACTCGTGCACGTGACTACTGCCAGGCTAAGGGCAAGGATCTGAGGATAGAGATCGAGGTGCGCAATGACGATGAGCTGCGTGAAGCGCTGGGCACCGGGATACCCGACCGGATCATGCTGGACAACTACACGCCGGAGCACACGCGCGAGGCGGTGCGCATCATCCGCGACTGGGAGCAGACGCACCGGAAGATGGAGATAGAGAGCAGCGGCGGCATAACAATCGACACGCTGCGCGACTATGCGCTGACGGGCGTCGATTATGTGAGCGTAGGTGCGCTGACGCACTCGTATAAGAGCCTGGATATGTCGTTCAAGGCAGTGAAGTAGCGAGGGGGGGGTATTCCGTCAACCAACCTTCAGATCGTTCGAGTGAAAAGAGATAAGAATTACCCAAATTATCCAAAGATAAGAAAGGGATTGATCCGTTAGGCTCAATCCCTTTCTTGTGTAGTTAGTTGATGTTGGCGGGTGCGGGGAGCAGTCCGTCGGCAGCGAACTGTCCGCGGCTGCCACGGCGGACGATGAACGTGCATTGTCCGGCAAAGGCGTGCATCTGCGGCTCAACGAAACTGTCGAGACAAGCTGCATCGCCGTTGGCCGTGGCGATGAATCCGTTGCCCTCATAACGGATAATGTTGGCGGCGTTGGGGCAGAGGTTTCCGTCCTTGTCCTCCACGCGCAGTGTTATATAGCATAACTCCTCGGGTTGCTCGCTGCGGTTCGCCCATATAGCTTTGAGGTGATGTGGCTCACCGGCGGTGTGGATAGCCTCGCGTGCCACGGCCTTTCCGTCAGCATCGTAGGCTACAACTTCGATCGAGCCGGCCTCAAACGGCACATCGAACCACATGAGCCGGTAGCGCGGCAGCAGCTCGGGTGCGGGTTGTGCACCCCATACAGGAACCTCGAAATCTCCAACCTTAGGCATCTGACTCACGCCCGGGATCTGCTCACCGGCTTTGAGTCGTGCGGTTTCTTCGGGTGTAGCGTGACGGAGCTTGCCGTAGCTCTTTCCGTTGACGAAGAGCTCAGCTGCGGGGTAGGATGTGTAGCAGAACACGGGCACCAGTTCACCCTCCTGCCAGTTCCAATGCGGGAGCAGGTGCAGGGTTGGGGACTGTGTCTGCCACTGCGATCGGTAGAGGTAATACCGATCCTTAGGCAGCGATGCGAGATCGATGATGCCGAAGTAACTGCTATGTGATGGCCATGCATCGGTGTCGTAGGGTGATGGTTCGCCCAGGTAGTCGAAGCCTGTCCAGACGAACTGACCGAGCGTCCATGGGTAGTCGTCCTGCAGCTGGAAGTCCTGCTCGGGCAGCCCCGACCAAGGGCAGTACTCCACGTCGTAGCCTGAGGACTGGAAGTCGGGGTAGTTGGCAAAGTCTCGGAGGATAGCCGGCGTCTTGTACACGCCTCGGCTGCTGACGGTGGAGGCGGTCTCCGAGCCGAGGATCATCTTCTGCGGCAGGTGTTCGTAGGCCTCAAGGTAGCGACCGGTGCGGTAGTTGAATCCGGGCAGCTCAACGGCAGCGCCAAAGCCGTTGTGGATGACGTGCATCGCCTGATCCATGCCGTTGGTGACGGGTCGCGTGGGGTCAAGCTGATGGAAGAGCGCCTGCAGGTCGGTAACGATCTGTATGCCATCGTCCAGCACCTGGTTCCACACCTCGTTGCCGCTCGACCAGAGCATAACGGAGGCGTTGTTGCGGTAGTTCTTGACCATGTTGGTTATATCACGCTGCCACCAGTCGGCGAACTCCTTGTTGTAGTCGTTCTCCGTCTTTCCCTGGTTCCAGACGTCAAAGGGCTCAATCATCATCATCATACCCATCTCATCGCAGAGCTCCACGAGTTCGGGGGCGGGCATGTTGTGGCTGGTGCGTATGGCGTCGCATCCCATGTCTTGCAGCATAGCTATCTGGTGGCGTAGGGCATCCTTGTGGATAGCAGCTCCGAGCGGCCCGAGATCGTGGTGGTTGCACACGCCCTTGAACTTACGTGTCTGTCCGTTGAGTTGGAAGCCATGCTCCGGTGTGTAGCTGATGCTGCGGATGCCGAAGCGTGTGTTGTACTGGTCGAGCAGCTCTCCCTCGCGCACTACGCGTGTGCGTGCAATATATAAGTTAGGTGTCTCTGGCGACCAGAGCTGCGGCTGGCTGACCTCAGCTTGTCCTTCCTCTCCGCGGATGGTGGCAACGGTCTTGCCCTGCCAGAGGATGTCGGTGATGATTTCCACGCCTGCCTTGTCGGCTGAAGTGGTCTCTGTGCCGTCCTGGAGTTCCACAGCCAGGGTGACCGTAGCGCGCTCGGCGCTGACCTCGGGGGTGCGAACGAGCGTTCCGAAGGTGGGGACATGGATGCGGTCGGTGGTGATCAGATGGACGTTGCGGTAGATACCTGCGCCCGGGTACCAGCGGCTCTGCTGGGGTTTGTTCTCCAGATAGACGTCTATATCCACGCTGTCGCCGTTGATGAGCTCGGGCAGGATGTAACAGTCAAACGTGTTATAGCCGTATGGCCAGTAGCACACCTCCTCGCCGTTGATATAGATGTCGGCATGCGACATTGCGCCATCGAACACCAGCGTGTTCCAGCGCGCGGTATCCACAGCTATGCGCGTATGGTAGTGACCCTTGCCCATCCATGGCAGACCGCCGCTGCGGCCGGTCTTCCAGGTGGCTTCGTTCTCACCATTCTGCACCACGATCACCTTTTGCAGGTCGTTCTCACGATCAAACGGACCGCTGATAGCCCAATCGTGTGGTACTGTTACGGTTTGCCAACCGGCGGGCTGACCTTGGTCATCAACAAGGGTGAACTGCCACCGGGTGAGCAAACGCTCCTGACGAACAGACACCGGCTCACTCGTGCACGATGCCAACACAACACAGGCAGCGAGCAGGGTAGAAATGAGATGTTTAGTCATATAATTGTATAAATTAGTGAATTCACTCTGCAAAGGTACAAAAAATAAATCGAATATGCAAATATATTGCCCAAAAATTTGCTTATATGGATAATTTTTTGTATCTTTGCGTCCGCATTTCGTAAAACATGAAAAACATCTATATTGAATGAAACGTATATTTCTACTCTTTTCGTGGCTGTGTATCGCCACACTTCTGATGGCTGAGATGCAGCCTATCTATTTGGAGACCTTCGACCGCTGTATTGATGCGGAGGATGAGGACTATGGTTACACGGGTGGTAACGACGAGCAGTGGGGTGGTGATATAGCCACAGCCATAGCCATCTATCAGGACAGCCCAGACTGGAGCTTCACCTACTGCAACGGCGCGTATCAGTGCCTGAAGGTAGGCACGAGCAAGAAGCAGGGTTCAGCTACCACGCCGAAGATTGAATGCACGGGCGAGGTAGAGTTGTCGTTCCGCGTAGCGCCGTGGGAGGGTGACTCGATCTTCAATGTAAGCATCAGCGGCGGCACGACCTCTGATCCGACATCCTACTACCTGAAGAAGCACACGTGGACGACGATCACGATCCGTATCATCGATGTCACGGACGGGATCCGGGTAACGTTCACGTCGACGAACAAGCACCGTTTCTTCCTGGATGATGTATGTGTGCGTCCGGCCGACCCGGATGCAGGCGCTATCCGCACGGCTGAGGGCAGCGTGCTTGACTGGGGACTGATGAGCTCCGACTATCAGGCATCGAAGCGCGTTCTGCATGTCTCGGGCGTGAACCTGGCTGACGGTGGTATTAGCATAACGATGGCGAACGGCGAATCCGATTTGTTCTACCTGGCTACCGATCATCTGCCTGCCGAGGGCGGCGAGCTGGCAATCACCTGCTATGCAGGCGCATCGGAGGGGCAGCACGGCACGTTCCTCTACCTCAGTGGCAAGGACAAATCGACCGGCAAGAAGGTGGAGAAACGCGTCACGTTGCTCTTTGAGGTGGCTATCATCCGTCTGGAGGGTGCCGGCACACGTCCTAACCCGTTCACCTGCGCCGATGTGATCAAGCTCGGGCAGACCGACGGCACGATATGGGCGGATACATATTACTGGGTGACCGGCTACGTGCTCGGCGGCGTGAAGCGCTATCAGGATCAGTATGACGGCATCAGCCTGGACGATCAGCTCTCGCTTGTGCTTGCCGATGATCCGGAGGAGACGGACGAGAACAAGTATGTGCTGGTGCAGATCAGCCACGAGGCACGCGCCGCGCTGAACGTGGTGGATAACCCCGAACTGGTGGGTGTGCAGATCAAGGTGGAGGGTATCCTGCTCAACGACAAGATGAACCCACTCTACCTGGGCTTGCCGGGCGTGAAGGGCGTGAGCACCGACGCGCAGTACTGGCGACCCGCTAAGGAGAACCCCGAAGAGGAGGATCCCGAGAACGGCGCCAATGATCCCGACGAGGACTTCACGGCTGTAGAGCAGACCGCTGCGCAGCCGCTGTTCGACCCATCGTTGCCCGCCTACTCACCGCTTGGCGTGCGCGTGGATGCGTCGTATAGGGGCGTGGTGATCCAACAGGGACACACCTTCCTGCGGTAATATCCTGCCGAAAGATTCCCTTGTGCCTGTTTGACATTTTGCTTGCAAAATCGGCAAAATGATATACAAATGTTATAAATTGTCCGCAATTAAGCGCAATTTATAACATTTTTTGCATATTTATTTGCATTTGTCAGCGAAATGTTGTAAATTTGCAATCGGTTTTGTCAAAAATAGGAGAATCAAGGTAATAAACTTTTAATTTTTTTTCGCGTATGAAAAAGATCTTTACACTTATGTGCGCAGCGGTATTGTCGCTGAGCGTAGTGAATGCTGAGTTGCTGCTGACAGAGCACTTCAACCAGGAAACAGAGACGTTGGCAACGAATGACAATGCTTTCGGCGATGAAATAGCTTCCAGCGGCTGGACGAATATCACCGGAGTTGGAAACCTATTTATCAATGCAGACAATGATTTGATCTATACCGGCTACAAATCCACTACAGATGGCACCAAGAGTCTGGAACTCAAGTCTAATAGTGTGAAGAAGGCCGCTACTCCGCTGAAGAAGGCGGTCAACTCGGGGTCTGTCTTTCTGGCAGCCATCGTTGATCTGCAGGCCTATGCAACGACCTCTGCAACAGCCAGCACTCGCGACTACTTGTGGGCATTTGCGAACGGCACCTCATCCGTGTCAACTGCCGGCAACCACTTCTGCCGCCTTCAGTTGCAGAAGATAGAAGATGGTAAATTCCAGTTTGGTATAGCCAAGGGGCCGGAATCCGCTGCATATATCTCCTATACAGAGACGTTGGAGTTTGGCAAGTTCCTGCTGATTACGGAGTACGAGTTTGTTGATGGTGACCAGAACGACGTAGTACGGTTGTATGTAAACCCGGTTAAGAGCGACGCTAAACCGCAGGCCACAATAGAGAGCAAGCAAAAAGCTATCAATCCCAATACCGGTTCGGATATGGGTGCCGGCACCAAGGCCGATGCCAGCCAACTGCGGAGCATCCTGTTGAGCAGTAGTTCGACCTTGAAGCTCGGTGCTTTGATTGACGAGATCAAGGTTACTACCTCGTGGTCAGAGCTCTGGGAGAGCGGCGAGCCTGTAGAGCCGACGCCGGAGATCGCTACTGATGATGCTGTGGCTTTCGGAATCATTGCCAAGGATGTAGAGGCAGTGAAAGAGATCACCGTGAAGGGCAGCAATCTGAAGGGCGCTATCAGCGTAGCATCGAACAATGATGCATTGGTCGTATCTGCGGCATCCATCAGCAAGGATGATGCCGAGGCCGAGGGCGGTGCCAAGATCAGTCTGACTCTTACGCCTGCCGAAGGCAATGGATCGGCCAAGGTTACACTGAGTTCAGAAGGGGCTGAGGCTAAAGTAATTAATGTAACGTGGTATGGACTGGCTGCAGTTGCCAATATAGCAGCCTTGAAAGAGCTCAGCGATGGTGAAACCGTGCTGCTTGAATCAGAACCGATCATCATTCAGAAATTTGAGTTTGGCGAGTACAACACGCCACACATTACCGTTCAGGACGCCAGCGGCGCTATCCATCTGGCTGACTACTATGAAGTGTCATCGTCATGGAAGGTAGGTGACGCAATCTCCGGTCTCGTAGCGCTCCAGTTTGACAGTGAAGATTTCGTAGAAGGCTTCGCAACGGGTCTGGTGCAAGGTGGCGCAGTAGCCAGCTCTGACAATGAGTTAGTGCCTTTGGATGCCGATATAGCCAATATAGGAGCATTTGGTCCGGCGCTGATTAAGTTGGCGGCAGTGAACTTTGACCCGGAAGTGGAGGAGTTTGCAAAAGGTGCGATAGCTATCTCCAAGGGTGATATCATTGTAAATATCCAGGTTAAGGAGGGCTGCGACATCATTGGCGAGAAGGTGCCTGCATCGGCTGACGTGATAGGTATTGTCGCTCATCCTGCATTCAATGATGTTATTCAGATTCGCTCGTCAGAGGATGTACTGAATCGTACTCCTCGTATACCTGCTGCTATTGATCAGCTGCATAGCGAGAGCAAGGCGGTGAAGGTCGTTCGCAACGGACAGGTAGTGATTCTGCGCGATGGCAAGGCGTTCAACCTGCTGGGAACGGAACTGTAATCAACAAAAACGGATATATGCAATACAAACAGATGTATAGTCTGCTACTGGGTGCGCTCCTCCTATGGGGAGCGCCCTTGGCAGCAGAAGAAGGAGTGAACCTGTTGCAGAACGGTAGTTTTGAGACGTATGTAGATAATAATAACTTTCTATTCGGGGACTACACCGATTTCGAGGGGTGGGAACGCACCGGCTTCGGTGCTGTATCCGAGAAGTCGGATGTGTATGACGGAGCGGTGGCGCTGAAGTTAGGCGCAAACACAGCCACTACGATCTATCAGGATGTAGCGAACCTGACGGATGAAAACATTGCTGCTAACACGCCCTTCCGTCTGATCATCCACTATAAGGTGCTCAAACTGAGTGCCAATGGGTCGGTTAAGTTGGAGAGTTACTGGGAGCATGCCACCACCGCCGAAGGGCTAAAGTACCACGATGCTGACAAGCTGCAGCGCGAGTTGTCGGCGGAGGTGAACGAGGAGTGGCAGACCCTGCGCATCGAGACCACGAGGCCGGAGAAAGCCAAAGCGTTCTTCTTCAGTGTCAAGGCCGGCGCCAAGTGCAGCGTGCTGCTGGACTCAATCAGTCTGGAGCAGTTGCCGATGCCCGAGCAGGCTGAGCCGTTCATCGAGGTGACACCTAAGAGCCTGTCGCAGGTGACGGTGAACAAAGGCGAGACGGCAGATTTTACACCGCTGCATATCCGGCAGGGCAACCTCAACGGCGAGACAACATTCGAACTGAGCGGCTATAACCCCGACCAGTTCCGCCTGTCCGCCAGCTCAATGGCAGCCGACAAGAGCGAACTCGACCTGGTGGTGACCTACGCTCCCACAGAGGCGGGCACGCATACTGCTGTGCTGAACATCGACAACCTGAGTCACACCACCTTGTTCCAGTCGATCAAGCTGACCGGCTCCTGCGTTGATCCATCGCTCAAGCCTACGTTGAGCGTCACACCGAGCGTGGTTCCGGCATTTGAGGCGGTAGTAGGCAAGGCGGTGACCAAGACTCTGACCGTCACCAGCGCCAACTGCAATGACTATGTGTACATGCGTGTGGATCACACCCAAGGCGCAGCTTTCACCATCGACGGATCGATGTTCGCCAAGAACACTTCGAGCGAGGTGACTGTGCGTTTCGCTCCGCTGGAGGCAGGCGAGTACCAATCAACACTGACTATCTACTCCGAGGGTGCAACGAGCCTTGTGCTCACCCTGACCGGATCAGCACGGCAGGCCACCGAGGAGGATATCGACTGGCAGACGAAGTTCGCGTGGGATGAATCCGCACCGGTCAAACTGCTCGACGAGCGCTTTGGCAGCATAGAACACAACAAGACACTGACGCTCAGCGGCTGGCAGAACGTGGCACCCAAGGATCAGCGCCCGTGGTGGGGATTCGATGAGCAGAGGACCTCCCCGGCACGCGGCACGGAACGTTACGCCAAGGCTACCGCCTATCAATACGGCAAGGATAGCACAGGTATATGGGAAACGTGGCTCGTGACGCCGGCACTCGATTACAAGAACGCCGAGAGCAAGATCTTCACCTTCAATGTGATGGGCGAGTACCTGCCCGAGGACAACAACCCTACGGTGCTCGAGGTGTACTACGTGGATGTGGAGAAGGACAGCGTATATTTCCAGAACTTGACGGCCAGCTTTGATATACCTGCTACTGCTAATGATGCCAACGAGTGGCGCATCTTCTACCTCGACCTGGCACCATATGCCGAGACGATGGCCGATGTGTTCCACATAGCGTTCCGCTACGCCGGTCCGAACGGTGGTGCCGGCGCCGTGACCTATTACATCGACAACGTGAGCTGGGGACGCACCGATCTGCCTACCATCAGCGTAGCACCGGCATATTTGATCGATAGTACAGCGCAACTCGGGCAGAAGAAGATCATTGGCGCGATCCAAGTCACAGGCCGCAACCTGACGGATGTGATCAGCCTGTCGCTGGAGGGCGCTAACTACAACCGCTTCGAGCTCTCCACAGCCCAGCTGCCGAGCACCGGCGGCGAATGCCTCGTATCCTTTGAGGCGCAGGACTACGGCGTGCATGAGGCGTATGTGCGTCTGTCATCGAAGGGCGCACCGGATATATTCGTTCCGCTAGCTGTAGCCTGCCGGATGGGAACAAATATAAGCAATAACCTGCCCGACGAACGGATTGCAGGGCGCAAGATCATCCGTGATGGGGTGTTGTTCCTGCTGCTGCCTGACGGAGGTGTTTACAACGCAGTAGGGACGCGAATCAAATAGTAGATGCGGAGGTGCTCGCACCTTCCTGCGGTAGGCTATTCTGCCGTGTTGGTGTGGCAGAATGCAGAAAAATGACGCGTTTGAGAAAAAAAATGCGCAAACGCTTGCATTTATGCAAAATATTTTGTATCTTTGCACGCGAAATGAGTGAGGGGTCTGTTCGGACTCCTCATCGTTTTAATATAATTGGCAATTGATAATTGACGATTGACATTCTAAGGATGAAGACAAGTAAGCAAGACATACAGGCCAAGATCGAGCAGCTGCTCGATGGAACAGGCTATGAATTGATCACGCTGGAGATCGATGCAGAGAACACTATTCTGGTGGAGGTGGACAGATTGGAAGGGACAGATGTGAACTTCTGCGGCGAGCTGAACCGTCAGCTCGTGGAGTGGCTCGAAGCGCAAGGCGAACCCGACTATGCGCTGGAGGTAGGTAGTGTGAGTCTGACTGCACCGTTCAAAACAAAGATGCAATACAACAAGCACCTCGGGCACGATGTGGAGGTACTTGCCGACGGCAAGAAAGTGCGCGGACAGCTGGTGAGTGTGGATGAGGAGACGTTCAGCGTGGATGTAGAGGAGAAGGTAGCAGTGGAGGGCAAGAAGCGCAAACAGACGCAGGTGGTGACCTACACCTGGCGATATGATGAACCCAAGTATGTCTGCTATGATCTGAAATTCTAATTCGTGATGACGAGATAACGTGATGACGTGATAACGTAATAACGATAAATCGGAAAATATAAGAACACAATATAACAATGGCAACAAAGAAAACCGATTCAATCAATCTGATTGAGATTTTTAAGGACTTCAAGGAGTTCAAGAACATTGACAAACAGACGCTGATCAACGTGCTGGAAGAGTCGTTCCGCAGCGTGATCGCCAAGATGTATGGCACCGATGCCAACTACGACGTGATCATCAACCCTGACAAGGGTGACCTGGAGGTGTACCGTAACCGTCTGGTGATGGAGGACGATGATGTGGCCAACGAGAACACACAAATCGCTCTCTCCGATGCCCTCAAGCTCGATGACGAGGCAGAGATAGGCGAGGAGGTGACCGACCGCGTGGATTTCAGCGTGTTCGGACGCCGAATGATCCTTAACCTGCGTCAGACACTGGCCACGAAGATTCTTGACCTGAAGAAGGAAGACCTGTATATGCGCTATAGCGAGAAGCTCGGACAGATCGTCAGCGGCGAGCTCTACCAGGTGTGGAAGAAAGAGATGCTGCTGCTGGACGAGGAGAACAACGAGCTCTATTTGCCCAAGCAGAACCAGATCCCGACCGACTTCTACCGCAAGGGCGACACCGTTCGCGCCGTGGTAGTACAAGTGGATAACAAGAACCAGAACCCGAAGATCATCCTCAGCCGCACTTCGCCTCTGTTCCTGCAGCGATTGTTCGAGCAGGAGGTTCCCGAGGTGCACGACGGACTGATCGGCATCAAGAATATCGCCCGCATCCCGGGTGAGCGTGCCAAAGTGGCTGTGCAGAGCTTTGATGACCGCATCGATCCCGTGGGCGCATGCGTAGGTATTAAAGGTGCACGTATCCATGGCATCGTGCGCGAGCTGAGGAACGAGAATATCGACGTGATCAACTACAGCTCGAACATCAACCTGTATATCCAGCGTGCATTGTCGCCGGCGAAAATCAGCTCGATGACCATCAACGAGGAGGAGAAGAAAGCCGAGGTCTACCTCAAGAGCGAAGAGGTCAGCCTGGCTATCGGTAAGGGCGGATACAATATCAAACTCGCCAGCATGCTTACCGGCTATGAGATAGAGGTTTACCGCGAGATGGAAGGTGAGGACGTAGAGGATATCTATCTGGACGAGTTCAACGACGAGATCGATCAGTGGGTGATCGACACCCTGAAAGGTGCCGGACTGGACACCGCTAAGGCTGTACTGGCAGTGGATAAGGACGAACTGATCAAGCGCACTGACCTCGAGGAAGAGACCATCGACGATGTCATCCGAATCCTCGAAGCCGAATTTGCTGAAGATTAAATAGACCGCAGCCACAGGCTGCTCAAAGAAAAAAGACCGCTTCGCTCAAAGAAAAAAGCCGAATAACTTTCGACTATACAAATCATAATAGGCTTTTATCTTTTGTCTTTGAGTGAATGAAAAGAACGTTCTTTCGACAAAAAACAACAAACAATATGGCTATAAAACTGATTAAAGCGTGTAAAGAACTGAATATCGGCATGTCCACTGCCGTTGAGTTCCTGGCTAAACAAGGTATGCAGATCGATACCGATCCTAACCTGCGTATCGATGATGATGTCTATGTAAAACTTGCCAAGGAGTTCAACAAAGACATGGCTCTTCGCATGGAGGCGGAGCGTCAGCAGCAGCAGCGTCAGGAGCGTGATATTCAGCGTGTTCTCACTTTGGACAGTGCTCAGGAGGAGGCCGACCGCAAGGCTGCTGAGGCTGCTCGTAAGGCTGCTGAGGAGGCTGCGGCTGCTGCCAAGAAAGCTGCAGAGGAGGCTGCTCGTAAGGCGCAAGAGGAGGCAGAGCACGCGGCCGAAGAGACGCGTAAGGCGGCACAGGAAGCCGCTCGTCTGGCTGCCGAACGCGAAGCCGCTAAAGCTGCAGAGGCTGCCAAGCGTCAGGCTGAGGTGGAGGAGGCTGCACGCGTAGCTGCCGAGGAGGCTGCGGCGCAGAAAGCACAAGCCGAAGCAGAGCGCAAAGCTGCTGAGAAGGCCAAAACCGAACAGACCAAACCCGAACCGAAGAAAACGGAGATCTTCACGCTGGGCAAACCCGTGCTGAAGAACCAGCCGAAGGTGGTGGGCAAGATCGACTTGGACACGCTCAATCAGGCTACCCATCCGCGGCAGAAGACCAAGGAGGAGAAGAAGAAGGAGCGTGAGGAGCGTGAGCAGCAGCGCCGTGCATCCCAAGGTGGAGGTACGGGCGAGAAGCGTAAACGCGAGCGCATCAAGCAGAACAAGGTGGATGTCAACGACGTCAAGAACCAAAAAGGTAAGAACGCCTCGAAGAAGAAAGGCGTGCGCGTAGAGGTGGATGACGAGGAGGTTCAGCGCCAGATCAAGGAGACGATTGCCCGCTTGCAAGGCAACAAGGGTAAGACCGCTACGTCCAAGCACAAACGCGAACGCCGTGAGCAGGAGCGTGAGAAGATGGCTACCGCTGCTGCAGAAGAGCAGGCTCAGAGCAAGGTGCTCAAGCTCACCGAGTTCGTGACCGCCAACGACCTGGCTGTGATGATGAACGTGCCGGTAACGAAGATCATCGGTACCTGTATGTCGCTCGGTATGATGGTGAGCATCAACCAGCGTCTGGATGCAGAGACAATCAACATCGTAGCTGAGGAGTTCGGCTTTGAGACCGAATACGTCAGCGCACAGGTGGCAGAGAAGATCGCAGAAGAGGAAGAGGCGTATAGCGATGAGGATATGGAGCCTCGTGCACCAATCGTTACCGTCATGGGTCACGTTGATCACGGTAAGACATCGCTGCTCGACCATATCCGCAATACGAACGTCATCGCCGG
>DBXI01000033.1 GCA_002309255.1 Bacteroidales bacterium UBA1216 | reverse complement strand
TGTTGGCTCAGCATAACGGTTTCTAAATTACACTACAAAGATACAAAAAAATCGCACATATGCAAGTTTTTTACCACATATGTGCAATTTTTTTCTAAAAAGGACTCTCACGAGGGTTTTTCAGTGCCCTCTTTCTTGAGGGCACTTTTTTCTGTTAAAAGAACTTGCATATTTCAGAACAAGTTGTACCTATGCTGTCGTGATGGCTATGGTACAATTGCCTTCAACTCACTTCAACATTTTCAACACTTTCATGTGGAACTTGAGTAGGCCGGAGCGGTGCGTACCATAATCGGCAAAGTCGTACTCAATCTTACTCTCGTCTGCGCCGAGTTCACGGAAACGCTTCTGTAGGATCTCTGCATTCTCAAACGTCACAACATCATCGCCCTTGGAGTGGAAGATGAACATCGGCGATACAGGGCAGAAGTTCGTGGTAGCATTCTCTTTGAGTTTCTGGAAGAGGATCTTGTTTTGCGGATAATCTTCCTCCAGCGCCTCGGGGCGCAGTATG
Organism: Bacteroidales bacterium UBA1216; assembly: GCA_002309255.1. Taxonomy (GTDB): domain Bacteria; phylum Bacteroidota; class Bacteroidia; order Bacteroidales; family Paludibacteraceae; genus Colicola. The sequence continues at coordinate 4,576 of DBXI01000033.1, read as the reverse complement.
GTTGAGAACTTGCCGCAGCCTATCCCCTTCATCAGCAGGTTAACCTGATCCATCGTATAGGCTTTGCTGTTGAGCCAAACCTTGTAGCGATCGTCCTTGAGCATGGCTTCGGACAGGAAGTCCGCTTCGGTGATAGGCATTGACAGCGATTTGTCGTTCAGGTCGTTGGCATAGATCGTGCCCTGCAGGAACATCGGCACAACGGCAGGGAAACCTATTACATCGGTCTTCTTGGCTACGTCATAGGTCACCATCGGGTCATACGGGCCACCGCCGCAGAGCACCCTTGTGATCGGCAGGTCTTTCAGATAGTCCGCATGGGATTCGATGAACTCCTGTGTAGCCACTGCAGCATGACCGCCTTGCGAATAGCCGAAGATGTAGATATCGTTGGTCTCGAACGTGTAGCCGTTTGCCTCAAGGAAAGGTCGAGCCAAGCGCCCGAAGTCGGCTACCGCACGACCTGTAGCGGCTTTGTCCAGATACGGATGAACCATCTGGTAGGTTACACCAAAGCCTACGTAATCGGCGTCAATCACCGCATAACCTTTCGTTGCCAACAGCGCTGACAACGTGGGTCCTTGTGATGGTGACTCGCTCAGAGCAGCATAGGTGTAATGGCACGCCATGATCAGTCCCTTGCATCGCTTCGATTTGGGAACATACATGTTGCCCGACAGAGTGATCGATTGCCCTTTGTACTCGGACTGATAGGTACCCACGATCTGATGAACGGTCGAGTACGTGATCATGTTCATCAGCGGCGAGAACATCTGCATGAATGTCGATTTGCCCTCCACTTGGTTGTAGCCGTTGGGATCGCACGGATCAACGTCCGATGGCATATTACCCAACTGGTCTGCCCAAACGGGGTACTGCTTGTCAAGATCTATATCGCCGTTGCTAATCACATGATAGCCGGCAGCGTCCTTGACAAACGAGGTGTAATCTTTCTTGTCCGCTTGGCACGAGGCAAACGCCAAAGCAATTGCCAATATACTGAATAAATAGGTATAGCGCTTCATAATTCTTAATTCTTAATTTTGAATTCTTAATTTTGAATTTTTAATTTAGAATCTGTACCCCACGGACACGTTGAACCATTTCGTCCAGATCAGATAGATGGCTGTGAGGGATTGTATGTTACTCAGTCCGCCGAACTCAGCGGTGCAGAACCAGTGATCACGTCCGACCGACACACCGAGTGCTGTCACTCCGCAAGCGCAGCCGACCTCGCTACGTCCGAGGTAATCGCCATGAATACCTACACCTAATTGCACGCCGGAATAGAGGTTTACCCAGTCGCGGTGGAAATACGTGAAGCGCACCGACGGCATAAGGCATACATCATAGAAGTAGCGGTATTGGCTCGAGGCAAGGAACTGATTGCCTTGAGCGTCGAGTTGGTACGAGTTGTAATCGAACATCGTTGCGCCGAAGTCCAACTGACCGCCTACACCGAGCCATGAGTTGATGCGGTACATGTACTCGCCGTAAATATGTCCGGTGTAGCGGTAGTTCTGGCGCACGTTCATCGGCACGCCTAATTTGTTGGGTTCGTCTTTCCAACGCATGGTCTCGTACATCGGGTCACCGTAACCTATTCGCACCTCATGTTTCTGGGTACTACGTGTCTGCTTCGATTCAGCCATACAGGCTAAAGGAATCATGCTGCAAACACAAAGCAGAATAATTTGTTTTATCTTCATAATCTATCAATTATCAATCATCAATAACAACTGTCAACTATCAATTATCAACTATCAATTCTCCTTAATAAACTGTATCGCTCGGTCAAGTTGGCTATCCGCTCCATTGCCATCATCCAAGGTAGCTACATCCAGTGCCACCTCGATATCCGGGTCTATGCCGTGACCTTCCACAATATTCTCTTCCACGGTATTTCCCTCCAAGGTTAATGCCACCTCTTGCGGTATATAGCAGAACACCGGTGTCACGCCCCGCACGCCGACATAACCGGCATAGTTGTTCGTATATGTTCCTGCGTCCGACAATGCACTGAATCCTCCCCATGTGCGCGTACCGATCAGTGTACCGTTCTTCATCAGTTTAGCTCCGTAGGAGGTGTGTTCCGCCATACTTACCGATGCGCAGTTACACAGAACCACAACCGGCTCGTTCACCGTCACGTGCTCCGATTCCAGCGTCGGCATCATCTGAGGTATAAGCGGCGAGTAGTCAAACCGCCCCGAGCCACGTTTTAAGCGGGCGTTGCAGTCCTGAAATCCTCCCGCCGGCATCAGCGCACCCAGCACGAACTTCGAGTCGTTGAGGAATCCGCCACCGTTGCTGCGCACGTCAATGATCACGCCCTTGAGCGTACCCGCTTTGTGGAGATCCTGTATGGCTTCAAACCACGCACGCCATACATCGCCTACCTCTTTCACCAGCGCCATGGTCGCGTCGCTGCAACCGGCGAATATTTCTTTTGTATATGCCGGTTCAAGATACGCACTGAGCGTGAATCCGTCAAAACTCAGATAGGCTATATTGTCCTTAAACAATGCGTACGTAACGTTTATACCATATTCGTTGATTACGGGATCAACCGGCGCCAGATAGGGTATGTGCAGGTATTCGTACTTGTAGGCTATATTATTGAATTCCTGTATTCCCGTCTTGTCACCCAGCGTAATCGCGCGAGCAAGGGGAACTTCCATCTCGGAAGAAATCTGCTTGTAGAGCCTGATCGTGTCCGATTGCTCCGGCGTGCGATCTGCCTCGGGAATACTACTCAAGCGCAGTATTACCGTTGCCATGTATTCGTACGCCATCAGTGCAACCGTCTGCAGCGTGTTGGAATTGATCATCTTATAGTCCTTCAGCTCTCCTTTCTTTTCATAATAGGTGAGCAGCATATTCTTGGATTGCACCTCTTTATACTCATCGTTGCGTTCGCGCATGATACGCATAAGCCCGGGCATCGAACTTACAAATTGGCCCGTAGCGTGGTTCTTCATCTGTATCGCCAAGTGGCCGTCATGCAGGGGAGCAACCATCGAGTCCAGCAACGCTTTGAGTTGATTGTCGGTCACGGCTGTCTTCGACGAATCCAAGGCGACAAACCGCGGACGGAACTCCTCATACACTTTATCCCAGTCCAAGCCTTGCGTGTACTCATAGTCCCACAAGGCATAGTTCGCATTCATTCCGCTCCATACGACATCGAACTTGGCGGCGTAACTGCCTTCGGCTTTGCTAAACGCCATCTCGTCCTGATGCGCATAGTTCAGCACATCATCGCTCTCCATCCGGCAACCCGTCATCATCACAACCGCTGCCGCTATCAAAAATATCTTCGTTTTCATAAATCGTCAATCATTTATAAATTGTCAATCAATTGTCAATCAAAACACATAAGAGACTCCCGCCTTCAATCCGATAGTGGTGTTGTAGCGGTAGTCTTTCTGGTAGTCCATGTACTGCTTCGTGGTACTCACCACGCTGTAGTAGCATACAGCCTCGATCTGCGCCAGCCAGTGCTCGTGGAACTTGTACTCTATACCCACTCCGCCCGTGTAACCGAAGTCACCGCGCTGGTCTTTCTCGCTATTGAAGGTATAAGGCTCCGAGAATTGGTATTTTCCGTCGTTGCCCATCGAGTTGTACTCCGTACCGCCACGCTTACCGCACAGCCATACGCCGCCATATACACCGGCATTGACGAATCCCCGGACTTTCTGCCCGCCGAAACTGAAATTCACCGTCACGGGCAGCAGCAGGTAGTTGTTCTCATAGCGCACACTGAGTTTGTCGGCATACTCATAGCGCGTATGACGGTAGTTACGCTGCACGAAGTTCAGCTCGCCGCGCAGACCTAACCAGTCAAAGAAGTTGTACTGCGTCGTCACACCTGCCAAACCGCCCCATTCATCTACGTAGCGGTAATCGGTCATGTACTGTTTGTTGATCGAATAGTGGTTCCATGTACCGCCGCCGTTCACGCCCAGACGCCATTGCGCCTGCGCCTGATAGGGCAGCAGCAACAAACCGAATAACACCATCATCCGCAGCGCCTTGCGCACACGGCAGGAACAAATGTCACTGTTTATCATATATTTGTATTTTTTTACATCTTTCGAGGCACAAAGATACAAAAAATTTTTGACATTTGCAAATTTTTTACCACATATGTGCAATTTTTTTCTAAAAAGGACTCTCACGAGGGTTTTTCAGTGCCCTCCAGTTTCCCGCACTTTTCTTTCAAATTCAACGAAACGGCGGTCAGAACATCCTTTTCGTTGCGTCGTACGATTCGACCGTTTTGCTCTGGATGATCACCGTCGTGTCACCACGCTGGATGCTCGATGAGGTCGTCGTGATCGTGCGGGTGACGTTGCACGCGCTCAGCGCAATCGCCGTGAGTACGGCTAAAAAAATTATCTTTCGCATAAACATAATTTTTTTGAGGTTAAGATGGTCACTTCGTGACGTTAAAGAGTTAAAATGGTTTTCCCTTTCAGGAAAACGTTAAGTAGTTAGATTTCGCAGGGTGTTCTTCCTAACGTTTCGATGCAATCGAAACCATTTTAACTATTTAACGTTTTGATGCAAT
>DBXI01000049.1 GCA_002309255.1 Bacteroidales bacterium UBA1216 | reverse complement strand
AGGAGATTAAACAATGGCAAAGAAAGCGGTTGCAACACTTCACACCGGCAACGCCGGACGTAACCACACGAAGTGCATCAAGATGGTAAAGAGCCCGAAGACCGGTGCTTACATCTTCCAGGAAGAGATCGTAGAGAACGAGAAAGTTCAAGAGTTCTTTAAGTAATATACGCTCGCGTACGCGGTATTTAAAGAAAACGCGCACGCACACGTATGAACAATCAACCCCGCCCAGTAAGCGGGGTTGATTGTACCCGAAGAATTGATTTGTGATTTGTTATTTGTGATTTTTGATTTGATATGAAGTTATTCTGTTCACACGTAAAGGCAAGCCTTTGGGGGCTTGGAATGCTAATGATCACAGCTTGTTCGTCAACAAATAGTAGTTCGGTAGCGCCTGCCGATGAGTCGGCACGGGAGCGCGGCATCCGTCAGGCAGCGGCGTTATGGACGCCTGCAGATGGCACGGAGGAAGAGTTCCTGGCGTTTGTGGAGGCGAACTACTGCGCAACGGACAGCGAGCGCGTGGCGCTCTATGAGTCACTGAGCCGGATATTGGAGAACTGCTTTCAGTCGGCAGATATGCTGACGGTGGATCTGCTCAAACCCACACAGCTCACCAATGCCACTGAACCGCAACTGCCCGACTGGATCATGTCGGCATACAGTCCGCTGGCACACTTCTCTGATGATATGTTCGCCAACAAGTTGGCGTTCCTGACCATACTGAACTTCCCCCACTACAGTCTGGAGGAGAAGAACAGCTTAGGTCGCCACTGGTCGCGTCAGGAGTGGGCGATGGCTCGCTTGGGCGATGTATTTACCACACGCGTGCCGGCATCCGTGAATGCACAGCTGGCGCAGGCTAACGCCGATGCGGAGAACTACATAGCCGACTATAATATCTACATGGGCAATCTTCGCACGGATGATGGACGACAACTATGGCCGGAAGATAAGATCCTGCTCAGCCACTGGAACTTGCGCGATGAGCTCAAAGCCCTGTACGCCGACAAACAGACCGGGCAGGAGAAGCAGGAGATGATCTATCAGGTTATGCAGCGGATTGTGCGGCAGGATATACCGCGTCAGGCGATCAATACCCCCGACTACATCTGGCAGCCGTACAGCACAGCCGATGCCGCCGAGCCCAATACGCGCTATGAGCGCATATTGGCTATCGCGCACGCGCTATTTAAGGAGGATAAGTTCTGCCCGTCTGCGCCGACAGGTATCCAGCGGAACTTCGAGGAGGGCGTGGAGATACCCGCTTCGGAGTTAGACAGCCTGTTCCGCGCACTCGTTGGTTCGGAGCAGGTTAAGCAAGTAGCAGCAATCATCCGCGAGCGCCTGGGACGCGACCTTCGTCCGTATGATATTTGGTTCGACGGTTTCAAGGCACGTGCCTCGCTCAATGAGGATGAGCTGACAGCTCAGACGCGCACGCTCTACCCCGATGCTAACGCCTTTGCGGCTGATATGCCGCGACTGCTACAGCGGTTGGGATTCTATGCTGATGATGCGCGCGAGATAGCGCGGCACATAGTGGTTGAACCGGCACGCGGTTCGGGACACGCCTGGCCATGCTTGGGCAGAAAGGAACAGGCGCGTCTGAGAACGCGTATACCGGCTGCGGGAATGGATTACAAGGGCTACAACATCGCCGTACATGAGTTCGGACACTGTGTGGAGCAGGTGCTGGATATGTATATGATCGACCACTACATGCTCTCCGGCGTGCCGAACACAGCCTACACGGAGGCAAGCGCGTTCCTCTGGCAGCAACGCGATCTGCAGCTGATGCCGCAGTCAGAAATCAGAAGTCAGAAGTCAGAAATCAGCAGTGACGAAGTATTTGACCAGTTCTGGTCGATGTACGAGATCATGGGTGTGAGTCTGGTGGATATGAGTATGTGGCGGTGGATATATGCGCATCCGAAAGCTACAGCGAAGGAGTTGTGCGAAGCCACGCAACAGATAGCCAAAGAGGTTTGGAACGCATACTATGAGCCTATCTTAGGCGAGCATGACTGCGTGCTGCTGGCGGTATATAGCCACATGGTGAACGCACCGATGTACCTGCCTAACTATCCGTTAGGACATATCGTGCAGTATCAGTTGGAAGAGCATTTGGCACAGTACAGCGAGCGGAAGGACTTTGCTCAGGAGTACGCGCGCATCTATCGCCTGGGCAGACTAACGCCCAAGGAGTGGATGATCCAAGCAGTGGGTGCTCCGCCATCGGTGGAGCCGATACTACATGCCGTGCAGGCACGGATTAGTGAATAGTGAACAGTTAACAGTGAATAGTTAATATTAAATAAAGAGAAACAATGGCGAATATTTTGGCGATTGTGGGTCGTCCCAATGTCGGGAAATCGACCCTGTTCAACAGACTGACAGGCACGCGTCGTGCCATAGTGAATAACGTAGCGGGCACTACGCGCGACCGTCAGTACGGCAAGGCAGAGTGGTGCGGCAAGGAATTCAGCGTGATTGACACCGGCGGCTGGGTGGTAAACTCGGACGATACGTTTGAGAGTGAGATCAACCGTCAGGTGGATCTGGCTATCCGCGAGGCGGATGTGGTGCTGCTGGTAGTGGATGTGAACGAAGGTGTGACGCAGTTCGATCAGGAAGTGGCACACTTGCTGCGTCAATCAGGCAAGCCGACCGTGCTGGCTGTGAACAAGGTGGACTCGTTCGAGCATCAATACGGTGCACCGGAGTTCTATAAACTGGGACTTGGCGAACCGTTTATCTTAAGCGCCGAGAACGGATTGGGTTCAGGCGATCTGCTGGACGAGATCTGCTCACGCTTCAAATCCGACACCGGCGAGGAGGAGATAGAAGACCTGCCTCGTTTTGCGATTGTGGGTCGTCCGAATGCCGGCAAGTCGAGCATCCTGAACGCGTTCATCGGCGAGGAGCGCACGATCGTGACGGATATACCCGGAACAACAAGAGACAGTATCTATACGCGTTACAACAAGTTCGGCAAGGACTTTTATCTGGTGGATACAGCAGGTATAAGAAAGAAAGCGAAAGTCACGGAAGATCTGGAGTACTACAGCGTTGTGCGCTCGATCCGCGCGATAGAGAACGCCGACGTGTGCATCCTGATGATTGATGCTACGCGCGGTATAGAGGCGCAGGATCTGAACATCTTCTCGCTTATCCAGAAGAACAAGAAAGGACTGGTGGTTTGCGTGAACAAGTGGGATCTGGTGGAGAGCAAGACGAATCAGGACATCAAGGGCTACGAAAACGCTATTCGCGACAGACTGGCGCCATTTACGGACTTCCCGATTATCTTTACGTCGGCCGTAACGAAGCAGCGTATCTTCAAGGTGATGGAAACCGCGCTACATGTATATGAGAACAAAAACAGGAAAGTAGCTACAGCCAAGCTGAATGAGAACTTCCTGCCGCTGATTGAGAACTACCCGCCACCAGCCACGAAGGGAAAGTACATCAAAATCAAGTACTGCACGCAGCTGCCGAACACGCAGATACCGACGTTCGTGTTCTTTGCCAACCTGCCGCAGTACGTGAAAGAGCCGTACAGGCGATTCCTGGAGAACAAACTACGCGAGTGGTGGGATTTTACTGGTACGCCGGTGCAGATCTTCATTCGTGCAAAGTAGGAAAACGCCTCGTAAATGTCTCGATAATGTCTCGAGTATTGTCTAGGATGCTCTCGTAAACGTCAGGTAGATGACTCGTAGATGCCTCGTAGTTGTCTCGATCAAAGTGGACGGATTTTGGCAAATTTGAATAATTTGCAAAGCAAATATGTCGAATTTTGTCAAAAAGTGTACTAAAATTTCGCAAGGCTTGCAAATATGAAATATTTTTCGTAACTTTGTAGGTCATTTCTGCGAAATGTTTTGAAGATAGTAGGAATTACATATTACGACGGCGCGGAAAACGTTGTATTGAAGAGCGACAGTTCGCTTCTGGTTAACCGTAAGCCGTTGTTTGTGCCGGAGTGGTTTCGCGAGTTGCAGGCTTTGCCCTGTGTAGTGCTGCGTGTGTCGCGACTGGGCAAGTGTATCGCTCCGCGCTTTGCATCGCGCTACTACGATGCTATGGCGGCGGGTGTGGATTTCTTCAGCGCCGACAAGTTGCGCGAAGCCAAGAAGGCAGGCAAGCCGTGGACGGAAGCGGTTGCGTTTGAGAACTCGCTGGCCGTGGGAGAGATGGAGGAAGTTGGAAGTAAGATGTTAGAAGTTAGGTGGGAGTTAAGGCGCGGCGAGGAGACGATAGAGCAGATAAGATGGTCGCAGGACGAGATGCAAGCGTTGTTGGATCAAGCAGTTGCGCGCGTAAGTGAACTGCTGACTATACGGCAGGGCGACCTGATCTACGTGGCGATGAACACCAAGCCATGGCAACTGCAACAGGATGATATACTGCGATGTGTGAACAATGAACAAGAACAACTATACTGCAAAATAAAATGAGAACAAGAACAACTATAATCGCGCTATTGCTACTTGCATCGGCAAGTCTGTTTGCGCATACCTATACCTCCACATCCATGCTGGCTGACGGCAAGTGGGTGAAGATGCGCGTGACAGAGACGGGTATTCACTGCTTGACTTACGAGGAGTTAGCTGCAGCCGGTCTAAAGCCATCCGATGTACGCATCTACGGTTACGGCGGCGGGATGCTGAGTCAGAACTTCCGGCTGGAGAAGCACGATGATCTTCCTCCAGTAACGTTCTACATGCACAAGGGAAGCGACGGCGTGTTCAACCAGGGCGATTATATCTTGTTCTATGCTCAGGGAATAGACAGTTGGGAGTATGCGAACAACCACTTCATTCATACGCACAACACATACAGCCGCTACGGCTATTACTTCCTGACGGACAACGCGGGTGAGCAGCACCTGCTTTCGACCGCCGAGGCGGTGGCAGAGACGGATTACACTGCCGATACGTATATGGCATACATGGTGCATGACCGAGATTCCGTTAACCTGGTGGATGTATCGGGCAAGGCCGGTGGCGGACGTGAGTTCTACGGCGAACTGCTGACAGATGCTCATCCTCGGGTAAAGATGTCGTTCCCGTTCCACGATCTGGCGGATGATGCCACCCTGGATATCCGTTGCCGCGTAGCCGGTGCATCGGGCGAACAAACGACGTTCACCATGGCGGTGGGCGCCAACCAATACAGCTGCGTTACGGAGAAGATCCTGGTATCGGATTTCTACACGAAGGCAACAACCAACGAAGGTCGTGATCGGTTCACTCTGCCGGCAGACGGCACGGGGACTCAGGTGTTTGAGTTACGATTCAGCAACCCCACCTCCGGCAGCCGCGGCTATCTGAACTATGTGGAGATGTCAACGCGCTGTAAGATGGTGATGAGCGGGCAGGAGATGGTGATGACCAATGTGGATAACATCGGCGAATCAACCACCACTCGCTATACGCTGAGTAACGCGACAAACGATATAGAGATCTGGGATGTAACAGACCCCACCTCCATCGTACGGTTGCCCTCCACTCTGAGTGGCAACAAATTGCAGTTCGTAGGCAGCAACGACAAGATGCAGACCTTCTTGGCCGTCAAGCCGGGCTTAGCAACAGGCTGGCTCAAGCCCGTGATAGAAAATCAGGTGCCCAATCAGAACCTGCATGCGCTAAAGAACATCGACCTGGTGATCATCTGCCCGGAGGATTTCATTCCTGCCGCACAGATCATTGCCCGCGCGCATGAGCAATATGACGCTATAACGACAGCTATCGTTACCGACAAGCAGGTATATAACGAGTTCTCATCCGGAACACCAGATGCCACGGCGTACCGCTGGATCATGAAGATGCTCTACGACCGCGCAGAAAGCGCGACAGAGAAGCCCAAGTGGCTGCTGCTGCTCGGTGACGGTTCGTATGACAACCGTAAGCTGATGCTCACATCCGGTCCGAACACCCTGCTCACCTATCAGGCGATGAACAGTGAGGTGGAGACGAAGGCTTATGCGACGGATGACTACTTCGGATTTCTGGACGACCACGAGGGGCTGTCTGATATAACCGGCCGTATGGATATAGGCGTAGGTCGTCTGCCTGTATCAAGCGCTGAATCAGCGGAAGCGGTAGCCGAGAAGATTGCCACCTATATCCGCAACGAGCAGCCCGGTAAATGGCATCAGCAGTTGATGTTCGTTGCCGATGACGGCGACAGCAACCTGCACACGCGTATCACTGACCTGGCAGCAGAACGCGTACGGGTGAAGAACATGTCGTTTGTGGTCAACAAGATCTACCTGGATGCTTATACGCAGGAAGTAAGCGCCTCCGGCGAGAGCTATCCGCTGGCGAAGAACAGGTTCATCAACCTGCTGAACGACGGCGTGCTGTTCATGGATTACTCCGGTCACGGCGGCTACAACAACATCACTTCGGAGAACCTGCTGTCGCTGCGTGACTGCCGCACAATGTCGAATGCCAATCAGGGTTTCTGGATGCTGGCAACCTGCGGATTTGCCCACTTCGATGCCAGTGATCAGAGTGCGAGTGAAGAGGCGGTGATTAACCCCATTGGCGGTGCTATAGCCGTGATGTCTGCATGTCGCACAGTGTATGCCAGCCAGAACAGAGAGATCAACAGGAACCTGTGCGACACCTTGTTCGGGCATGCAAATGAGTTCAGCTACAAGATGACCATCGGCGAGGCATGCCGCATAGCGAAGAACCAGACGGGTTCGGACGAGAACAAGCTGCCGTATATCCTGCTGGGTGATCCTGCGATCCGTCTGCACTACCCCACCGATTACCGCGTGCGCACCGAGCAAGCGTCTGACACGCTGAACGCACTGACCCTGCATACCTTCACCGGCTGGGTGGAGAACGCCGATGGCGACACGGCACGCGAGTTCAACGGCACAGTGAACATCACCGTGATGGACAAGCTGCAGCAAGTAACCACGCTCGACAACGATCATAGCAAGGAGAGCGACAAGGTTAAATATACCTACAACGATTACCCCAACACCTTGTATCAAGGACGAGCACAAGTCAAGGACGGGCACTTTGACTACTCGTTCATGATGCCCAAGGATATACGCTACAACTTCGGCAACGGACGAATCACCTATCACGCCATCGATAGCATCAACGGCGAAGGAATAGGTCACTTTGAGAACTTCGTTATCGGCGGATCATCGTCGGTGGCGCTCATGGATAGCATCGGTCCGGAGCTGAAGATCTACCTGAACTCACCGAGCTTTGTTGACGGCGACAAGACAACCGATCAGCCGCACTTCTACGCCGAGATCTTCGACGAGCATGGCATCAATACCGTTGGTTCGGGTATAGGTCATGATCTGCTGCTGACCATTGATAACGACCCGAATAGGATGTATATCCTCAACGACTACTACGCATCCTCGGGCAGTTATCAGTCCGGACAAGTAAGCTACCGTATGAGTAACATGAGCGAGGGCGAGCACAAACTGACGTTCCGCGCATGGGATCTGCTGAACAACAGCACGACGAAGTCGCTGTCCTTCCAGGTAGTGAAAGGACTTGAACCCACGATGTACTCGATCATGAGTTATCCTAACCCTGTGCGCGTGAGCGAAGTGCTGCACTTCTCAATCGACTACGACCAGCCGGATGAACTGATTGAGATGGCTGTGAACGTTTACTCGCCTACCGGCGCGCTGGTTTATCACAGCGAACGCAAGGGCACAGAGCAGCACTCGTTCGCTATAAGCGATGCACACTTGACACCTGGCATATACGTTTACCGCGTATCGCTCACCACTACCGAAGGTAAGTCTACCGGCAAGTCCGGCAAACTGATTGTGATAGAAAATTAGACCGTCTGCGGCTGAAAGAGCAAAGAATAAAGAATAAAGACAATGCCTATGAAGCAACTTTAAGAGTAGTCATAAAATGGTCGTAATAACGTAATCACGACATCACGAAAAAGAAATAAATACAAACTAAATAAAAGAAATGAAAAAAATCTTATTAGTTATCTCCGCAGCAGTATTGGCATATATGCCGGCCGTTGCCCAAACAGCAGATTACAACAACCCCATCATTACGGGTCAGCCATCGTTGAGCATCTCTCCTGATGCGCGTGGTGCAGCAATGGGTGACGCCGGTGTTGCCACCAACCCCGACATGAACAACCAGTATTGGAATCCCGCCAAGTACGCGTTTATGGATATGCGCGGCGGTATCAATGCTTCGTACACCCCTTGGTTGCGCAAGTTAGGCGTTAACGACATCGACTTGGCATATATCTCCGGTTTCTATAAGTGGGACGACGTTCAGGCTGTAGCTATGTCGTTGACTTACTTCACGATGGGTAATGTCAGCATGATGGATATGAACAGCACCTACCTGGGTGAAGCGCATCCTCACGAGTTCTCACTGGATGCATCGTACTCCCGCAAGTTGCATGAGTATGTATCCATGGGTGTTGCTCTGCGACTCATCTACTCCGACCTGACCAACGGAATGAAGGCATCGACGGACAACAACTCCGAGCCCTATCATGCAGCCGTAACAGCCGCAGCCGATGTGTCGGTTTACTACAAGCAGCCTATCTCGCTGCCGATGGGTGAGAGCTACCTGACTGCAGGCTTGAACCTGCAGAACCTGGGTGGTAAGTTGTCGTACAACGACCGCACCCGTAACTTCATCCCAGCCACGATGCGTTTAGGTGTAGGCTACGAGTTGCCGTTTGATAACTATAACCGCTTGCAGTTCACCATTGAGGCACGCAAGTTGATGGTGCCGTCAAAGAAGTCGAACAAGGCACCGAACTTCGACCCCAGCAATCCTGAGGACAACAATACCAACCAGTACTCCACCGAGGATTATTCGGCACTTTCGTCCGTTAAGGGCATCTTCCAGTCGTTTGGTGATGCTCCTTACGGTTCAGGCGAGGAGTTCAAGGAAGTAGGTTGGGGCGCAGGTGTTGAGTACTCCTACAACCGCCAGTTCTTCGGCCGCGTAGGTTACTCGCACGAGGACAAGACGAAAGGTAACCGCCGTCTGGTACAGGTAGGTGCCGGTTTCCACCTGTCGATCTTCATGCTTGACTTCGCCTACACGATTGCCATTGCTCCTACCAACCCGCTCGATCAGACGATGCGTTTCACGCTGGGCTTTGACCTGGCTGGCATCAAGGATCTGGTCGACAACCGCAAGAATAAATAGACCGCTGCGCTCAAAGAGAAAAGACCACTTCGTTCAAAGAAAAAAGCCTGATTACCCATAAGAGACGAAACATAATAGGCTTTTATCTTTTGTCTTTGAGTGCGCAGCACGTTCTTTCTACAATTATGAGAATAGGTTTAGGCTACGACGTGCACGCTTTTGCCCCCAACCGCAAGCTTTGGTTGGGTGGCATTTGCGTTCCTTATGAGCTGGGATTGGATGGTCACTCCGATGCCGATGTGCTGATTCACGCGCTGTGCGACGCAATACTTGGTGCAGCGGCAATGCGTGATATAGGCTACCATTTTCCGGATACGAAAGGGAACGAGTATGAGGGCATCGATTCGAAGATCCTGCTCCGTGGCGTGATGCAGATGGTGCGTAAGGCAGGCTACGAGCTTAGCAACTGCGACTGCACCGTTTGTGCGCAGACACCTAAGTTGCTGCCGTATATACCTCAGATGCAGCAAACGTTGGCTGAGGTGATGGGCGTTGAGGTTGGGCAAGTGAATGTGAAAGCCACCACAACGGAGCATCTTGGGTTCGTTGGGCGGAAGGAAGGCATCGCTGCCTACGCAGTTGCACTATTGGAAGATTTGAAGATTTGAAGATTTCAAAATTCATAATATGGGTGTTGTTTCTGCTCTTCTGCTACTCGCTCAAGGCGCAGGACAACGAGATAAAGATTCGTGCAAACGGGTCTATCTTGCCGAAGGAGTATCTATATCTGGTGGGCGATGACATGGGGATAGCGAAACATGGTGAGACGACTCGTTTCGTGCTGGCGGACAGTTCGTACATTGATCTGTATTACTATGAACAGGGCGACTCGGTACTACTTATCCGTTCGCAGTGTGCACCTAAGTGTGCATCGTTTGTGCGGGTATATGATGAGCATTGGAACGAACTTCGCCGCATTCCTACTCCACGCAACATGATCCTTCCTGAAGCATACGTAGAGGGCGGCGAACTGCGCTGGCGCGAGAACTTCGTGGAGGACGAATCGCCTAAATGACCAAATGGTAAATGCTAAATGACCTATCCGATCTACTTAATAGGATACATGGGTGCCGGCAAGACGACCGTAGGCAGGTTGCTGGCTGATAAGTTAGGTTGGCACTTTGTAGATCTGGATGAAGCGTTCCATGAGATCCACGGTTCATCTCCGGCGGACTATATCCGCACCTATGGCATCGAGGCGTTCCGCCGGAAGGAGAAGTATGTGGTGGAGGATCTGGCCGAGCTGCCGATAGAGAAGGTTGTTTATGCCACCGGCGGCGGCTATCCGTGCTGGGAGGATAACATGGAGTGCTTGAAGGAGCTTGGCACCTCGTTCTACCTGCGCTGGGATCCGCATCATCTGGCAGAGCGTTTGGCGCTGACCGATCTAAGCGAGCGTCCGCTACTGCACGGCAAGGATGCACACGAGATACTGGAGGTCATCCTGCCGCAACTGGAAGCCCGTGCGCCCTACTACGAGCAGGCGGATTACATCATCGATGCGCCTACGGCTGACGATGGATCAATCGATATTTCAACAGATGAGCAGATAGCCGAACTGCTATATAAAACGATTATCAACGATGACGATTAACGAGATACAAGACGAGATCATTGAGGAGTTTGACATGCTTGATGAGTGGCTCGACCGCTATCAGCTGATCATTGACTACGGCAAGACCTTGCCGCCTTTCCCCGAAGAGCAGCGCACCAAGCAGAACTTGATTGACGGCTGTCAGTCGCAGGTGTGGTTTGTGGCAGAGCTACAAGACGGATGTGTTGTCTATCAAGCAGATAGCGATGCCCTCCTTGTCCAGGGAATAGCTGCTCTGCTGCTGCGTGTGCTGAATAACAGAACGCCAAAGGAGATAGCAGAGGCTGACCTGTACTTCATCAAGGAGATAGGCTTGCAGGAGCATCTGTCCCCTACTCGCAGCAACGGTTTGGCGGCTATGCTACGGCAGATGAAGCTCTATGCTCTGGCACTGATGAATAAATGATTAGATGGTAAATGACTAAATAGTAAATGGTTTATGAGTCCTGCAGAAGTCTTCAAAGTATATATATGGTTAGTGGATACGATCTCTTCCGGGCGGCTGAGCAAGGAGGATATTGACCGCAGGTGGGCACACTCGACGATTAACAATCTGGGCGAGCAGGCTTTTCCTACGCGCAAGTTCCATCGGTACAAGGAAGATATACTTACGCTCTTTGGCCTGAATATCCGCTGCAACCGCAGGCAGAACTACTACTATATCGAAGGTGATAAAGACACTCAGCGCTGGGGCGACATGCGTCGGTATATTATCTCTGCGTTCTCATTCAAGGCTGCACTGGATGAAGCCGACGGCGTGCAGGACAGCCTGCTGTTTGAGCAAGTACCGGGCGGCACGCAGTACCTGACTGTGATCATGCGTGCTATACGCGCGCGTAAACAACTATTAGTAACCTATCACTCGTACGACCGCGACAGCGACTACGATATGTTCCTTTCTCCCTACTGCCTGCGGATGTTCAAGCAGCGCTGGTACGTGGTTGGCAAAGCCTCGACGCATGAGGATGATATACGCATCTATGCTCTGGATAGGATTGTTGATCTGCATGTGTTGGACAACGACTTTGAGATCCCTCACGACTTTACCCCGCAGTCGTTCTTTTCCAACTACTACGGCGTGTTCCGCAACGCTGATCCGTGCCTGCTGCGCATAGAGGTTACGCCTCGCGCCGCATTGTTCCTGCGCGGCTTGCCGCTACATCACTCGCAGCGTGAGTTGACGAAGATAGAGGCTGCCACCTACGGCGCTGAGCCGGGGAACATCGTATTTGAGTTCTTTGTGGCACCGACGTTTGACTTTATCCAGCAGCTACGCACTTTTGGTGCCGAACTGCGCGTGCTGGCGCCGCACAGTCTGGCCAACCAGATGCGCGAGGATGCAGAGCAACTGCTGGCACGCTATACGTCTAACGACAAATCGGAGGATTAGTACATGATCAACCTACGTAATATCCATAAATCCTACAACCTTGGCCGTCCGAATGAGCTGCATGTGCTCAAAGGCATCAATCTGGATATAGATGACGGAGAGTTCGTCAGTATAATGGGTGCATCGGGCAGTGGCAAGAGTACTCTGTTGAACATCCTGGGTATCCTTGACACCTACGATCAGGGCGAGTACCGTTTGGCGGAACGACTGATCAAGAGTCAGTCGGAGACGGAAGGTGCACGACTTCGGAACGAGCTGATTGGTTTTGTCTTTCAGTCATTTAACCTGCTGAACTTCAAGTCGGCTTTGGACAACGTGGCTTTGCCGTTGTACTATAAGGGCGTAGGTCGCAAGGAACGCCAACGCCGTGCAATGGAGGAGCTGGAGCGTATGGGCTTAGCTGCCTGGGCAGATCATCTGCCTAACGAGATGTCGGGCGGTCAGCGTCAGCGCGTGGCTATCGCGCGAGCGATTGTCAGCAAACCTAAGATCCTTCTTGCCGACGAGCCGACAGGTGCATTGGATTCGAAGACCACCATTGAGGTGATGGACATCTTCAAGCAACTTAATGCGGAGGGCATCACTACGATCATCGTCACGCACGAGCAATCAGTAGCTGACGCAACCGACCGCATCATTCGTATCAAGGACGGAAATATCGTATAACAGCCTGCTATGGGCATCCTTTCGGAAATATGGAGTAGCATTAGTCAGAACCGTTTTCGCACCGCGATGACGGGCTTTGCTGTGGCGTGGGGAATCTTTATTCTGGTGGTGCTGTTGGGTGCGAGCAATGGTCTTCAGAACGGCATACAGGACACGTACGGCAGCAAGGCAAGCAACGCTGTGGAGGTCAACGCCGGCTGGACGCAGTTGGCCTACAAAGGACTGCCCAAAGACCGGCAACTGTTCTTTACCCTGAGGGATGTGAACATGGTGCGCGTGCTGCCGGAGATAGAATATTTCTCGGCTGTGGTGCAGACAGGTGGCACGCTCAACTACGGCACAGCCTATACAACCGTTCGCGTGCTGGGCGTGGAGGCCGAGTATCAGCAGATTCTGCGCAAGCATGTAGAAGCCGGACGATTCCTCAATGCCAATGACGATACAGAGCGCAACAAGGTTTGTGTGCTGGACCAACGTACTATCGAGGAGTTGGGCAATCAAGACCTTCTCGGCAAGTATATCCATGTTGGCGATGTGCCGTTTCTGGTGGTAGGTATCTGCGCCAACGGCGATCGCTGGGAAGGAGCATCGGTGCACATACCGCTCTCCACCTGCATGGCTATCTTTGCTACCGACAGGCATATCAACAAGATGGTTATGACCACTATAGGCGCTGATCTTAAACAACCTAAGGCCAGTTCAAGGCAGCGCCCGTGGGAACGACCTCCCAGCCCCTTCGAGCAAAAACTGAGGGACATATTGTCACCGTTCATGCAGTTCGATCCGTCTGACGATGGTGCGCTGTGGGTGAGGAGTCAAAGCGAGCGGGTAGAGGAGACCAACGGCGTGATGAATGCTATCCGGTTGTTTGTGCTCATCATAGGAATATGTACGCTGATCTCCGGCGCGGTAGGCGTAAGTAATATAATGCTCGTGAGCGTGCGCGAGCGGACGAAGGAGTTCGGCATCCGCAAGGCGATAGGTGCACCGCCACGAGTGATCCTGCTAACCGTTGTAGGCGAAAGTGTGCTGATAACAGCCCTGTTCGGGTATATAGGTATGTTTGTAGGCATTGGTATCATGGAGTTTATCAACTCCATCCTGCCACCCGATGGCGATTTTCCCTTCCGCAACCCGACGGTAGATATACCTGTGGTGAGCATTGCTACGTTCATCCTCATCATTGTGGGCGTGGTAGCCGGCGCTATACCGGCAGTACGTGCCATGCGCATCAAACCAATCGAGGCACTCAACTACGAAAAATAACCCGTATATATATCAGCCAAGATTGGCTGATCCAACACAATGGATTTCTTATCCGAAATATGGCAAACAATCACCAAGAACCGTTCGCGATCCTTGCTAACGGCGTTCGGTGTGTTCTGGGGCATGCTGATGCTCATCATCCTTATTGGCTTGGGCAATGCGCTGACAGGCGGCATCTACTCGAACATCGATGGTTTTGCCATGAACTCCTGCACGATGGGTGCTTCCGAGACCGGCAAGCCCTACAAGGGTTTCCAGCGCGGCCGTCAATGGGAGATCGAACTGAGTGATCTCAATGTCATCAGTCAGCATGTGGATGGTATCGAGGCTTTGTCGCCAATGGTGTTTGCGGGAGAGAAGACGATCACCCTCGGCGAGAACCACGGAGACTTCAATCTGGTCGGTATTACTTCCGACTACCCGAAGGTGATGGTATCGCCGTTACTTTACGGGCGTTTTATCAACGAGATAGATATGCGCGAGAAACGGAAGGTCTGCGTCATAGGTATCAATGTGTACCGCAAGCTCTTCCCGCTTGGCGGCAACCCTATCGGGCAGCGGATCTTCTGCGGCAGCATACCGTTCACGATTATCGGCGTGCGCAAGACGAACGAGAACAACGTTTACATCGGTGGCGATCCCGACGAGATGGTACAAGCACCGGTCACCACCATACAGAAGGCGTTCAACCTGGGTCAGTCGGTGCATATTCTGATGGCCGTTGCTAAGGCGGGTGTGCCTGTGTCGCAGATCGAGAAAGGGATCAAGGATGAGTTGCGGCTGCTGCATAACATTGCGCCTGATGATGACAAGGCTCTCTGGGGCTTCAATGCCGAGGAGGAGATGAAGGCCCTGAACTACCTGGGCATCGGACTGAGCGCACTCATCTGGCTGATCGGATTGGGCACACTCATCTCCGGTGCTGTGGGCGTAAGTAACATCATGCTTGTCACTGTTCGCGAGCGTACGAAGGAGATAGGTGTTAGGCGCGCCATAGGTGCTACGCCGTGGGTTATCATGCGGCAGATCATAGCGGAGAGTGTGGTGCTCACAGCCTTGGCGGGCTTGGCGGGAATCATGGCGGGCGTAGGAGCAGTGCTGATAGCGGCGCATATCCTTGAGCACGCCGACACGTTCCTCAAGGCACCGAATGTCAGCTTCGGCGTAGCAATGGCCTGCCTGATGATCATCATCGTGATAGGTATACTCGCAGGGCTGCTGCCCGCCGTACGCGCACTGAAAATCAAACCCGTAGAGGCACTAAGTGAAGAATAAAATCAATCAGCCAATCTTGGCTGATAAAATACACAAAGATATGAAAAAATTCTTTCGTTGGACATTTATCATCCTGCTCATAGCGGGAGTAATTGCTACGTTCTACATTCTCTGGCAGCGTCAGCAGCCCAAGCCGGTTGAGTACGAGGTGCTGCGTGTGGGTCGCGGTGATCTGGAGAAGCGCACGATCGTCACGGGCAAGGTAGAGCCTCGCGATGAGGTAGCTGTTAAGGCTCAGATCCAGGGTATCATCGCCGAACTATACAAGGAGCCCGGTCAGCCGATCACCAAAGGTGAAGCGATAGCCGTGATCCGCGTTGTACCTGACATGCAGTCACTGAGCAGCGCCGAGAGCCGTGTGCGCCTGGCGGAGGTCAACCTGCGCAATGTACGGCATGTATATGAGCGCGACTCAATCCTGTACGTGCAGAAGGTGATCTCGCTGGAGGAGTACGACAAATCCGAACTGCAGTACGCCCAGGCGCTCGAGGAGCTGCAGACCTCGCTGGACAACCTATCCATCGTCAAGGAGGGCGTGACGGCAGCCACCAAGCAGTCCGGCAACACCATCGTGCGCTCCAGCATATCCGGCACGATACTGGAGATCCCTGTCAAGGTCGGCAACTCGGTGCAGAGCGTAGGCGCATTCAGTGAGGGTACGACCATCGCCACCGTTGCGGACATGAGCGACATGCTGTTCGTGGGTAAGATGGATGAGACCGAGGTTGGCAAGCTGCGCGAAGGCATGCCGATGGATCTAATCATCGGCGCACTCAACGACCAGCGGTTCAGCGCCACGCTCGAGTACATAGCGCCCAAGGGCACCGAATCCAACGGCGCGATGATGTTTGAGATCCGTGCAGCCGCACGTATCCCCGATGATGTGCTCGTGCGCGCAGGTTATAGCGCCAATGCTGAGATCGTGCTGGCAGCCCGTCACGATGTGCTCACGTTGGCAGAGGCGGCGGTGCATATCACGCCCGACAGCACATACGTCCTGCTCGCCAACGACTCCGTGGCACAATCCGTCACGCCGCAACCGGTGACCACCGGCATGTCCGATGGCATAAACATCGAGATCACATCGGGGCTGAGCGAGGGTGACCTTGTTCGCGGCAACGAAAAATCCGACTCACCTATTCCGTTCCCTAAGAAATAATTGTTACCAACATGCGCAACGTATTGACTATCATATTGTCCCTTGCTGTTATCTATGCATGCGCCGAGACGTATTCGTTGCAGCAGTGCATCGACACGGCAGTGGCGAACAACATCGCGCTGCAAAAGCAGAAGAACAGTTACGCGAGTTCGTCTATCCAGTACAAGCAGTCGCTGGCTAACCTGTCGCCGAGTGTGTCTGCCAATGCATCTCAGAGCTGGATGTTCGGTCGCTCTACGGGTGCCGACAACATCACTACCGCCAACAACACAGCCTCAACCTCTTTCAACCTGTCGGCCTCGCTGCTGCTGTTCGACGGTCTGGGTATGAAGTTCGCCATCGATCAGGCGCGCGCCTCGATGCTTGCATCGGAGGCATCTGGTCAGGCGGCAGAGTTGCAGTTGCAGTTGAACATATCATCGATGTACCTGCAGGTGCTGCTGAACAAACAGCTTCTTCTTGCCGCAGAGGAGCAGGTTGAGGAGACAGAACGCATCCTGCACAAGGACTCTCTCTTGCTACAAGCGAACCGATTGGCTGAGGGTGAGATCTACTCCGTGATCGCGCAGCTTGGCAACGAGCAGTTGCAGGCCATCAAGGCTCAGAACGAAGTTCAGTTCTCGCTGCTCAGTCTGGCTCAGGCTATGAACATCGATCCTCAGGGCTTCGATATAGTGGATGTTCCCTTGGAGCAGTTGGAGGAGAACACCGCGCTGCCGTCTCGCGACGAGGTGCTGGTGCTTGCCCTGTCGCAGCGGCCAGAGATACGCGCACAGCAGTACGCTATCGATGCTCAGCAAGCTATGCTCAAGCAGCAGAAATCCGCCTACTCCCCTACCCTGTCTGCCAATGCAGGCGTTGGTACAAGTTACTACAACGTGCAAGGCGCCACAAACAAGGCCTTTGGCGAACAACTCGGCGACAACCTGCAGGGTAATGTTGGTCTGACGCTGGCTATCCCTATCTACAACAGGATGCAGACGCCCTACGCGGTCAAGCAGCAGAAGATAGCGCTGGAGAACGCCAAGCTCGAACTGGAACAGCAGAAGCAAGATATCCGCAAGGAGGTTGAGCAAGCGTACTACAACGCCCTCAATGCTCTGACAGAAGCCGAGGCAGCGCAGAAAGCGCTGACCAATGCCGAGGTGGCGCTGGATTATCAGGAAAAGAAATACGAGGCAGGTCGAGCCTCCTCGTATGAGTTCACAACAGCCAAGACGACGTTTGCCAAGGCGCAGACCACGCTACTGCAAGCGCAGTACAACTACCTATTCCGTCTGCGCATCCTTCACTACTACGCCGGCACGCAGTTGTAATGTTACATGTTCCGCATGCATGCGATGAGCGAATCGCGCCAATAGGGAATGCTGATGGCGAAGGTCTGTTTGACCTTCGCTTTGTTTAGCACGGAGTAGTGGGGACGCGGTGTGAGGTACTGATACTCCTCGCTCAGGATGGGACGTACGCGGCAGGTGATCGGTTCGCCGTGCTTCATGCCATGGGCGATGAACATGTTATATACCTCATGGATAGCCACAGTGAAGTCGAACCAAGAGCATACGCCCTCGTTCGTGTAGTGGTAGATCCCCGGATGCCACGCGTCGTCGTTGATGGCGGCAAAGATAGCGCGCGCCAGGTCGAGAGCATAGGTCGGCGTACCGATCTGGTCATATACAACACCTATCTCCTCCTTGGTCTGACCGAGACGGATCATGGTCTTCACGAAGTTCGTGCCAAACTCGGAGTATAGCCATGCTGTGCGGAAGATGATCGCGTCGGGCAGGACGGATAGTAAGGCTTGTTCACCGGCATTCTTTGTGCGTCCGTAGGCGGTACGTGGTGCAACGGGATCATCCTCGCTGCATGGCAGATGCTCATCGCCGGAGAAGACGTAGTCGGTGCTCACATGGATCACGCGTGCGCCACTACGCCCGAGGTTGGCTACTGCGTCAGCGTTGATCTTCAGAGCAGTGGCTTCGTCCTGCTCGGCTTTGTCAACGTTGGTGTACGCCGCACAGTTGACGATCAGATCAACGCCGTGCGACTTAACAAACGCACTGACGGATGCAGCATCAGTGATATCCAACGGATGGATAGTGACGAGGCTATCTTCTGGAACAAACACATCACTGAACAGAAAGGTGTGCTGCTTGTTCTCTGCCGAAAGGATGCGCATTTCGTTGCCCAGTTGGCCGTTTGCGCCGGTGATGAGGATGGTCATTTCTGTTAATTACTAGTTGACTAGACGCCTAGCAGACTAGACGACTATTATAAAGTATATCCTAAGTTAGCGAGAAGCGGATGTTTGGTG
Source organism: Bacteroidales bacterium UBA1216 (assembly GCA_002309255.1). GTDB lineage: Bacteria > Bacteroidota > Bacteroidia > Bacteroidales > Paludibacteraceae > Colicola. The sequence goes on along the minus strand of DBXI01000049.1, from coordinate 3,190 downwards.
TCTTTGTCCGAGAGGATACGTTGGTCTTCGGGTATGCGCCAATCGATGTCGAGCGCGGGGTCTGAGAGCAGGATGCCGCCGTCCGCCTCGGGGTGATAGAGCTCGTCGCATTTGTAGCTGAACATAGCATGCTCGCTCAGTACGCTGAACCCGTGTGCAAAGCCTTTCGGGATAAAGAACTGGCGATGGTTGTCGGCGGATAGTTCAACGGCTACGTGCTGCCCGAAGGTGGGGCTGTCCTTTCTGAGGTCAACCGCTACATCAAGCACACTGCCAACGATGCAGCTGACGAGCTTCGCCTGCGTGTATGGCGGACGCTGGAAATGCAGGCCGCGAACCACACCGTAGCACGATGCGGACATATTGTCCTGAACAAACCGAACATCAATACCAGCCTCGCGGTAGCGCTGCTCGTTGTAAGTTTCCTCAAAGAACCCACGGGCGTCCGTAAACACCCGGGGTTCGATGATGAGTAAACCTTCTATTGGAGTCTTGATGATTTCCATTTTTAGTTTAGTGTTTAGCGTTTAGTGTTTAGTGTTGTTCGTGAGTTTAGAGTTGTTAGTACATTGTCTTTCAACTATTATACTACTAACTTTTTCAACGACTCTAAACACTAAACACTCAACTCTCAACTATAATTGTGCAACAACGTCAAATGCTACATCCATCATCTGCGTGAAGGTGTTCTGGCGCTGCTCGGCGGTGGTGGCTTCTCCGGTGAGGATATGATCACTTACGGTGCAGATGACAAGAGCACGTTTTCCTGCGCGGGCTGCGTTCATGTAGAGCGACGGAGCTTCCATCTCGTCAGCCAGCACGCCCATCTTGGTCCAGTTAGCCTTGCGCTCGTCCTCGCAGTAGAAGATATCAGCGGAGAAGACGTTACCAACGTGGTACTTGTATCCGCGCTTCTCGGCAGCCTCCACAGCCTTGCGGCAGAGGTCGAAGTCGGCTATCGGGCAGTAACGGCCAGGGAGGTTGTACTGTGCATCCCAGTTGCTGTCGGTGCAGCTGCCTTGTGCGATCACGATGTCGCCCAGATTGACGTACATCTGACGTGCACCGCAGGATCCTACGCGGATGATGGTCTCTACGTCGTAGAAGTTGAACAGTTCATAGGTGTAGATGCCGATGGACGGGATTCCCATGCCGTGCCCCATCACGGTGATTCGTTTGCCCTTGTATGTGCCGGTGAAGGCGAGCATACCGCGAACGTTATTTACCTGTACAGGGTTCTCCAGGAAGCGCTCAGCCATCAACTTGGCGCGAAGCGGGTCGCCTGCCATGATCATTGTCTTTGCAATTTCGTCGTACTTGGCCCCAATGTGCGGGGTCGGGGTGTTTTCCTTTGCCATAATAGTATTATTTTTGGGTTTATTGTTTTATTCTTTAGTAGAAAGACCGTGCTTTGCACTCAAAGACAAAAGACAAAAGAATAATTTGTTTCGTCAATGAAGGGTAATCAATCTTTATTCTTTGAGCGAAGCGGTCTTTGTTCTTTGAGCAGCCAGGGCTGCGGTCTATCTTGCTATCACCAGATAGTAACTCTTCTTTCCTTTCTGAAAGAGGAGGTACTTGCCGTTCAGCAGGGCAGCATCGGTCAGCGGAGTCTGCGGGTCGGTCAGTTTCTCCTTGTTCATCGAGAATCCGTTGGCTTGAATCATTTTGCGTGCCTCGCCTTTGGAGGGGAAGATGTTCGTTTTTTCGGCGAGCAGGTCAAGCGGGCCGATGCCGGCTTTCAGTTCGTCCAGACTGATGTCATAACGCTCAACGCCCTCGAAGACCTGCAGGAAGGTCTGCTCGTCGAGCTTGTGCAGGGTCTCGGCAGTAGCGTTGCCGAACAGGATGTTACTTGCCTCCACCGCCATGTTGTAATCCTCCTCGCTGTGTACCAGTATGGTCACTTCGCGCGCGAGCCTTTTCTGTAGTGTGCGCAGATGCGGCGCCTGTTCGTGCTCGGCGATGAGCGCCTCTATCTCTTCACGCTCCAGCGAGGTGAAGATCTTGATATATCGCTTTGCATCGTCGTCGCTCACGTTCAGCCAGAACTGGTAGAACTGGTAGGGCGAGGTGTAGTCCTTCGACAGCCAGATATTACCTTTCTCCGTCTTGCCGAACTTACCGCCATCGGCTTTCGTTATCAGCGGGCAGGTCAGCGCATACGCCTCGTTGCCGCTCAGTTTCTTGATCAGGTCAGTACCCGTGGTGATATTCCCCCATTGATCCGAGCCGCCCATCTGCAGCTTGCAGTTCTTGTGCTCGTTTAGATAAACGAAGTCATAGCCTTGCAGCAGTTGGTAGGTGAACTCGGTGAACGACATACCCTGACTGTACTCACCATTGAAGCGCTTCTTCACGCTATCCTTCGCCATCATGTAATTAACCGTGATCAGCTTGCCTATGTTACGTGTGAAGTCGAGGAAGGTGTAGTCCTTCATCCAATCGTAGTTGTTCACCAGCTCAGCGGCGTTGGGGGCGTCGGAGTTGAAGTCCAGGAAATGCTCGAGCTGTGCACGTATAGCGGCTACGTTGTGCCGCAGCACCTCTTCCGTCAGCAGGTTTCGTTCGGCGGACTTGCCGGACGGGTCGCCGATCATGCCTGTTGCACCGCCGATGAGCGCAATGGGCTTGTGTCCGCACTGCTGCAGGTGCCGCAGCATCATGATGCCGCACAAGTGACCTATATGCAGACTGTCCGCCGTCGGGTCGATTCCCACATAGGCGACGGTCATCTCTTTCATCAACTGCTCTTCCGTGCCGGGCATGATGTCATGGAGCATGCCTCTCCAACGTAACTCTTCTACAAAGTTCTTCATCTTATACCACGTATAACTTAATCGTTGTCTCTATTATGGGGTCCCCGACGCAACCTACAAGGTTGTGGTGGGGAGGCGCGAAAGTACGTGTCGCTTTTATGTCGCCAAGCGACATCTGTGCGACTACGTTACTGAACGCGCTTGCAAAGTTACGAAAATTTTTTGATATTTGCAAATAATTCTCCAAAAAAAGTGCAGTTGCCCGCACTTTTCTTTCAATTTCAACGCATCGGCGGTCAGTACAGCCGTTTCGTTGCGTCGTAGGATTCGATCGTTTTGCTCTGGATAATCACCGTTGTGTCGCCACGCTGGATGCTACTGCTCGTGGTGGTGATCGTCCGAGTCACATTGCACGCGCTCAGCGCAATCGC
>DBXI01000073.1:100113-104909 GCA_002309255.1 Bacteroidales bacterium UBA1216 | reverse complement strand
GAGAACTTCTCGTTCAATACATCTATTCCTGCGTTTATGATCGCGCAGAGCGAACTGGCAGCCCTCAAGTGCAACAAGCGCGCTATTCTTGAGCCGTTTGCCGTGCTGCTCGCGCCCTACGCTCCGCATATCGCCGAGGCGATGTACGAGCGTTGCTCAGTCGAAAGTCGAAAGTCGAAAGTCGAAAGCACCAACTTCGTCATTGATGCCAAGTGGCCGGAGGTAAATGAGGCGTACTTGGTGGAAGACACGCAGAAGTACCCCGTGCAGTTCAACGGCAAGGTGCGTTTCACCCTCGAGTGCCCCAAGGACACCCCGCGCGAAGAGGTCGAGAAGCTCGTCCTCGCCCATGAGGACACCGCTAAGTACCTCGCCGGCAATGCGCCGAAGAAGGTAATCGTCGTTCCCGGACGCATCGTGAACATCGTCATGTAACAAAAAACAAAGCGGCGAGGAAATCCTCGCCGCCCTGTGAACCAGCTGGGGCTCGAACCCAGGACCCCATCCTTAAAAGGGATGTGCTCTACCTGCTGAGCTACTGATTCTTCAATGAAACAAAAAAAAAGTGTCCACTTTCTCTCGAAAGCGACTGCAAAGATACAATATTTTTTTTATACTTGCAAATAATACTTACAAAAATTATCATAAACACATGTTGATTTATGGATTTTGCTAACTACACACGTCGAAAAACGAGTACAACACAGGTGGGGAAGTTATGTATAGGCTCGGATTATCCCATCCGTATTCAGACTATGGCAAACACCTCAACCAACGATATAGAGGGCAGTGTGAGCCAAGCTTTGCGCTGCCGTGAGGCAGGTGCGGAACTGCTGCGTTATACTACGCAGGGAGTGCGCGAGGTGGAGAGCCTGCGTAAGATACACGAACTGCTGCAGCCTCAAGTAGGCGACTCGCTGCCGCTGGTGGCGGATGTGCATTTTCAGGCCAATGTGGCGGACGAGGCTGCCAAGGTGGTAGAGAAGGTGCGCATCAACCCGGGGAACTACATCGACCCGGCACGTAAGTTCAAGCACATTGATTACACCGACGATGATTACGCTGCAGAGTTAATGCGCCTGCGCGAGCGGTTCACGGCATTCCTCAATATATGCAAGGCGCACAAGACGGCTGTCCGATTGGGCGTGAACCACGGCAGTCTGTCCGATCGAATCATGTCGCGCTACGGCGATACGCCTGCCGGGATGACGGAGAGTGTGATGGAGTTTCTACGTGTGGCGGTGGATGAGCAGTTCAGCGATATAGTGATCTCTATCAAAGCCTCGAACACCCGTGTGATGGTGGATACCGTGCGGCTGTTAGTGCAACAGATGGACAAGGAGCAGATGGCTTTCCCGCTGCATTTAGGAGTGACGGAGGCCGGCGAGGGCGAGGACGGACGAATCAAGTCCGCCGTAGGCATCGGCGCGCTGCTGGCCGAAGGCATCGGCGACACTATCCGTGTATCCCTATCCGAAGCACCGGAGGCTGAGATACCTGTAGCAAGGGCGCTACGCGACTACTTTGCGGAACCGGACTCCATCCGATACTCGCATGTAGATGTCAGAAGTCAGAAGTCAGAAGTCAGAAATGCGGTTGTGGAGTATTCCTCCTCGCAGGCGGATTGGGCGTTGTTCCAGTTGCAGGCTGCGGCGGAGTGTGGCAGACTATTATGGGCGGAAGATGCGAAAGAGCTGAGATTGATTAATCCGCATTTCGGGGCTGAGGAGTTGGAGCGACTGAGCAAAGATATACTGCAGGCAGCGGGTGTGATGCGCTATAAGACGGAGTTTGTGTCGTGCCCCGGATGCGGACGCACGTTGTTCGGACTGGAAGAGACGATAGCCGCGATCAAAGCTGCGTTCCGCGAGGCGGAGAAAGATCATCCGGAACTGAGGACACTGAAGATCGGTGTGATGGGCTGCATCGTGAATGGCCCAGGAGAGATGGCCGATGCCGACTACGGATATGTGGGTGCAGCAAGAGGTAAAGTCAGCTTGTACAAAGGCAAGACCTGCATACAGATGAATATCCCGCAGGAAGAGGCGGTGGATAAACTCATTGAGTTCATAATTAGTGAATAGTTAATAGTTAATAGTGGCATATGAAACGAATTCTAATGATAGTATTGGTTGCGTGCATGAGCGTTGGTGCATGGGCGCGGAGTGAGCGAAAGTCCGTGGTGTTTGATGTAGATGTGCATTGCCAGGGATGTATCAGCAAAATTGAGAAGAACATAGCTTTCGAGCCGGGCGTGAAGGATCTGGTGTGTGACTTGGATGCCAAGACTGTAAAGGTGGTGTACGACCCCAAGAAGACCGATGTGGAGAAGTTGCAGGCGGCTTTTGCCAAGATCAACAAGACGGCTACGGTGCGCACGGAGGCTGAGTCCGCCACACAAGATAAAGTGCCGGAGCAGGACAAGGAGGTTAATGGGAAGATCGGCGCCAGTGTGCAGGAGTAGGGCTGGGCGTTAAATTGTTAAACTGTTAGAATGTTAAGCTGTTAAATTGTTAGTGCTATGATACTAATTGCAGATTCGGGGTCGACGAAGACCCATTGGTGTTTATTGACGGCTTCGGGGCAGAGGTCGGAGTTCAAGACGGAGGGCATCAACCCGTATTTCCAGACAGAGGAGGCTATCCGCAGCAATGTGGCGGACACCTTGTTACCTCAGATGGGGCAGTTGCTTTGGGTAGGTTCGGTGACCCGCATCTTTTTCTACGGCGCAGGCTGCACTCCTGAGAAGTCACCTATGGTGGCATCGGCGCTGAAGGCAGTGTTCCGTCACGCGGAGGTGGAGGTGAACTCCGACATGTTAGGCGCAGCGCGTGCCTTGCTGCAGCACAGCGAGGGTGTAGCGTGTATCTTGGGTACAGGATCCAACTCCTGCCACTACGACGGTGAGAAGTTCGTAAAGAACGTGCCGGCACTGGGTTTTATCCTCGGCGACGAAGGCTCTGGCGCTGTGCTGGGCAAACGGCTGGTGGCCGATCTGCTGAAGAACCAACTGTCAGAAGAGTTGAAGGAGCAGTTTTTGAGCGAGAACAACCTCACGCAAGCGGAGATCATCGACAGGGTGTACCGTCAGCCTTTCCCGAACCGGTTCCTGGCCTCGCTGAGCAAGTTCTGCGCCGAGCACATGGACAAACCGATGATCCGCAACCTCGTGTATTACCACTTTGAGGAGTTTGTGAACCGCATACTGCGTCAGTACCCGCCTGTGCCGGTGGGATTCGTAGGTTCGATAGCATACTACTACCGCGAAGAGTTGGAGAAGGTGCTACGGAACAACCACGTTCAGTTGGCGCAGATCGTGCAGAGTCCGATGGAGGGGTTAATAACCTACCATCAGGCCGATGCACAGCCTACGATGCTATAAAGTTGTACAACGTAGATTGCAGCGAGCACGTTGGTGCTCGTTTTTTTTGCTATTATTATTTTTTTTTGCATAGAAATTTGCAAATATCATTTTTTTTTTGTAATTTTGTAGCGCAAAATGAATTTACGCATCAACAATGATAGAATACATTTACGGTGAACTGACGGAGTTGAGTCCGACGCTGGCAGTTATTGAAGCAGGCGGCGTTGGCTACGCAATAAACATAGCACTGACAACATTCACCCAACTCACAGGCAAGGAGCGCACAGGCAGCAACGCCGGTCAGGCGTGCCGCTTGTATTGCACAGAGATCATCCGCGAGGACACACATGATCTGTTCGGCTTTCCCACGAAAGGCGAACGGTCGTTATTTGATATGCTGATGACGGTTAGCGGCATCGGCGGGNNCGGCGGTAACACCGCGCGGCTGGTCTTGTCAGCATTCTCAGCCGCCGATGTGCGGCAGATCATTGCCACCGGTAACGTGAAGGCACTGAGTTCGATCAAGGGCTTGGGGCCCAAGACGGCGCAGCGACTGATCGTTGATCTGAAGGACAAGGTGCTGAAGATCGACCTGGGCGTAGAGACTAAGACCGACCTGTTCGAAGAAGAGCCGATAGTAGAGTCGGAGGTAAAGACAGAGGCAGTGAGTGCTCTGACGATGCTCGGCTTTGCCGCGGCAGCCAGCAGNNACGCCAGCCAGCAGTAAGGTAGTGGATAAGTTGCTAACACAGAACCCGCAAGCTACGGTGGAGGCAGTGATCCGCCAGGCGCTGAAGTTATTGTAATTTTGCTTTCTAACGGCATCTTGTATTTTTTGCTCGGTTATTATGAACCACATAACTCCCTCACAAGAAAACACAAATCTGCCGGTTAGTAATCCAAAATTAATTAAAGAATAAAGCTGATTGAAAAATAGATTCCTATATATATTGTTATTCTCGTTGGCTATGCTGACGAGCCAGGCGAGTTGGGCACAGTTGCCTGACTGGCTGGCACCGTCAGCAAGCGCGAAGACGAAGCCGAAGACCGCTGAGACGGACAAGGATAAGGACAAGAGCGCCAAGCCTACAAGGGAGACAAGAAAGCCAGGTCAAGCCAAGGAACCGAGCCAGTCTGCTCAGACAGCTCAGGCCGTTGAGCCGAGCGATCCGATGGCTGAGGCTGTACAAGATAGCGCCATACAGGGTACGATGCAGTTCGAGGACTCGCAGACCACCGAGGTGGAGTTTAACCCGGAGAACGGCTACTACGTGATCCACACGAAGATAGGAGATGTAGATATAGCTACGCCTTACATGCTCAACCAGGATGAGTACCTCAAGTACAGCGAGCGAGAACAGATGAGCCGCTATTGGAAACAGAAGATCAGCGAGGTAGAGCACAGTAACGAGCGGAAGTTCGACATCACGGA
>DBXI01000073.1:41066-100059 GCA_002309255.1 Bacteroidales bacterium UBA1216 | reverse complement strand
CAAGGAAGTGCCGAGTTGCTATTCGGATTCAAGCATCAGTACATCGACAACCCCAGCCTGACCGAGCGGTCGAGGAACAACAACATCTTCGACTTCGACGAGAAGATTCAGGCGAGCATCAACGGCAAGGTGGGCGACAAACTGAACTTCACCCTGAACTACAATACCGAGGCTTCATTCAGTTTCGATCAGCAAAACCTCAAGTTATCATACAAGGGCAAGGAGGATGATATCATCCAGAGCATCGAGGGCGGTAACGTGACGATGGATCTGAACAGCACGCTGATACGCGGCACGCAGGCGCTGTTCGGTGTGAAGGTGGGGCTGCAGTTCGGCAAGCTGAAGATACAAGGATTGATCTCGCAGCAGAACAGCCAGAGCCAGAGCGTGAGCAGTGAAGGTGGCGCGCAGATGACGAAGTTCGAGGTTGGGATTGTCGACTACGACGAGAACAGGCACTTCTTCCTCAACTACTTCTTCCGCGACAACTATGAGACCGCCATGCAGACGCTTCCTTATGTGGCGAGCGGCGTGACGATCAACCGTATTGAGGTGTGGATCACCAACAAACGCGGTTCGTATGATCAGGCTCGTAACATTCTGGCACTGAGCGACCTGGGTGAAAGCAATGACAAGCATATCAGTCTGCGTAACGACGGCTCGCAGCAATGGTGGGCTGACGCACGGTTCAGCGTGCCGGCCAACAAGGCTAACACCGAGTACGACAATATATTAGCAATCCCGGAGATCCGCGACATACAACAGATGACGGCCGTGCTACAGTCGGCTTACCCCGAGCTGATTGGCGGTGAGGATTACGAGAAGTTGGAGAGTGCCCGTCTGCTTAGCAGTTCGGAGTACACCCTGAACAGCGCATTGGGTTACATCAGCCTGAAGAGCGGCTTGAATCAGGACGAGGTGCTGGCCGTAGCATACGAGTACACCTATGGCGGCAAGGTTTATCAGGTAGGTGAGTTCTCCACAGACAAGGTGGGCACAAGCGACTCAACGCTGACCGGGCAGAAAGCACCGGCTATGATACTGAAGATGCTGAAGGGTAGCAACAACGCACCCAAGCACAAAGGGCGTGGCACGTGGGATCTGATGATGAAGAACGTCTATTCGCTGGGCGTGACATCGATGACAAGCGACAAGTTCGAGCTATATGTGATGTACCGCAACGACTCCGTAGGCACCGAACTGCAGTACCTGCCGGAGAGCGTTATCAAGGGCAAACAACTGCTACGCGTTATGAACCTCGACCGCTTGGACAGCCGCAACAACGCTTCGCCGGACGGCAAGTTCGACTACATAGAAGGCTACACTGCGCTGTCGGGTAGCGGGCGAATCATATTCCCTGTATTGGAGCCGTTCGGCGACTACCTGAGGACAGCCATAGGCGATGATGCGATAGCGCAGAAATATATCTTCTCCGAACTATACGACTCTACGCTGGTAAATGCGCAGGAGATGACGGAGAAGAACAAGTTCAAGTTGACCGGTAAGTTGAAGGGCTCGTCGGGCAACGAGATCCGCCTGAACGCGATGAACGTGCCGCGCGGTAGTGTGACCGTTACCGCGGGTGGTGCTACGCTGGTGGAGAACGTGGATTACACGGTGGATTACACGATGGGTACAGTCACCATTCTGAACCAAAGCATTTTGGATAGTGGTACAAAGGTGGATGTGAAGTTGGAGAATCAATCACTGTTCTCTATGCAAAGGAAGAGCCTGTTCGGCGTGCATCTGGAGTACGCGTTCAACAAGGATCTGATGATAGGCGGTACGCTCATGCACATGCGCGAGCGCCCGTTAACCACGAAGGTAAACTCCGGCAGTGAGCCGCTGGCGAACACGATCTGGGGCGTGAACGGCGCATGGAAGACCGACCTGCAATGGCTGACGAACGCCGTGGACAAGATACCGTGGATCACCGCTACGCAGCCGTCAACCTTCGCTATCAATGCGGAGTTTGCGCATCTGATACCGGGTCACACGCAGGATGTAGGTAAGGTGGGGACTGCATATATCGACGACTTTGAGCAGACGATGACGGAGATAGATATCCACTATCCGAGTTACTGGCGGTTGGCATCTACTCCGCGCAACGACGAACGCTTCCCCGAGTACAACTACAGCAACAGCATCGAGTACGGCAAGAATAGGGCTTGGCTGTCGTGGTTCACGCCCGACCCAATCTTCGGCTACCCGCAGAGCAACACACCGCAACATATCAAGGATGATGTAGATGCGCTGAGTGACATGCGCACACGTATAGTATATGAACAGGAGCTCTTCCCGAACCGTGAGACACTCGCCAACGAGGATCCGAAGATAGCCACACTGAACCTGAGCTACTACCCTGACGAGCGTGGTCCATATAACATCGATCCGAACCAGATCGGCGCGGATGGCCGACTGACCAACCCCAAGCAGCGCTGGGCAGGTATCATGCGGCGGTTGGATAACACGGACTTTGAGAAGGCGAATATCGAGTACATCTCGTTCTGGCTGCTCGATCCCAAACTGACCAACCCCGACGGCTACGAGGGCGACCTATACATCAACCTGGGTGACATAAGCGAGGATATTCTGAAGGACGGCAAGAAGTCGTTCGAGCATGGCTTGCCGACCAATGATATAGACGATACAGAGAAGACCATCTGGGGTCGTGTATCAAGAACGACAAGTACAGTAGTGGCGTTCTCGAACGAGCAGGGCTCACGCGAGAAGCAGGACGTAGGTCTGGATGGACTGAAGAACGATGAAGAGTTTACGTTTGAGTACAACGGCACACACCCATACGCCGATTACCGCGCTGCTCTGCAGAACAAGGTGACCGCCGATGTATGGAACAAATGGGTGAATGACCCGTTCTCGCCGGCTAACGACCCCGCAGGTGACAACTATCACTACTACCGCGGTAGCGACTACGACCGCGACCAGGTATCGATCATCGACCGCTACAAGCACTACAACGGCACCGAGGGCAACTCGCCCGAGACTGACCGCAGCACCGACGGCTACGGGACAGCAGCAACCTTGCAGCCTGATATAGAGGACATCAACAACGACAACACGCTGAACGAATACGAGAAGTTCTACGAGTATCACGTCAGCCTTAGAGAGGCAGATATGCAGGTAGGTGTGCAATACATCGTGGAGAAACTGACCACGAACGTCACACTGCGCAACGGCAAGACAGAGACGGTGACCTGGTATCAGTTCAAGATACCATTGAAGAGCAACGATACGAAGCGCGTAGGTACGATCCGTAACTTCAAGTCTATCCGTTTTGCACGTCTGTACCTGACAGGTTGCGAGCGAGAGATGCACCTGAGGTTCGGCAGTCTCGATCTGGTACGCGGCGAGTGGAGGAACTACAACCAAGGTCTGTACCGCAACGAGCGCACGAAGAACTACAACGAGCCTTCGCCTTCAGGCTCGGCACTGATGGATGTACAGAACGTGAACATCGAGGAGAACGGCAACCGTACACCGGTGAACTACATCCTGCCTCCGGGCATCAGCCGCCAAACCGATCCCGGCCAGGCGCAACTCATTGCGCAGAACGAGCAGGCAATGGTGCTCAGGGTGCATAACTTACCCTTCAACGACGCACGTGCCGTGTACAAGAACACGAGCTACGACATGCGTAACTACAAGCACCTGCAGATGTTCGTGCACGCAGAGAAGCTCGAGGCTGAGGATGCCGACCTCAAAGACGGCGACCTGAGTTGTTTCATCCGACTGGGTACAGACCTGAAGAACAATTACTACGAGTACGAGATCCCGCTCACGCTGACGCCTGCGGGCAGCTATAACAACAACAGCGAGTCCGACCGCCGCATCATTTGGCCGGAATCGAACATGTTCGACTTCCCCTTCAGCGTGCTCACGGAAGCTAAGGTGGCAAGGAACAAAGCGAAGCGTACCGGCACGTCGGATGTAGGTAACACTATCCCATACGTGGTGTACGACGAGGCCTCGGGCAAGCCGCAGAACAGGATAACCGTGCTCGGTAACCCGACGCTGGAGAGCGTGGAGTGCATCATGATTGGTGTGCGTAACGCCAATAGCCACGGCGAGCGCTGCGCAGAGATCTGGGTGAACGAGCTCCGCATGAGCGAGTTCAACGAACAAGGCGGCGTGGCAGCTATGGCAAATGCCTCACTGAGCGTGAGCGACATAGCACAGGTGAACGTGGCAGGACGATTGGAGACGGCCGGCTACGGAAGCATAGAGAGCAACGTGCTACAACGGAATATGGAGAACAGCTACCAACTGCAAGTCAGTGCCGCTCTGGAGGCCGGACGCTTGTTCCCCGAGCAAGCTAAACTGCAGATTCCGCTCTACGTGGCATACACCAACCAGACTACCTCGCCCGACTACGACCCGCTTGATACAGATATCAAGTTGCGCGACAACCTGGAGCAGTACAACACCAAGCAGGAGCGCGACAGTGTGAAACAGATGAGTAACTCCGTGCAGGAGAGCACCAGTTTCAGTGTGTCGAACATGAAGGTGAACATCCACTCGAAGAAAAAAGATATGTTCTACGACCCGGCAAACTTCAGTATATCGGCGTCGTACAACAAGCAGAACGAGCACACGCCGGAGTTGGAGCGCAACCAGACTACAGAACAGCGCGGACAGTTCAACTACTCCTACTCGTTCAACCCGCAGCCGTGGGAGCCGTTCAGCAAGGCGAAAGGTGTGGACAAGGTAAAGATCGTCAAGGAATTCAACCTTTACTACCTGCCGCAGTCATGGGCGTTCAACACCGCCATGCAGCGTAACTTCTCGCAGATAAAGATGCGCGACTTCAACACCGGCGACGCGGAGCTGAACAAGATGGATATAACCTTCTCGAAGGATTTCACCTGGAGTAGGAACTTCGACTTCAAGTACGATCTGTCGAGGAACCTTAAGTTCTCTTTCCAGACGGCGATGAACTCGACGGTGGACGAAGGGTACTACACGCCGGAGATCATCCGCGACTATAAGTTCACCAACGACCACTACGAGGCGTGGAAGGATACCATCCAGCGCAGCTTGGCCAAAGGCGGTTCGCCGTACACCTATCAGCAGGTATTCACCGCGTCGTGGAACGTGCCAATCAATAAGATTCCGGGCTTGGACTTCATCACTGCCAACGCGTCGTACAATGGCACGTACAACTGGGCACGCACGGCTACGACCTCCAAGCAGAACAGCAACTTAGGTAACACAATCACCGGTCAGCGCTCATGGCAGGTGGACGGTACGCTGAACTTCGAGACGCTGTACAACAAGTCGAAGTACTGGAAGTCGATGACGCAGCGCTACACCGGACGTCAGCGCAGCAAGGCATTCAAGCCCAAGACTTACAGCGAGACCGTCACCCTTACAGCCGGTGAGCCTCAGACCGTGACGCACCGCCTGGGCTCCGAGCTCTTCGAGACAGAGGCCACGGACAGCGCAGGTCACCGCATCAAGCTCAAGGTTAAGCCTGACGGCAACACGAAAGCTACCGTCACCTCGCCCGTGAGTGGCGCTATAACGATGAAGATGACCACCATCGACCCGAACAAACGTACTCCGGCACAAGTCACAGGCGACATGTTCGCCTACGTCGGCACACTGATCCGCCGCGTGCAGGTCACCTATCGCGACAACACCTCCGTGACCGTACCGGGCTTTGCTCCCGAGGCGGGATTCATGGGTCAGCGCAAGGTAGGCAACCTCTACGCTCCGGGCTACGACTTCGCCTTCGGCTTCTTCGGCGACGACTTTGTGGAGAAAGCCAAGCGCGAGGGCTGGCTGAGCGGCGACACGATGGTCGTACAGCCCGCTACACAGTCGAAGACGACCGATCTGGATATCAAGATCACCTTAGAGCCGCTGCCCGGACTGAAGATACAAGTCAACGGCAAGCGCTACATGGCACAGTCGAACTCAATCATCTACTCCTACAACGATCTGCAAGAGAACATCTCCGGTTCGTTCAACATCACGCAGGTGGCTATCGGGACTGCGTTCGCCCACGTGGCTTCGCAGAGCGATGGATTCGCCAGCACGGTATATGATCAGTTCCTCGCTAACCGCGACATCATGCAGGGGCGCGTACAAGCTGAGTACGACAAGATCACCTACCCCGACGCAGGCTTCCTGCGTGGATCGGTGTTCGCCGGTCAGGCTTATCGCCGCAGCAACGGCACCGTGAGCCGCAACTCGGCCGATGTGCTCGTGCCCGCGTTCCTGGCAGCATATACGGGAAGAGATATTAACAAGATGGACAGGAACCCGTTCTTAGGATTCCTGAAGATTCTGCCTAACTGGAGCGTGACCTACGATGGCTTGGGTAAGTTGCCGTGGATGCGAGATAACTTCCGCTCGGTAACATTGACGCACGCGTACACCTGTAAGTACGCTATTGGTTCGTACACGACCTACTCGACCTGGGTGGGCGCAAACGGCAAGGATAAGACCTTGGGCTTCACGCGCGATGTACAGACCGAGGTGCCTGTGCCCTCTGCAGCATACGACATCAGCAGTGTATCGCTGACCGAGGCGTTCTCGCCGTTGATCGGACTGAACCTGTCGATGAAGAACTCTCTGAGCGTGAAGGCAGAGTACCGCAAGCAACGCAATCTAACGCTGAACGTAACATCCATCCAACTGATGGAAGGTCACACCAATGAGTTCGTGATCGGTGGCGGATACACGGTCAAGAACCTAAACTTCATCACCAAGACCCCGCGCGCGGAGAAGAAAGTAAGCAACGACCTGAAGCTCAATGTGGACTTCAGCTACAAGGATATCAAGACCCTACTGCGTAAGGTGGAGGAGAACATCACGCAAGCCAGCTCGGGTAACCGCGTGTTCGGCGTGAAGATCAGTGCCGACTACGTGCTGTCGCAGAAGATCAACATCCAGCTCTACTACGACCACCAGAGCACCCTGCCGCTGATCAGCACCTCCTACCCGATCAAGACGGATAACGTGGGTCTGAACATCAAGCTGATGCTGACCAGATAATTGATAATTGACAATTGACATCTTGAATGATACATGTGGGAATTATAGGGGCTGAGAGTACAGGCAAGAGCACGTTGTGCAAGATACTTGCCGAACGCTACGGGTATACATGGATTAAGGAATACGCGCGCACATACGTGGAGCAGTTGGGCAGGCCGTACACCTACGATGATGTGCTACACATAGCCCGTCAGCAGATCAGCGAACTGCATGCCGACTACGACAAGCCTGTCGTGCTGTACGACACGGAGCTTATCAACACCAAGGTGTGGATGCAGCACGTCTACGGCAAGGTGGCGGAGGAGGTGGAGCAAGCCATACAGGAGCAACCGATGGATCTGTACCTGATCATGCAGCCGGACATAGCCGCAGAGCCCGATCCCGTACGCGAAAATCTGGATAAGCGGGAGTACTTCCACAGGTGGTACATTCAGGAGGTGAAGCAGACCGGTCGTCCGTACTACGTGATTGGGGGGGAGGGTAAGAGTCGTACGCAAGCCGCAGCGGCAGCTATACGTTCGTTCAGCGCGCGTTCTTGAGCGCCTGCGCCACCTCACGGCGGTCATCGGCTTCGCGCAAGGACTGACGTTTGTCGTAGGAGTGTTTGCCCTGACACAGAGCGATCTCCAGCTTGGCTAAGCCCTTGTCATTGATGAACAGGCGCAGAGGGATAATAGTCTTGCCGGTGTCCTTGGTAGCCTTGCTGAGTTTGCGAAGCTCACGCTTGTTTAAGAGCAACTTGCGGTCGCGAAGGACATCATGGTTGGCATAACTGCCAAACTGGTACTGAGCTATATGCATCTGCTTGGCGAAAAGTTCGTTGCCCACAAACTGGCAATAGGAGTCAGCCAGGCTCGCCTTGGACTCGCGAATGGACTTGATCTCCGTGCCAAACAACTTGATGCCGGCAGTATAACGATCCAGGATCTCGTAGTCAAAAGTGGCACAACGATTCTTGATATTGACTTCGCTCTTAAGATGCATATATAGCAATTTTTGAAAAAATCGCACAAAGTTACAAAAAGATTTGCAAATTTGCAAATAATTTGTTATCTTTGCAGGCGCTTTTGGAATTGAAAAGTGAAATTTGAAAATTGAAAGGATAAAACTATACTATTTATGCTGAAAAACATTTTAGCAATTACCGGTAAACCGGGTTTGTATAAGCTGCTGAGTCGCGGCACGAACATGCTGATCGTAGAGTCGTTGATTGATGGCAAGCGCATGCCTACTTATGCTCGCGACAAGGTTGTATCGCTGGCCGAGGTGTCGATGTACACCACGGGCGATGATGTATCGCTGAGCGAGGTGCTGAACGCCGCAGGCAAGAAATACGCATTCAAGGCCATTGAGCTGGATGCCAAGAAAGCTGACAACGATGAGCTGCGTGGGTTCTTTGCAGAGATTCTGCCGAACTTTGACCGCGACCGCGTCTATCCATCGGACATCCGCAAGTTCGTAGCATGGTACAACTTGCTCATCAAGGCCGGCTTCACCGATTTCACAATCGTTGAGGACGAGGAAGGCAAGGAGGCAGTAGCAGCCAAGGAGGAGAAGAAAGCCGACAAGCAAGTGAACGTGAAGGCCAACGTGAAGACCACCAAGTCTGCAGCCAGTAGCGTAAAGACAGGCGTCGGAACGAAAAGAGGATAGTGTTACTCAAAGAAATAATTGATATCATAGAATCTGTAGCACCGCGGAGACAGCAGGAGGCGTGGGATAATTCGGGGTTGCAGGTTGGTGACTTAAGCAGGGAGATACACTCTGTACTGCTATCGGTGGATGTGTCTGAAGCCGTGGTTGCCGAGGCTATAAGGGAGGGATGTGACCTGATTGTGTCACACCACCCTTTGCTTTTTCATGGATTGAAGCACGTGACGGGTCAGACGCCCCAGGAGCGCTGTGTGGCGGAGGCTATACGGCACGACTTGGCTATCTACTCGTCACACACGAGTATGGACAAAGCCCTACGCGGTGTATCCGGCCGCATGGCGGAGCAATTAGGACTACAGGACATACGCATTCTCGTTCCTTCGCCGGACGATGATCGTGTGGGATTAGGTGTGATCGGATCGCTGCCCCGGCCGCTGCTATGGTCAGCCTGGCTCAAGCACGTACAGCAGGTGTTCGGCGCCGACTACGTACGCTACACCGACCCCGCACAGTCCATGATACAGCGCGTAGCATTGTGCGGAGGAGCAGGCGCGGAGTTCATACCCGACGCAATAGCCGCCGGAGCGCACACCTACCTAAGCGCTGATATGAAGTACCACGACATGCAAGCCGCAGCAGGGCAGATCATGGCTGTGGATATCGATCACTGGGTGTCCGAACACTTCACGCGCGACATCTTCGCCAACCTGCTGCAAGGAAAGGTGCAGGTCAAAGTGGCGCAGAGTGACGCAAGTCCTGTGAAGGTGATTGTGTCGTAATAACGTGATCACGTTATCACGTCATCACGAAAAACAACGAAATTAATAAACGACAACAAATATGAAGAAAGAAGAAAAAGAGCTCACCATTGAGCAGAAGCTGAAAGTGCTGTACGAACTGCAGCGTGTAAACTCGAAGATCGACGAGTTGCGTACCCTGGCCGGCGAGCTGCCGCAGGAGGTAAAAGACATGTCGGACGAGGTAGAGGGCTTGAAGACCCGCCTGACGAACATCGAGAACGAGATCAAGGATCTGGAGACTAAGATCAGCGACCGTCGTGTGCAGATAGAGAACGACAACGCCTCTATCTCGCGCTACAGAGAGCAGCAGGACAACGTGCGCAATAACCGCGAGTACGACAACCTGTCGAAGGAGATCGAGTACCAGACGCTGGATATCGAGCTCTGCCAAAAACGCATCAAGGAGCACACTGCCGCCTTGGAGCAACTGCATGCCGACAAAGCCAAGACGACCACGGACATTGAGGAGCGCACCGTTGATCTGACCAACAAACGTCAGGATTTAGACAGCATCCTTGCCGAGACCAAGGAGCAGACCGAGACCCTGATCCTGAAGACCACCGATCTGGAGCGCCAAATCGACGACCGTCTGCTCACTGCCTTCAAGCGCATCCGCAAGAACGCACGCAACGGGCTGGCTGTTGTAACCGTAGAGCGCGACTCGTGCGGCGGCTGCCACAGCAAGATACCTGCACAGCGTCAGCTGGATATCCGTATGCATAAGAAGATCATCGTTTGCGAATTCTGCGGACGCATACTCGTTGATCCCGAGATCGAGCACGTGAAGTAATACTGAAGGACTATTAACAACTACAACTATGAGTAAAGCACTATTGATGATCCTCGACGGCTGGGGAATCGGGAAAAAAGACCAAGCCGATGCTATCTCATGCACCTCCACCCCGCACTGGGACAAGTTGCTGCAGACCTACCCCAACAGCCAGCTGCAAGCCAGCGGTGAGAATGTGGGCCTGCCTGACGGACAGATGGGTAACTCCGAGGTAGGTCACTTGAATATAGGTGCCGGTCGTGTAGTGTATCAGGATCTGGTTAAGATCAACCGCGCCTGCAAGGACGGCTCGATCCTTCAGAACCCTGAGATTCAGTCTGCCTTCGGCTACGCTAAGGAGCACGGAGTGAACCTGCATATCATGGGTCTGACCAGTGACGGCGGCGTGCACAGCTCGCTCGACCACCTGTTCTACCTGTGCGATATAGCCAAGGAGTACGGCTTGCAAGGCAAGACGTTTGTGCACTGCTTCATGGACGGCCGTGACACCGACCCGCGTTCGGGTATCGGTTTCATTGACGCCCTGGAGGCGCATCAGGCCAAGTCCTGCGGCGAGATCGCCAGCATCTGCGGACGTTTCTACGCCATGGATCGCGACAAACGTTGGGAGCGAGTGAAGGAAGCATACGACCTGCTGGTGAGCGGCAAGGGCAACGAGTTTGAGTCGATGCATGCAGCCATGCAAGCCAGTTACGACGCTGATGTGACGGATGAGTTCATCAAGCCAATCGTACACGTGCGAGACGGCAAACCACTGGCTACGATCAAGGAAGGTGACGTAGTTATCTTCTTCAACTACCGCAACGANNGACCGCGCCAAGGAGATCACCATCGCCCTGACGCAGCAAGATATGCCGGAGCATGGTATGCACACCCTGGCTAACCTGCAGTACTACTGCATGACGCCGTACGACAGTTCGTTCCAAGGCCTGCACGTGCTCTTCCCCAAAGAGAACGTGACGAACACCTTAGGCGAGATTGTATCCAAAGCCGGACTCCGTCAACTGCGTATAGCCGAGACGGAGAAGTTCGCACACGTTACGTTCTTCTTCTCGGGCGGCCGCGAGGCGGAGTTTGAGAACGAGGATCGTATTTTGATCCCGAGTCCGAAGGTTGCCACCTACGACCTGCAACCGATGATGTCTGCCCCCGAGGTAACTATCGCCCTACGCGATGCACTCAACTCGCAGAAGTACGACTGCATCATCCTCAACTACGCCAACGGCGACATGGTAGGTCATACGGGCGTATATAACTCGATCCAGCAGGCGATCACGGCTATTGATATCTGCGTCAACGAGACGGTTGAGGCAGCGTTGCGCAATGACTACGAGATCATCATCATCGCCGACCACGGCAACTGCGACAACGCCATCAACGCCGACGGCACTCCTAACACGGCGCACAGCTTGAACCCTGTACCGTTCGTGTACATCAGCAACGGTCACAAGGATGCCAAGCTCGAGAACGGTATATTGGCAGACGTAGCACCGTCGATCTGCCATATCCTCGGCATCGAGCAACCTAAAGAGATGACAGGGCACTGCCTGATTGAATTTTAGTTTTATTTCAGCATCTTTGCGTTTTGGCTTCGGTCATTATGAACCACATAACTCCCTCAGTCGAAAACACAAATATGCTCGAAATAATCCCTAAAATTAGTAATTACTACAACAAAGAAGAATGAAAGAAGTAACAACAAAGAAACTGCTGGAGGAAATCATCGAGGGTATCCGCAACAGGAAAGGTGAGCGCATCGTGCAGATCGATCTAAGAAAGATCAAAGAGGCTCCGGTGGAGTACATGATCATCGCACAAGGCAACAGTAACACCCAGGTGGCTGCTATCGCTGCCGAGGTGGACGATCATGTGCGCACCGTGACGCATGTTCATCCGCTGTCGCACGTAGGCGAGGATAACGCCGAGTGGATAGCGCTGGACTACGGATCGGTGTTCGTACATATCATGCAGCGCGAGCCACGTGCGTACTACGACCTGGAGCACCTCTGGGCTGACGGCAAGATCACTGAATTAGAAGACTAATCATCTATGAGCGAAAAGAAACGCAATACAACGAAGAGACATCAGCCGGCACCTAACGGACAGAACAGCCCGAAGGAGCCCGGCAGGTGGCGGAGTCTTCTCAGCACCCTACTCTACGCGGCTGCTGTGTTCCTGATTGCAGCGTGGATGTTCGGCGACAAGGAGACCTCGCGCACCAAGAAGGAGCTCAGCTACACCAAGTTCACTGCCTACGTAGAGAGTAACATGGTGGAGAAGTTGGTCGTTTACGATGACAACTCCGCCAAGGCTACTATCCGCCCCATGCACTACGCTATCGTGTTCGGCGATCAGGACAGCGGCGAGGCGGCGAAAGGCGTGATCAAGACGCAAGTGCCATCGCAGGAAGAAGTGTCGAAGTACATGGATAGCGTCAATGCCGCGCGCAAAGAGCAAGGCTTGGCGGCCGTAGATGTGAGCTTTGAGAAGTCGAGAGACTACTGGTACCTCATTCTGGTGAACATCCTGCCGTTCGCGTTCATCATCCTGTTCTTCATATGGATGAGCCGCGGCATCGGCGGTGCTGGCGGTATTGGCAGCATCTTCGGCGTGGGCAAAGCGCAGGCGCAGGTGTTCGATAAGGACAAGCAGCAGAAAGTAACGTTCAAGGACGTAGCCGGACTCGAGGGTGCCAAGCAGGAGGTGGAGGAGATCGTATCGTTCCTCAAGAACCCCGACAAGTACACCGCTCTGGGCGGCAAGATACCTAAAGGCGCACTGCTCGTTGGTCCGCCGGGCACCGGTAAGACCCTGCTCGCCAAGGCCGTGGCAGGCGAGGCGGAAGTGCCGTTCTTGTCGATGTCCGGCTCGGACTTCGTGGAGATGTTCGTGGGCGTAGGCGCCAGCCGTGTGCGCGACCTTTTCCGCCAAGCTAAGGAAAAAGCGCCATGTATCATCTTCATCGACGAGATCGATGCGGTAGGTCGTGCACGCGGGAAGAACGTGCTGACCGGTGGCAACGATGAGCGTGAGTCAACGCTCAACCAGTTGCTGACCGAGATGGACGGCTTTGGCACGAACAGCGGTGTGATCATCCTGGCGGCTACGAACCGTGCTGATGTGCTCGACTCTGCCCTGCTACGTGCCGGACGATTCGACCGACAGATACATGTCGAGTTGCCTGATCTGCAGGAGAGAAAGGAGATCTTCGGCGTACATCTGCGAAACATCAAGTTGTCGAATGGTGTGGATGTCGATTTCCTGGCCAAGCAGACCCCTGGCTTCTCGGGCGCGGATATAGCCAACGTGTGCAACGAGGCGGCACTGATCGCTGCACGTCATGACAAGAAGGAGGTCGACAAGCAGGACTTCATGGACGCTGTGGACCGTATCATTGGCGGATTGGAGCGCAAGACGAAGATCATGACGCAGGAGGAGAAACGTTCGGTAGCCTACCACGAGGCCGGCCATGCAACAATCTCATGGCTGCTGCAGTACGCCAACCCGCTGGTTAAGGTCACCATCGTGCCGCGAGGGGTAGCGCTGGGTGCAGCATGGTACTTGCCTGAGGAGCGTCAGCTCACCACCAAGGAGCACATCCTCGACGAGCTATGCTCTCTGCTGGGCGGACGAGCTGCCGAGCAGTTGTTCCTGGATCACACATCCACCGGTGCACTCAACGATCTGGAGCGGGCTACCAAGCAGGCATACGCCATGGTGGCTTACTACGGCATGAGCGACAAGCTGAAGGATGTGTCGTTCTACGACTCGACCGGCAGATATGAGTACGGATTCAGCAAACCCTACTCCGAGGCGACAGCCAAGACCATCGATCAAGAGACCGAAGCGATCATCGCCGAACAGATGAAACGCGCGAAGAAGATCCTGACCGAGCACGCCGAACAGCATCATCAGCTCGCTGAGATGCTCGTGGAGCGTGAGGTGATCACCCATGAGGATGTGGAACGCGTACTTGGTCCGCGCAAGTGGAAGAGCCGCGGCGATGAGATCATTGCAGCCAATACTGCAATGACCCAAGAAGAGACTGACATCGCGAAAGACGAGAAACAGGCTTGAGACAATTATTGCTCATATTATGCGCTGCTAGTGTAATGCTCTGTCAAGGAACAGGGAGTACGCTGTCAGCAGCCGAGCGGATTCGGACGCAAGCACCGCTGCGTAAGCCAAGACCTCATACCGACAGACAGAGTTTGCAACCGACAGCAACGGCTACAACTACCACACGGACGCGCACAGTTAATCCTGTGCCTGAAGGAGGTTTGCCGGGGATTTTCTCCGTAAGTCAGTACAAACAAGTGTACTTCTCCCGCGGTAATGCGCAATTCAATGATGCACGGGGTTACAGCACGTTTGCCGAGCATCAATGGGATCATGTGGGCGATGAAGCGCAAGGTACAGTTTACATAGACGGGGTCAAATGCAATAACAACAAATGCGACCGTCTATATAACGGATGGATCGACCTTTACGAATGGGGTTCTGGCGGTAATCCTACGCAGAACTCAGCCAAGTATCGTTATGACTTCTTCGGTTACAAAGATTGGGGAAGACTTAGCTACCAGAACGGCGGCTATCCGGAGCACGACTTATGGCGTACACTCAGTTCGGATGAATGGTACTACCTGTTCCAGCAACGTAAGAACGCAGCCAAGTTACGCGGTCAAGCCACCGTGAACAACATCCACGGATATATTCTCTTGCCCGATGCCTGGCAACAGCCGGAAGGGTTGCGTTTTACTCCTCAGCCAAAGAACTGGACGTCGAACACCTACTCCTCCGAGCAGTGGCAAAGGATGGAAGCAGCCGGTGCTGTGTTCCTGCCGGCGGCGGGTGTTCGCAACGGCAAACAGATACAAGGGATTGGTGTGATAGGTGCTTACTGGACATCGACGATGCATAATCAGAAAGCAGAGAATGACATAGAAGCCCAACTCGTGTATTTCACCGCAGACGAAGCCAATGCGAACATGTTTGACACATGGAGTCGCGGTATGTCCGTGCGTCTGGTGCAAGACACAGATTTCAAGCTGCCGGAACAAGAAAAGACGAGCGTCTGGGACAACGTAACGGCTGAAGAGATGGCACAACTGCCGGAGCTTGAGCCCGAGCAGATATGGCATGTAGGTGATGAGGTCAATACGATCGGCGACATGCCTCCACGCGAAGGCTACCGACGCATCAAGGTTGATCCTACCTCCTTTGCAGCGTTCCTGCGCAACTACAAGCTAAGAGACGGCCGGGCGTATTACTACGATGGCAGCTTGGTGGAAGATCAGCGAGGCGTATTCAATGTGATGGATATAGATATTGGCAACAAGGATCTGCTGCAATGCGCCGATGCGGTGATGCTGCTGCGGGCTGAGTATCTGTACGAGCAAAAGCGCTACAGCGATATTCACTTCAATGCCTTGAGCGGCTTTAAGTTGGAGTATGCGCGTTACGCCGAAGGCGAACGGCTGAAGAATGTGAACGGCAAACTGACGTGGGTCAAGTCAACCAAGCCCGACTATTCCTACCCGACCTTCCGCAAGTTCATGGATTTGGTGTTCGGTTACGCCAATACGGCTTCGTTAGAGAAAGAGTTGCCCAAGCGCGACATCAAAGACTTGCAGATAGGTGATGTGTTCGTTGTTAGCGGCACCCCGGGGCACGCGATGATCGTTGTAGACATGGCGATGAATGCCAAAGGCGAGCGCGCATTGCTGCTTGCACAAGGAATGATGCCAGCTCAGAGTGTACATGTAGTATCGAATGTGGAGCATCGCGAACATTCGCCGTGGTACATGATTGATGAATATCTGGTGTGGAGCACCCTGTTCATCTTCCCCGACTACGTATTCAGCGCCGGAGATCTGAAGTGCTTCGAACCGTAACAGACGGCAGAGTAGAGCTTAGTCACACAGCGAGAACAGATCCTCGCGAGGATTAACTAACATAACAGGAACCAAGGCACGTCCGATGACGTGCCTTTCTTGTGGTCCAAAGAACAGGTCATCGAGTCCATACTCGCGGCTGGCGGTGAGCAGAATCAGGTCGGGCACGAAGTCGCGCTGACGTTCAGCCGCCTCGCGGTTGACCTTACTGCTATCTTTGCTTGCCTCAACGATTTCATAACTGATGGGGGTGTCAGTACGCTCACTTACCGCCTTGATGTGTGTTACCATCTTACCTACGTTCTGCCGCGCGCGGCTACCGTAGTCATGTGCCTGCAGCAGGATGATATGCGCGCCGGTTTTGCGTGCCAGGTAGGTGCAGATCTCCGCCTTGTAGATCTCTTCCTCCAGCCGGCTGACAGGCACGAGGATGCGTCGGATGGCCGTCACCTCGCGCATGGATGGGGTGATCACCACGTACGGTTTGCGCAGTTCACGACATTCGTTGAGTACCTGCTGAATAGCACGAGGGCTGTTGGCGCAGGTCTTGAGAGTTATATCATCATTGTTGTCCCAGATCATGGTTGATGGACTCAATGTATTCTGTTAGTTCGTCGCAGCCAAGGCCGTTCTCGGCGGAGGTGACGAACAGTGGCGGTAGCTCTTCCCAGAACTCGAGCAGTTGGTGCTTGTAGGCATCGATGTTGGCTGCGAGACGTTCCTTGCCGAGTTTGTCGGCTTTTGTGAATACGAGCGCGAAGGGGATATTGTTCTCCCCCAGCCAGTTCATGAAGTCGCGATCGATGGTTTGCATGGGCAGACGTGCGTCAACAAGCACGAAGAGCGAGCAGAGCTGTTCGCGGAGCAGGCAGTAACGTTCAATCATCTTGCGGAGCGCTTCACGTTGTGCTTTGCCGGCCTGCGCAAAGCCATAACCGGGGAGATCAACGAGTGCCCATGCGTCGGATGCACCGGCATTGACAGTGAAGTGGTTGATGAGCAGCGTCTTGCCGGGTTTCTGGCTGGTCTTGGCGAGTTTGGGTTGACGCGTGAGCTTGTTGATCAGGCTGGATTTGCCTACGTTACTTCGTCCGATGAACGCATACTCGGGCAGCGTGGTCTGCGGCGAGCGCAACACATCGGTGGAAGAGATGGTGAATTGAGCTGTGCGGATCATCGGCGTATCTTTCGTTTATTGAGTTCGCGTTGGTACTGACGTGCCGTAGCTGCGTGCTTGGTGTAGGACTCGGAGAACACATGCGTACCGGAGAAGTCAGGGTTGGCGCACATGTAGAGGTACTTGCTGCGTGTGGCATGCAGGGTTGAGTCGATCACTTCGGCCTGCGTGACACGAATGGGACCAGGAGGCAGACCGGGGTTGATATACGTGTTGTACGGCGACTTGAATTGCGTCATCGAGTGCGTAACGCGCCGCGCCTTGAAACTACGTGTGGCGTAAACAGCTGTAGGGCAGGCCTGCAGGTGCATGCCTATGCGCATGCGGTTGAGGTAAAGTCCTGCGATGATCGGGTACTCTTGCGGGTTGGTTGTTTCAGATGTGACGATACTGGCGAGGGTATAAACCTGCTGCGGGGTTAGTCCGAGTGCCTGAGCCTGGGCGCGGCGTTTCTCGTTCCAAAAGCGTCGATACTCGCGGAACATACGATCGAAGAGTTGTTCGGCGGTCATCGTCCAATAGACCTCATACGTATCGGGCATGAAGAGGCAGCGGGCTGTCTCGGTGTTCATCTCATAGCGGCTGAGGAAGTCGTTGTCATTGAGCAGGGCGATGATGCTAGCGGAATCTGTCAGCAGTTGCTTGCCAAGTCTGGAAGCCAGATGCTCGTTGGTGCGCACGCCGTAGTTGAAACGCATCTTGATCGGCGTCTGCTCGCCCTGTCGCAGGCGGATGAAGAGCGTTCTGTTTCCCATCTCGGCAGGGAAGAGGTAGTATCCGGGTTTGGCAGAACGAATTTGTGAACGCTGGAGATCTTTGCGGAACGCATAGTTGGAGCGGATGTTGTAGTCAGCCTTCACTAGATCAAGTATGCTGTCAAGCGATGTTTCGGGATAAACATAGTAGCCGTGCTCCTTGCCATCAATGCTGACGAGATTACGACGTGTGTAGTGATAGTTACGAATGCCTGCGTAGAGTCCTGCACCAAGTAAGAGCAGCAGCACTACTCCTGCGACAATCAATATGTTTCGCTGGGTTGAATTCATTGTTGTTTGCACGTAATACTTTGCTTCAAATTCAAATTAAAAGGCAAAGATACGAAAAAAAAATGATATATGCAAATATTCGAGCATATTTTTATGATTTTGGATATTTTATCTTACAAAAATGAGAGAATCGAGCAACAAAAAGTATATAATACTACGTATTATATAGTAATAGGTTTGATTTTGGGATTATTTTCGTTTTATCCTATGGTTATCCTATGGTGATGTTATGGTTATCCTATGGTTTAGTCTCGATGACGGCTCGATGAAGACAGGTAGAAGGCAGGAGGGATGATGGAGAGATGATGGAGAGATGATAAAGATAAGACGTTTGGGGGTAGGCGTACTAAAGAGGGAGAGTGAAGATGAGGAAAAGAGGAAATATGTCAACAAAAATGAAAAAAGTGGCAATAAAAGCGAAAAAAAGTGTCGAAAAATTTGCAAATATCAAATATTTTTTGTAACTTTGTGCCCGCTTTAAAATTGAAGGGATTAGTGGATGAGTGGATGAGGGGATTAGTGGATGAGGGAAAATTATAATCAAACACAATATGGATTTGACAGAACGAGTTATTGCCGTGGTGGGATTAGGTTATGTAGGTCTGCCACTGGCAATTGAGTATGGCAAGAAGTACCGAGTGATCGGTTTTGACATTTATGAGCCCCGTGTGGCAGAATTACGGGCAGGAAAAGATCACACGTTAGAAGCTGATCTGGTGGGGATGAAGCAGGCGAGGGATCTGTATGAGCAAGGAGTAAAGAACAAGGAGCAAAGACCGATTGGCCTGACGCTGACATCAGATGTAAACGAGTTGAAGCAGGCGAACACGTACATTGTGACCGTTCCGACGCCTATTGACCGTTTCAACACGCCCGATCTGAAACCGCTACTGAGTGCGAGTGAGCTGATCGGCAAGACGCTGAACAGAGGCGACATAGTTATCTACGAATCAACCGTTTATCCAGGATGCACGGAGGAAGACTGCGTGCCGGTGCTGGAGCAGTTCAGCGGGTTGAAGTTCAATGAGGATTTCTACTGCGGTTACAGTCCGGAGCGAATCAATCCGGGTGATAAGGTGAATACCCTGACGAAGATCAAGAAGATCACTTCGGGTTCGACGCCCGAGGTGGCTGATATAGTGGATGCGTTGTACAACAGCATCCTACAGAACGGCACACACCGTGCTCCGAACATGAAGGTAGCGGAGGCTGCGAAGGCCGTGGAGAACAGCCAGCGTGACGTGAACATCAGCTTCATGAACGAGCTGGCGCTGATCTGCGACCGCGTAGGGATAGATACGAACGATGTGATTGAAGCCGCCGGGACAAAGTGGAACTTCTTGAAATACAGGCCGGGATTGGTGGGCGGCCACTGCATATCGGTTGACCCGTACTACCTGGCGCACAAGGCGAAAGCGTTGGGCTATGATCCTCAGGTGATCTTGTCGGGACGCGCTGTGAACAACTCTATTGCTAAGTTCATTGCAGACAAGACGCTTAAGTTGATGATTCAGAAGGATCATAAGATCAAGGACTCGAATGTGCTGATATTAGGTGTAACGTTCAAGGAGAACTGCCCAGACTGCCGTAACACGAAGGTGGTGGACATAGCGAGCGAGCTGGAGGATTTCGGGTGCAAGGTGGATATCTATGATCCGTGGGCTTCGCCTGCAGTGGTGAAGCATGAGTACGGGAAAGAGCTGATTGCGGAGGTTACCCCCGCGAAGAAGTACGAGGCTGTTGTGGCTTGTGTGGCACATGATCAGTTCAAGTCGTTTGACTTCGCCAAGTATCGCGAGCAAGGTGCGGTGATATTTGATGTGAAGGGGTTTGTGGACAGGAACTTAGTTGACGCGAGGCTGTAATAAGGAGAAAATTGAAAGGATGAAGATAGCTGTAGCAGGAACTGGATATGTTGGGTTGTCGATAGCAACGCTGTTGGCGCAGAAGAACCACGTAACTGCGGTAGATATCGTGCCGGAGAAAGTGGCGATGATCAACAGCGGTCAGTCGCCTATTCAGGACGATTATATCGAGAAATACCTGGCAGAGAAAGAATTGAATCTAACGGCGACTCTGGATGCAGAGACGGCTTATAGGGATGCGGAGTTTGTGGTGATTGCCGCACCTACGAACTATGATCCCCAGAAGAACTATTTCGACACATCAGCTGTAGAGACGGTGATCAGATTGGTGCAGAAGGTTAATTCTGAGGCAATGATGGTGATCAAGTCAACGGTGCCGGTGGGATACACGGAGAGCGTGCGGGCAAAGACAGGAAGCAAGAATATATTATTCTCGCCAGAGTTTTTGCGCGAGAGCAAGGCGCTGTACGACAACTTGTATCCGTCTCGAATCATTGTGGGTACAGATATGCATGACGAGCGTCTTTTGGCGTCTGCGAGGCGTTTTGCTGGGTTGCTGCAGGAAGGTGCTCTCAAGCCGGAGATCGATACGCTGTTCATGGGCTTCACGGAGGCCGAGGCGGTGAAGTTGTTTGCCAACACGTACCTGGCGCTTCGGGTGAGTTACTTCAATGAGTTGGACACCTACGCCGAGATGAAAGGTCTTGATACGCAGAAGATTATCGAGGGTGTATGCCTTGATCCAAGAATCGGGACGCACTACAACAACCCGTCGTTCGGCTACGGAGGTTACTGCCTGCCGAAAGACACGAAGCAGCTGTTAGCGAACTATCAGGATGTGCCGGAGAACCTGATCGGCGCCATCGTTGAGAGCAACCGGACGCGAAAGGACTTTATCGCGGATAGAGTGCTGGCTAAGGCGGGGTATTACGATTATTATCATCGTGGCGATTTTGATGCCAAGCAGGAGAAGAGTTGCGTGATAGGCGTGTACAGGCTGACGATGAAATCGAACAGCGATAATTTCCGCCAGTCGAGCATCCAGGGCGTGATGAAGCGCATCAAGGCAAAGGGCGCGACGGTGATCATCTACGAGCCGACGCTGGAGGACGGTTCAACGTTCTTCGGGAGCAAGGTAGTGAATGATCTGGATCAGTTCAAGGCAGAGAGCCAGACGATACTCGCCAACCGAGTTGACGCCTGCCTGAGCGATGTGAAGGAGAAAGTTTATACACGTGATATCTTCAAGAGAGACTAAGAGAGATGTGAAAGGTTATAATTGAAAACTAACTATTTATGAAACAAATACGAACGATTCTTATTTTGATGTTGTTATTGCCTCTGTTGCAAGTGATGGCAATGACCGACCAACAAGTGGTTCAGTTGGCTATGAGCCTGTACAACCAAGGCAAGAGTGAGCAAGAGATAGCTCGTCAGTTGCTGGCTAGCGGCGCCACGGTAGAGCAGTTGGAGCGCATCAGCAGTCAGGCTGGTTTCTCAATGCAAGACAACGCCAGCTCAACTCCTCCGAGCTCAACACCTGCAGTGGATCGTATGAATAATGATGAAGAAGAAGAATTAGCGGCAGACGAGATAGCCGAGCAGCGGATGATGGAGTTGGCTCTGCAAGGGACGAACATGGGTGGCGGTTCGAACGTATTCGGTCGCGATATCTTCCGCAAATCAGAGTCGAAATATACGCCCCGTGTGAATGTCCCTACGCCTAAGAACTACACTTTGGGCGCTGGTGATGAGGTGATCATAGATATATTCGGTGCTGGTCAGCTGAATGTGCGCCGCACTATTACTCCTGACGGCATGATTAACATTGAGAACTATGGTCCCATTCAGTTGAGTGGTTTGACGATTATTGAGGCTACTCGCCGACTGAAGAACACTATCGGCACTCGTTATCAGGGCAGTCAGATCATGCTTAGTCTGGGTAAGACACGTTCAATCAATGTGAACGTGATGGGCGAAGTGCATGTTCCTGGCTCGTATCAGTTATCGGCTTTTGCCAATGTGATGAACGCGCTGTATGCAGCCGGTGGCGTTAGTGAGAAAGGAACATTGCGTGCCATTCGCATCTTCCGTCAGAATCAGCAATTGAGCGAGATTGACCTGTACAAATATTTGCTGGATGGCAACCTGGAGGGTGATGTTCGTCTGGAGGACGGCGATGTGATTATTGTGAATACGTACAATGCTTTAGTGAACATAGATGGCAAAGTAAAGCGTCCGATGTACTACGAGATGAAGCAGGATGAGACATTGGATAGGCTGCTATACTACGCCGGCGGTTTCAGCGGTGAGGCTTACACGGACGCCGTGCGCGTTGTGCGTAAGAACGATGGAGCACAATCGGTACATACAATACGCAACGCTGACTTCGGTTCGTTCCGCTTGATGGACGGCGATGATGTAGAGATAGCAGCTATCCTTCCTCGCTTGAAGAACACGGTGGAGATCGAAGGAGCGGTGTTCCGTCCTGGGTACTACGGTTTGGATGAGAATGTGCAGACCATCCGCAGCCTGGTAGCCGCAGCCGACGGGTTGAGTGAGGATGCATCAGCCGGTCGTGCCGTACTGTACCGCATGCAACTTGACCGCACCTATCTGGCTGTGACGATTGATCTGCAGGGCATACTGGACGGCAGTGTTGAGGATGTTGAGTTACGCAATGAAGACCAGTTGTTTGTCCCCTCAAAGAAGAATGAGTTGGAAAATATGGTAGTGATTGTTCACGGTGAGGTGTATCGACCTGACACGTTTGCTTTTGCGCACAATGAGAGTGTGGAAGACCTGATACTGCGTGCGGGTGGTTTGACCGAGAAAGCGTCATCGAGCAAGGTAGATATCGCTCGTCGTGTGATCGATCCGAAAGCGAAAGAAGAGCTGCAGATCCGTACTCAGCTGTTCTCGGTGGAGTTAAAGGACAGTATGGGCATTGACGAACACGGTTTCCTGTTAGAGCCGTACGATGAGATCTTTGTTCGTCGCAGTCCGGCATTTGGTCAGCAGATGCATGTACGCGTTCGCGGTGAAGTGCTGTTTGAAGGTACGTACTCGATGAAGACCCAGGACGACCGTTTGTCGGATCTTATTATGCAAGCCGGAGGACTGAATAGCCATGCTTATCGCGCCGGCGCTCGTCTGCAACGCCGCATGACGCCGGAGGAGAAGATCCGCCGCGATCTATTAATAAAGATTAACCGCGCTGCTTCGGACCGGGAGAATGTGAACATGGACAAGCTTGATCTGGGCGACACGTACTGGGTAGGTATTGACCTGGAAGCAGCCTTGGCTAATCCCGGCAGCGATGAGGATATCACACTGCGCGAGGGTGACGTGCTGATTGTACCGACCGTGAACAAGACCGTGAAGATCAACGGCGAGGTGCTCTATCCGAATACGGTAAGTTATATCCAAGGCAAGCGCGCGCGCTACTATATCAATCAGGCCGGCGGCTTCAGCAATCAGGCCAAACGCTGCAAGGCGTATATCATCTACGCCAACGGCAAGGTTCATCCTACATGCGGCGGCAAGATTCAGCCGGGTTGCGAGATCGTTGTTCCGAGTAGACCCGATCGGCTGGTAACGAGCCCCGCTCAATGGGTAAGTATAGCCTCAGCCTCAGCATCACTGGCAAGTGTAGCAGCTACACTGACCACGCTAATCATCAATGCGACAAAAAATAAGTAACACAACGATTCAACCTATTTGCATTCACAATCAGCAGATATTTAATCATAACGATATGGACGATTCAAAATACACCTCGGGTGATCAAGGACAGCAATACAACGTTTTCAAAACAATGTTAGAAACAATGTGGCGACGCCGCAAAGTGTTCTATTGGCTTTGGCCGATAACGTTTGTACTGTCAGTAGCACTGATCCTCACTGTACCGCGCTACTATACGTGCGAGGTTTTATTAGCGCCCGAATCCCAATCCGGCGGTTCATCCAGTTCGCTACAGGCTTTGGCCTCCTCATTTGGGTTTGACTCTCGTAACATGAACGGTTCGGATGCCATCTATCCCATGATTTACCCGGAGATCGTATCATCTCCGAATTTTCTGGTCAAATTATTTGATGTTTCGGTATCAACATCCGATGATCAGTTCCGTGGTACATACTATGAGTATTTGACGAAGGAGCACAAATCGTTTTTCCTGAAGCGCTGGAAAGGTAAGATTCGTTCATTACTCTCGCCGACAGAAGAGCCTCCTACGATGCTAAAGAACGGCAGCAAGGATGGCGTGAATGTATTCTGCATGAGCAAAAAGCAATGGAGTGCTATTTATCAGATGCAAAAAGACGTAACTTGCGCTGTTGACAAGAAAACAGATGTCATCACCTTTACCGTTACAGCTCAGGATAAATTGGTTTGCGCCACTTTGGGAGATTCTGTATGTGCAGCCCTTCAGACCTTCATCACCGAATACCGCACGATCAAGAATCGCACCGACCTTGCGTATTATGAGGGCGTAATGCAAAATGCGTATTTAGAGTATCATGAAGCAAGCGCGAAGTATGTGCGTTTCATAGACAGTCATAGCGGTATGAATCTGGAGCAATATCGAATAGAAGCCCAGAATTTAGAGACAGAGATGCAGCTCAAGCAAGCCGCCTACACCTCGTTCCAGAAGCAGTATCTTGCCACGCAGGCACGTCTGCAAGAGAGCACACCGGTATTCACAGTATTGCAGTCCGCCTCTGTCCCGTTGAAACCCAAGGGCCCCAAACGCATGCTTTTCGTTCTGGCGATGCTCTTCCTGGCAACCGCAGTAGCCGGTTGCGTTGTTTGCAAAGACCAGATGGTAGAGATTTTCCTTTAAGGCAGCCAAATAGATAAACTTGAAACCGCATGCCACGCACCAGTTACCGCGATACGACAATAAAGGGAGTTGGTTGGAGTTTTACCGACAGCATCTTGAGTCAAGGAATAACGTTCCTTGTCGGTATCGTATTAGCGCGCATGCTTTCACCAGAAGAGTATGGTCTATTAGGGATACTGATGATATTTATCCTTATATCAGAAAGTATTGTTAACAGTGGTTTAAGCAGCGCGCTCATTCGCAAGAAAGATGCTACAGCACTCGATTTCAGCACCGTATTTATCACTAATCTTGTATTGAGTTTCGTGATGTACGGTGTGTTATTTGCCTGCGCGCCGCTGATAAGCCTATTCTTCGAAAAATCTCAGTTGACCATTTTGCTCCGTGTGATGGGCATTATTGTTATTATCAATGCCTTGTCGCTTGTTCCTCTTACCACCCTAACACGGAAGGTAGATTTCAAGACTATTGCTATCTGCTCCTTATCCGCCGCAATAGCATCCGGCGCTGTAGGTATATATGTTGCATATATGGGCTACGGAGTATGGGCGTTGGTCGCGCAACAGATGACGCGCCAACTTACAAATACCATTGCATTATGGATCGCGAGCAGATGGTTTCCGGCGTTGCGATTTTCGGTTGAAAGCTTCAAAGAACTATGGGGATTCGGCTGGAAGCTACTTGTCAGCAGACTGATACACACGATATGGACAGACATATATAAAGTAGTTATCGGTAAGTGTTACAGCCCGGCTACATTAGGTCAATACACACAGGCACACCTATATGCGAATCTCTTTTCTCGGAACATGACCAATGTCATCCAACGCGTCAGCTACCCCGTGCTGAGCAAGATGCAAGACGAAAAAGAACGGATGAGAGAGGCCTATCGTCAGATCATTAAAGTAACGATGCTGGTCACATTCGTATTCATGTTCGGTCTTGCCGGCTGCGCCAAGAGTTTCATTTTTGTATTGGTCGGAGATAAATGGTTACCTTGCGTAGGATACTTGCAGATTCTATGTTTCTCGATGTCGCTATATCCATTACATGCCATCAACCTCAACATGTTACAGGTGCAAGGTCGTAGCGACTTGTTTCTGAAACTGGAGATCATCAAGAAATGTGTAGCAGTTATACCTATTCTATTAGGTATTTTCATTGACATTTATTGGATGCTTATCGGTTCGGTTGTAACAGGTTGGTTTGCCTACTACTTGAATGCCTACTATTCAGGTCCATTTTTGCAGTACAGTATATGGGCACAGATTAAGGACATATTACCGAGTATGGCCCTTGCATTAGTTATGGCGGCGATAGTTTACTTCATCGGCTGGTTACCACTCAGTTATTATATTCTTCTGCCCATACAAGTCGTTTGCGGAGCAGCCATCGTTTTCGGTTTCTGCGAAACGACAAAGATGGATGAATACATTCAAATCAAGCGCATTGCGCTCAATATGCTTTTTAAGCGAAAACAACAATAGTTCTATGGATACCCAACAAATCACAGTAACCTCTCCGTTGCTTCCTAATCTGGAGGATTTCAATGAGATGCTCAAAGAGATTTGGGCAAGCAAATGGATCACCAATAACGGTCAGTTTCACAAGCAGTTGGAGAAAGCACTTTCTGAATATCTAAAAGTGCCCTATCTTTCGTTGTTTACGAATGGCACTTTACCCCTTATAACGGCTCTGCAGGCGCTGCGTATCACCGGAGAGGTGATCACGACGCCCTACTCTTTTGTTGCCACCACTCATTCGCTTTGGTGGAACGGGATCAAGCCCGTGTTTGTTGATATTGAAGAATCAACATGCGGGATAGACCCAGAAAAGATAGAGGCAGCGATCACGCCCAAGACGACGGCTATCATGCCGGTTCATTGTTATGGCAAGCCTTGTAACACCAAGCGCATCCAAGAGATTGCCGACAAATACGGCTTGAAAGTGATCTATGATGCAGCGCACGCTTTCGGCGTTGATGTCAATGGAGAAAGCATTTTGAATGCCGGTGATATGTCCACACTCAGTTTTCACGCCACGAAAGTATATAACACGCTGGAAGGTGGAGCTTTGGTAGTACATGACGAAGTGACCAAAAAGCGCATCGATTACCTCAAGAACTTTGGTTTTGCCGGAGAGACGGTAGTAGTAGCCCCCGGCATCAACAGCAAAGTGGATGAAGTGCGTGCGGCCTATGGTTTGCTGAACCTAAAGCAAGTTGATGCCGCTATTTCAGCCCGTCAGAAGGTGGCGCAGATCTACCGCCAGGAGTTACGCGATGTGCCGGGAGTACGTTTCTTTGAGGACATGGCGGGTGTGCGTCATAACTACAGTTACTTCCCGATCTTCATCAATGCAGAGAAGTTTGGAATGAGTCGTGATGAGTTGTACTTCAAGATGAAGAGTCAGAAGGTATTAGGTCGTCGTTATTTCTACCCGTTGATTAGTGATTTCTCCACCTATCGCGGTCTACCGTCCGCTGCGCCGGAGAACCTACCAGTTGCCAAACGTATCGCCAACGAAGTGATTTGCCTGCCGATGCATCATGAACTAAGCGAGAATGATTTGGAACGCATACTGAATTGTATCAAGAAATGAGCAAGCAAAAGAAAATAATGCTGCTTGGGGGCATCTATTACTTGAAGCCCGCCATTGATGCCGCGCATGCGTTGGGACATTATGTCATTACATGTGATAACATCCCTACCAATCTGGCACATAAGTGGTCAGATGAATACATCGATGCCAGCATTATAGACAAAGAATCTATCCTTCAGATTGCAAAAGAGAAACAGATAGACGGGATATTATCTTACGCAGTAGATCCCGGGGTGCTAACAGCCGCGTACGTTGCAGAACAAATGGGTTTACCAAATGTCGGACCTTATAAGAGTGTTGAGATTCTGCAGAACAAAGCGTTATTTCGTCAATTCCTCAAAGACAATAATTTTAACGTACCAAAAGCTAAAGGCTATCACTCAATCCAAGAAGCCTACGCTGATGCCGAATCATGGGAATATCCCATCATAGTTAAACCTGTCGATTCTGCCGGCAGCAAAGGTGTAACACGAGTAAACACCAAAGAAGAGCTACTACCGGCTATTGAAAAAGCATATCGTTCTTCATTAGGGGCAAAAGAGATTATTATTGAAGAATTTATTGAGTTGAATGGCTATCAAAGTGGATCAGATAGTTTTTCTGTAAATGGAGAAATGGTGTTTACAACTTTTGATGATCAGCATTTTGATAAAAACGCACCTAATCCATATACTCCCGCCGATCACACATGGCCAAGCACGATGCCTCAAAAAGCGCAAGATTATTTAAAAAAAGAAATTCAACGTCTTGTGTCATTACTCGGGATGCGCACCTCGCTCTATAATATCGAAGCTCGTGTCGGGAAAAATGGCAAGCCATATATCATGGAATTGTCTCCACGAGCCGGAGGAAATCGTTTGAGTGAGATATTACGGATGGCCACCGGTCAAGACCTTGCAAGAGCTTGTGTCAAGGCTGCGTTAGGAGAATCTGTTGACATCAAGCCGGCTGAGTTCTATGGCTATTGGGCAGATATTATCTTGCACACTCCGTTATCCGGCAAATTTATGGGAGTTGAAATATCGGAAAACATCAAACCCCTTGTAAAAGAATTGGCATTATATAAAACGATAGGTCAACCTGTGGATGGATTCAAAGCAGCCAATGAAGCCATAGGCTCTTTGTTCATACGGTTTGATACTCGGGAAATGATGGAGGAAGTGGTGTTTAACCAGCAAAAGTATATCACTATACATGTAGAATGAGAGCAATTGGCGGATATTTCGAGTTGGAGCTTCCTTATCAGGAAGAATATCATAAGGAAGCCATAAAGCTCAACACCGGGCGAAACTGTCTGGAGTATATTCTGCGTGCACGAAAATACCAAAAGGTTTACATACCTTATTATACTTGTGATGTTGTTTTAGAGCCGTTCCGAAAGTTAGGTATCCCATATGAGTTTTACCATATCAATTTACAATTAGAATTAGCTCAGGAGATTAGACTTAATCCCAACGAAGCAATTCTTTATACAAACTATTATGGACTAAAACAACACTACACGGAAACATTAGCAAAACAATATAGAAATAGTCTGATAGTTGACAATACCCAAGCATTCTATGCAAAACCCATAAAGGGGACAGACACTTTCTACACATGCCGTAAGTTTTTCGGTGTACCAGACGGAGCCTATCTATATACAGACAAGGTATTAGAAATAGGAATAGAGCAAGACTACTCGTATGAGAGAATAGATTCATTGATTAAGCGTATTGATATTTCCCCGGAGGCCGGTTATATAGATTTTCGTAATACAAGCAAGGCATTAGTCAACCAGCCCATCAAGCGAATGTCAAATTTGACGCAACGAATGATGCAAGGTATTGATTATAGAACCGTTGCCCAACAACGCAGGGCAAATTATCTGTTGCTGCACGAAGCGCTTGGTAAAGACAATCAACTCGAACTACCTTTGCCGGATGATGCGATACCGATGGTATATCCCTACCTTGTGCCCACTGAAGGATTGCGAGAGAAACTAATAGAGAACAACATCTTCGTAGCTCGCTATTGGCCAAGTGTATTGGAGCACACAGAGCCGAATGATATTGACCATCAGATGGCCTACTTAATGCAACCACTACCAATAGACCAACGATATGGCAAAGAAGATATGAAACGGATTATTGATATATTATCATAAGATTGTACCGATGGATTTGAAGGATAAGAAATTATTGATATTAGGTAGCAATGCTATTACATGCAGCATTGTTGAAGCCGCTAAGGCTTTAGGCGTATATACAATTGTTACAAGTTGGAACAAATTGGAAGATGCGCCAGCAAAACAAATTGCAGATAAATATTGGGATATAAGCCTGACAGACTATAATGCACTTTTGAAAAAAATAAAGGAAGAAGGCATAGACGGAATACTTACAGGCTTTACAGACTCCTATTTATTGCCTTATCAGCATTTGTGTGAGCTTGCCAATTTACCATGTTACGCCACAAAGGAAGTCTTTGAGACGACCATGGATAAGGCAAAGTTTAAGCAACTGTGCCGTGACAATGGAGTGCCCGTCATACCAGAATACCAACCGGAATCTTTTAATCCTGCTATCATAAACGAAAAGAATAAGGTGATTATCAAGCCCGTTGACAACAGTGGTTCACGAGGTGTTATTCTTTGCGAAAAACCGGAAGAGTATCAAAAGTGTTTGGATTACGCCCTATCCTTCTCCGAAAAGAAACAAGTAGTGATAGAAAAGTATATGGAGATGGATAGTATCTCATTGTCCTATACTATTCAGGACGGCATTGTTTCGCTGTCAACCACCGATGACAGATATGTTCACAAAGCTGCCAATGGCGGCTCTGTCACCAACTTTGGCATCTACCCATCTAAATACACAGCAGCGTATATTGATAAGATTGATGGCCTGATGAAAAGAATGTATCAGAAAGCAGGAGTCAAAAACGGTGTGATAGCAGTTCAGTTCTTTACTGACGGCGAGGATTTTTATGTCATGGAAATGGGGCATAGGTTGACCGGCGGACAGCATTATACTTATACAATGATGGAAAATGGTATTAGTGCGCTTGATTGTCTTATCCATTTTGCCCTTACGGGGAAAATGGCAGACTATTCTATTGCCACTAAAGATAATGCAGAGTTTAAGCATACATATTGCCATCTATTCATTCTCGGGAAACAAGCAAAGATTGCACGCTTTGAAGGTTTAGGCTATATACAGAATATGCCTGAACTGACGCATTTGACTCAAATGAAGAGAGTGGGTGATATGATCGGCCCTGACGGAACCTCTGCACAAAAGGTTTTAGGTTTACACCTAAAAGTAAATGACCGCGTTCATTTACAAAAAGTGTTTAACGATATAAAGATGCACCTTCATTTCTTCGATGAAGAAGGCAATGATTTGATGATAGATTTTAATAGTGACATATTATGAACTTTTACACGATGAAAGAAACTCGCGCATTTCTTGAAAGCGTTGGTATGCCTGGTGGCGATTTATATGATTTACCCACTTCAGAAAAACGATTTGAAGATGGCGGTCAGTACCGCTTTGAGGTTCCGGGGATTCAAGGGCCGGCAGCAATGAAAGCCTTATTAGAGACTCTAGACGAATATGGGATACAAATTCATCGAGTAACCCAGACGAAGGGGATCATGTTCCTTACTGATGATGAAATCAAGAAGATGGTTGAATACGCCGAGAAGTGGACAATACAGCTCATTCTTGCTTGCGGTCCACGTGCAACAACTGATACTTCTGCATCTGTAAAGACTGAAGAAGGTCAGCGTATGGGCTACCGTCTCCGCGGTCAGGAGCAGATAGTACGTGGTATTGAGGAGATTAAGCGTGCCGCAGCATTGGGTGTTCGTGGTTTTCTGATATATGACGAAGGTCTGCTTTGGGCTTTGAACGAGGCTCGGAAAATAGGTTATATCCCTGCTGATTGCCACTTCAAAGTGAGCGCTCACAGTGGCCATGGCAATCCATGTTCCGCACATGTATTAGAGGAACTGGGAGCCAATAGCATAAACCCCATTCGTGACATTCAGATCCAGATGTTGGCATCCATGCGTGCTGCCATTAATGTACCTATTGATCTGCACACCGAAAATCCGAAAAGCAGCGGAGGATTTATCCGTCACTATGAAGTTCCCGACTTCATTCGCGTAGCAGCACCTGTATATCTGAAAACCGGCGGTAGTGTTGCCGCCAACCACAGTTATGACACTACTGAAAAAGAAGCCCGCCAGCGAGCCAAACAAGTTAGTTTGGTAAAAAGAGTGATAGACACCTATTATCCCGAGGCCATCGTTTCACCAAAATGATAGTAAAAAATCAATAGTTCAAGGCTATAATGAAACACCATCAGTATAACCCGGGTTACGAGTTCGTTGTTCCGCCCGTAGATTTTAACAAATACACTGACCGCAGTTTGCTGCAGTACTGCCTCGGTGCCACCATGTATATGCCCGGAACGAAAGATTTTGCACAAGCTGTGATTGACAAGAAGTATCCCGGTCTCACCTCTATGGTGATGTGCTTCGAGGATGCTTGTCCGGAAGATGATGTGCCGGCTGCAGAGTTGAACAGCATCCGCGTGCTGGACACGCTCAAGGAGGCAGAGGATAGCGGCAAACTGAAATATGAGGATATTCCTCTACTTTTCTTCCGTGTAAGAAGTCCGGAACAGTTCGAGCATTTTGCAAGTATGTTGCGCCCTGAGCATATACGTTATATCACAGGATTCAATTTCCCGAAATTTAATGGCGTGAATGGTGGAGCCTATATGAGTCATCTTGTTGAGCTGAATAACAAGTATGGTGAGGTCATTTATGGCATGCCGATTATTGAGGATGCCCGTGTAGCCTTCAAGGAGACTCGTCTGCTGGAGCTTATGGCCATCAAAAACATTTGCGATTGCCATAAGAAACTGATTCTGAATATACGTGTAGGCGGAACAGATTTCTCGTCATGTTTTGGCGTGCGTCGTGGAATCAACTCCACTATTTATGACATTATGACCGTTGCCAACTGCTTAATGGATATATTGAATGTCTTTACCCGCAACAATGATTATACGGTATCAGGTCCTGTTTGGGAGTATTTCCGTGTGAACAAGCGGATGAAGTTTGAAGACCTGCCTAAGATTGATATTCAGAATACCCTTTTAAAACGCAGCCCTGTTGTAAATGATGCAGTAGACGGTTTGATGCGAGAACTTATTTTGGATCAAGCCAACGGTTTTATGGGAAAGACTTGTATTCACCCTACTCACTTGAACTTTATAAATGGTATGCTGGCTGTGACCAAGGATGAGTATAATGATGCATATCAGATTCTTCACACTTCCGGTGGTGTGATTAAGGGCAGCAAGGGAATGAATGAGATAAGGCCTCACACCAATTGGGCAACGAAAGTCCTTATGCGAGCAGAAGCGTACGGTGTAATTGAAGACGAAAAAGAGTATATAAAGTTGTTCGGAGTATGACGGTTGCGAAGCAGTACAATTATTGTCTCGACTTTATAAAAGGGATAGCCTGTATATTCGTGGTGTTTGCACACTGCGAATTTCCAGGCATATTGGGTACAGCAGTTCAGGCTATTAGCCGTTTTAGTGTTCAATTCTTTTTTATGGTATCAGGTTATTTCTGCTTCCGTTCATTAGAACGTAATGCAGGGATGAATAGCGTTGGAGAGGAAGGGCAAAATTGGCTTGTAATAAAGAAAAAAATTATGCATATCGCAAAAATCACGCTTTATGCATCTTTGTTCTATTTGGCATTTGTTCTGCTCCAGCACCTGTTTTTTCATAACATAAATTTTACAATTACCAGTAGACAACTTTTGGGGTGGGTGCTACTCAATAGGCCCTGTATAATAGCCGGACAATATTGGTTTCTATTTGCATTGCTTTATGCATACGTGTTTTATGGGATACTTGAACTTCTAAAATTACGGAAATTTGCATACATATTGGCGGCACTGCTTTTTGTTGTTTATATTTGTTTGGCGCAAGGATTACATCTTGCGGGAATTCATATCCCAAACATGATATACCGCAATTGGCTTATTGTAGCATTTCCGTATTTCATGTTAGGTCATTGGATACATGAACACCAAGAAAACATTACATTATCAAACAAAACACTCCTAACCATCATCGTCGTAACCACCCTTTTATGTTGGGTTGAGCGATGGTTGATGGGACGTGACTTCGGCGTAAATATCGTTAC
Organism: Bacteroidales bacterium UBA1216; assembly: GCA_002309255.1. GTDB lineage: Bacteria > Bacteroidota > Bacteroidia > Bacteroidales > Paludibacteraceae > Colicola. Next base: position 66,156 of record DBXI01000073.1, on the reverse strand, counting down.
TATTCCTCAAGTATTTGCTATATTTGTATATGGGGTAAAGAATCCGACCAAACATGAGGGAGTGATGCAACGATTAGGAAGAGACTGCTCCATGTTAGTGTATATACTTCACCCCGCAGTATGGCACTCATTTGAAGGAATATATAAATTAGCAGGCATTTCTGATAACATGATAGCTCTATACTTAATGCCTTTATTTGTATTGTTTTTTTCAATATTGTTCTCATTGCTATTTAACGCAATAAAGAATACGATCAAAGAAAGTCGTGTCGCCACAAATACATTCAATAATGCGTAAACCACTAATACTACATACGGCTCGTTACACTGGGTTGCCTTGGGATATTCTGAAAAGTATAGTCCCTGACAGTTTTGAAATAAAGACTCTAAACGAGCTATCGTATGATTGTCTGTTACAACAATGTGTTGATGCGGACTATCTGTTGGTGAGCGGTCGTCTGCCAATAGATGAAGGTGTCCTCTCTGCTGCCAAGCACTTGAAGATGATTCAGCGCACAGGTGTAGGAACAGAGATGTTAGACATGGAGGCAATCAAAGCACATACTATTCCTGTTTATGTAAATGCAGGGGTTAATGCGCAGAGTGTCGCGGAACATACACTGACATTGATGCTTGCTTGTCTGAAACGTTTGCCCCATATTAATAAGCAAGTACATGAGGGCGTTTGGCAGAAACAGCAAATAGGAGTGACTACACGGGAATTGAAAGGAAAGACCGTTGCCTTGGTGGGCATGGGTAACATTGGTCGCATGGTAGCTAAGATGCTACAGGCTTTTGATGCCAAAGTAATTTATACGGATATAGTGCGCCAAGATGAAGAGACAGAAAAGCGTCTTGGATTAAGTTATTACATTAGTTTTGAAGCGATGTTACCTGAAGCAGACATTCTGAGTTTCCATTGCCCCCTAACAACAGCGAACACTGAGATACTTAATAAAAGGACTATTAGTTTGATGAAGAAAGGTGCTATTGTGGTAAATACGGCACGAGGAAAACTCATCAACCCGGATGACCTATACGAAGCATTAGCATCTAATCGTTTAGTTGCAGCTGCATTGGATACTCATTTTGAGGAACCATTGCCTCACAATTATCCGTTAGCGCAATTGGACAATGTGATTCTCACACCACATATAGGAGGCCTGAGTTATGAGGCATTTCAGTCGATGATGGCAGGAGCAATAGAAAATATCGTTGCTTTTGAGAATGGGAAAATGGATGTTATAATTGATAAACGAATAATTTGATACCAGATGACAATTGTTAAAAATGTATTTAAGAAAATTACCCCCAGCTGTCTGTTTGATATCTACAGAAGGTTTAGATTCAACGAATCTACCATTATTTACAAAGGGGTTAGTTATAAAGAGTTCTTAGAGTCATCCCTTGCAGCCTCAAGGGCGGGTATTACCGATGATAAGCGCAAGGCACTTGTGATTGACATAAAAGATGTATTTTTAAAGGATGGCACGCGTCCTGATGAGTATCTGCTTTATAACTTTGACATTAAAAATCAAGAAGAGCGCAACACCTATCTGCCTCGGAAAATGAAGGATGTGACCTTGATTAATTATTATAAACCGGATGGCAGAACTCTCGTAAGACAACTGAGAGACAAATACCAGTTTTACCAATTGGCAAAGCCGTTTTTTAAGCGAGATGCAGTACGGATTGCGGGAGAAGAGGACTGGAGTCAGTTTGATCAGTTCTGTAAGAATCATTCACGATTCATTTGTAAGATTCTCAAAGGTGGTTGCGGAGTAGGTGTACGGATTGAGAATGTAAAAGATTATGCTCAAGTGAGAGACCTCTTTGATAAGTTATTGGCTGAGGGCGTTTGGATTATTGAAGAACTGATAAAGCAAGATGCTTCTATATCATCCTTCAATGAATCATCAGTCAATACTGTTCGGTTTCCCTCTTTCCGTCACGGCACGGAAGTTAAACAAGCTTATCCTTGCATTAGGTTTGGGCGCAAGGGGAGTATTGTTGATAATGCAGGTCAAAAAGGTGTATTTGCTTCTATTGACATAAATACAGGAGAGATTATCAGCAATGGTTTTGACGAGTTAGGTCAAGAGTATGAGGAGCATCCTGATTCAAAAGTGCGATTTAAAGGCTTCCAAATACCAAGATGGTCAGAGCTATTGAAGGAGGCCGAGCAGGCTCATCTATCTCTTCCGGAAAAACATACATATGTAGCGTTTGACTTTGCGCTATCGGAAAAAGGATGGATGATAGTAGAAGGGAACTGGGGCGATTTTGTACTGCAACAGACATCGCTAAAGCGTGGTCTTAAGAAAGAGTTCCTTGAGTTATTGTATGGTTGAACTTAACTGATCATTTCAATGAGATGATTGTTTTGCCTCAGGTGTGCACAGGAGGCAAAAGCAACGAATGCATGAAATACTATACATAATGAACGTAACAGAATCATTTATAGACGGTCTCATCTCTCAAGAACAATCCTTGAAAGATAAAGTAAAACAGCAGGCACGAAAAGTACTGTTGGATTATGTCGGTGTGTTGGCGGGAGGAAAGAGGTATCTTGCAGAGAAACATCCCGAGCTGATTGCCTCAACCCCTGGTGAAGCGTTTCTAAATGGTTTTGCTGCCCATGTACTGGAACTTGACGATGGTCACCGCCACGGCATGATACATCTTGGGGCATCTATAGTGACGGTTGTTCTTGATGCGGCAAGAAAAGAGAATCTCGGAACAGACGCTGTCCTTCGTGGTATAGTGATGGGGTATGAAGCCGCTGTTCGTTGCGCCCGCGCTATTCAACCAGGGCACAAAGAGAGAGGATATCATGTATCCGGAACTTGTGGAACAATCGGTGCAGCTATGGGGGTAGCTTTTGCCTGTGGTTTTAACCGAGAGCAGATCAAATCCACGCTGGCATGTGCTGTAAGTAGTACTGCCGGTGTGCTGGAGATACAGGAACAAGCATCAGAGCTAAAACCATATAATGTTGGACGTGCAGCAATGGATGGAGTAGTCGCAGCCCAAGTAGGCAGATTAGCAATGCCCGGGCCTGATGATATATTGGGAGGTAAGCGAGGATTCCTCGCCGCGATGACAGGAACACCCAAGCCGGAGTTCTTAACCGACTTCTCCAATACCGATTATGCTATCATGGGCATTTATCAGAAGGTTCATGCTGCATGTCGCCATTGTCATCCGGCAATTGATGCTACCTTAGATATGCAAAAAAAGCTAAAGTTACAGCCTGAAGATATTGAGAAGATAGAAGTCCAAACTTATAAGTTGGCAGTAGGTAGCCACGACCACACACTGATACAAGGCATTAGTTCCGCTAAGCTCAGCACACCATTTGCTGTAGCTCTGGCTATCGTGAAGGGGAGTGCAGGATATGCTGATTATAATGAAGATACTATCAACGATTATTGGATTACGGACATGACTTGCAAGGTACGCGTTATAGAGAATGATGATCTGACGCGGCAATCACCTGCAGTAAGGGGAGCACAGGTTGCCATCTATATGAAGAATGGCAGAGTATTTGAAGCCCCATGTATGTACCCCAAGGGCGAGCCCGAAAATCCTTTGTCCCGTGAAGAACTTGAAGAAAAGTTCCGAGGTTTGGCCATATATGGAGGCCTTACTTCAGCTGAATGTAATGAGGTCATCAGTGAGATATGGAAAGACAATCTTTCTCTGAATAAAATATTGGATATTGTATGCAAGAAATCAAGGAATTAACAACTCCTTTTAGCGAGGAAGCCATTGCTGCTTTAAAGGTGGGTGATGTGGTGAGCATCAACGGCTACATATTTTGCGGTCGTGATGCTGTGCTACCTCGTATATGCAAGGAATTGAAGGAAGGAGTTTGGGAGAAGCGAGGCATCGACTTACGAGGCGGCGTGATATTCCATACTGCTGTAAGCCCCGCAGGAGTTGGCCCCACATCCAGCAACAAATTAGAGATTGAAAGTAGTTTTGAAACGCTATCCAAGTCAGGCGGAATCAAGATGCATTTGGGCAAAGGCGCCATTAAACCGGAGACCGTGAAGATGCTTGCGGAGAATAATGCGGCGTTCGCCATCATTCCTCCGGTTACTGCGCTCTTGGAAAGTCAAACTTTAGAGCGAGAGTGTGTAGCGTGGCCGGAGTTGGGAATGGAAGCACTATACAGAATAAAGGTGAAAAATTATCAGGCCATCATTGCCGCTGCTAAAGGGAGAAGCATATATGAGTGATATAATAAACAAAGTTGCAGATTGCCTGGTTAGAGCCGGCTCTACATTTCGTGAAGATCAGAAAGCTGCATACCGCAAGGCTATTGCCGAGGAGGCGAACGGGAGTGCTTGCTGGGTAATGCGACAAGTGTTAGATAATGCAATTGTAGCAGAGAATAATCGAAGTCCTTTGTGTGATGATACCGGGATTCCTCATCTGTTTCTTGAAATAGGAAAGAACCGAACTATTACCGGTGAATTATTAGAGGAAATCAAAGAAGGCGTACGTATGGGATTACGAAAACTCCCCGGACGTCCGATGGCAATCAAGGGGGACGATTATGCACGTATTGATCAAAGCGGAGGATTAATTGAAGATAGTGGCGCGCTGGATGCGTCTCCGATATTGATAAAATCTGTAGATGAGGATGTATTGCGGCTAACGATTCTGATGCTTGGCGGTGGACCGGCTATACGTGGTATTACTCAACGAGTATTCCATAAGCATAGCGTAGATGTGGTGATTGATGAAATCGTGAATCGAGCAATACCGGCTGTAAGTCAATTGGGATGCTCGCCATGTACTTTGGCTATCGGTATCGGTCGTAGCCAGTTTGAGGCAACCAGCCTTATGATGGAGGCTATGGTGAAAGGAGATTTCGGAGTGCAGAACGATTTTGAGAAGCGAATAACCGATAAGGTTAATGAAGCTAACATCGGTCCACTGGGATTAGGTGGCAAACATAGTGTATTGGCCACATTCGCGAAGGTGGGTCCTCAGCGAGCAAGCGGTGTGAGGATAGTAGCATTGAGGCCATGTTGCTGCTTTGAACCGAGGAGAGCCAGTGTAGATATATAAAATCAGCACATAACTCTTTAATGATTGGATACGTATATATCGTTAATGAATTATGAAGAAAGTTTTATCGCTGCTTTTCATCCTATTTATAACTTCAGGATGCAAAGATATAGACATAGAAGCCCGGGGGCATCGAACAGGATCAGATAGTGCAAAGGAGTATGATACCACAGGGGTTGTGATGAGTAACGATGTTCTGGAAAGAGCGTATCAGATGGCTTCCGTAGAATGGGTTCCATTGAATCCTGTCCCAAAACGCGGTGGAGATTATTATTATCCCGGTATTAAAGTAAGAGGTATTCCATATTCATCCGTTAAAGAGATCAACACATATCTTTTTCAAGATGTTTCCTATTATACCTTCATGACTGCAGTACATAATCCCAATAGTGTATTATATACGGAAGATATAAGCCAATACCCCTATCACGGTGTGAATTGCGCTCCGTACTATGGAGCGGTTTGCAGTTCGTCTGTCATGTGGGCATTAGGAATCAAAACGCCCTATTCCTCCGAGCAGATGATCTCACATCCCGACATGAAACGGAACAAGGATCAAAGTATTGATTCCCTGAAGATTTGCGACGTGATATGGAGGACCAGCCATGTTCAAATGATTTTTGATATTGAATATCAGGCTGACACCCTATATCGTATTACGACATTTGAGACATCCGGGGAAAGTTCTCATATAAGTAAATATACTAAACAAGATTTTCAAAAGATGTGGGATAATGAGTCCTATGTCGGTTACAGATACGAGAAAATTCGGTATTCAGATACGCCGCCCACATTTAGCGGCTTTGCCTCAATAGAATACAACGATGATTTATGCCCTTCTAAGGGAGATAAGGCTGTATATAGAACGACAGATACAGTGACCGTGAATATCTTCAATACGCTTTATGATACGATCACACTCTATAAGGGGAATACAATCATTTCATCAGTAAGAACAAACGGGGAAAGACATACGTTTTATAATCTTGAGCCCGGTATATACACGGTTAATCTCCAAGATGACGGGAAGAAGTCTGCACCAATCTCATTTGAAATCGTTGAAACGAATGTGCATTTTCTGTACGAAGGTGGAGATTATATAACTGTATATTTCAACTCTTCTGCTACTGCCGAAAGCACAGTTCTATGCGATAGACAAGGTCGTTCACAATACTATCCTATTTCAGAGAAAGATAGAATGCTTGGATACAAAAGAGTGAAATTGGTTGATAGCTATGATTTATTCTGCAAAGTAATCTTTAAGGGCGAATACGGAAGAATAACGAATAAGCCTATACAACTATATTAAATGTTCTTGTAGCATATTATAATATTTGTCAGGAGATACATCAGCATGACAATTCCATATAAATTGAAATAATATAATCTGAAAACTTGCATATATGCAAAATTTTTAGTAACTTTGCACGCTTAAACAAAATAACAGATATGGACACTCCAAAATATACGGTACTAACACGCTGCACGACATATAATCATGCGCCGTTCATTGTTGACACAATGAATGGATTTTGCATGCAAAAGACAACATTCCCATATATAAATGTAATTATTGATGACGCGAGTACCGACGAGGAACAGGATGTAATATTGAACTATCTGCAAGATAATTTCAATTTGCAGGACAACAAAGTCGTTCGACGAGAAGAAACAGATGACTACAAATTAATTTTTGCGCAACACAGCACCAATAAGAATTGCTTTTTTGCAGTTTTGTTTCTCAAATATAACCATTACAGGAAAAAGAGTAAACTCCCCTATTATGCCGAATGGAGAGAAGCCTCCACATATACAGCTTTCTGCGAAGGAGATGATTATTGGACTGATCCGAACAAACTGCAGCGTCAGGTAGAGTTCCTCAAGACCCATCCGGACTACTCCGCCATTGGCGAAAACGGTACGGTCATCAACACAATTACGAATACAACATACCCATTTCGCACAGCCAAATCGTACGATGTACCGCTGGAAGATGCCATTATTTATCGCCGCTTTCCTACAGCAGGTGTATTGTGTCGCACGAAGGTGTTAGAAGGCATATATAGTGTTTGCCGCTTCTATCCCGACACGATAATGTGGTGTTGGCTGATATCCAAAGGTAAAGTCCGCTTCGACGAGACCAAATCCTCCGTTTACCGACATGGTAATCAGGGTATTACTGAAAGCACTGACCCTTATCGGTTCGCCAAAAGAATCGAATCATGGAACTTGGAGATATTACGTTGCTTTGATGTCAAGCCTAAGTTCATCTATCTCCATGTTGCTAAAATTTATAACAGTTATTTCCATCAGTCGCTAAACAAGAAACGATACACATCAGCATTCCGATGCTTATGGCGCGGTGCGTGGTATGTGATTAAATATATAGTTGCTTAATTATGTTACTGTTCCAAACCATACTCGTTTACACATTGCTTACTGTGCTGATGTGTTATTATGCGAGCAAGTCCTACGGCAAGGAGAAATGGGCTTGGCAATATGGATGGCTACCAATCATATTGTTTACATTGGTATTCGGCCTGCGCTATGGAGTTGGAATAGATTACAATAATTATTCGGATATTTACGAAGAGACGTCATCCTATCGGTCTTTAGCCAAACTGTTAGAAGGTGAGCGGTATGAACCCGGATTCTCAATACTACTGTATGTCTGTCATCTTATACATGCGCCGGAATACATCCTATTTACTATTATAGCCTTCATACAAATTGTATTGATCTATAAAACGTTCAAAGATGAAGGGCGCGTACTGCCATACATATATCTGTCCATGATCCTAACCGGATTCTGCATGTATAGCATGATGAATGTGCTTAGGCATGAGATCGCGCTCTTTATTTTCTTGTACTCACTAAAGTATATTCGTGATGACAAACTGCTCAAGTACTGGCTATGCTGTCTCATAGCACTATGCTTCCACTTCTCCGCAATCATCCTATTTCCATTATATTTCGTCTGGAAAATACGAAAACCCTTCTTCAACAACCCACGACTTGAGATAATTATTGTATTTGCTTCGTTCGTATTGTCATTCTTTGCACAGTGGCAGAACATATTGCATATGTTTGATAATTTAATTGTGTTGCTTGGATATGAAACGTACATAGATATCGCCGATGACATGATAGTGAATAGTAAGATTGGCATTACGCGATTATTTAACCTGCTAATCAATTGTATAATTATAATTAATAGCAAAAAGATCAAAGCCTATTTTAATAGCGGGTTACTGAACATTCTATACGATTTGTTCATTGTTGGAGTGGCATTAGGATATATCTTCTTATCAAGTATGATGATGATGCGAATGATTGTATATGTCAACCATGTTCAATTTATTATATTGGCATACGCTTTGTGCTACCTTCATCAGACTCGAAGAACGAACGTTAAGCAATTTGTGCAATATGCATTGGTTGCACTTTTCATATTCGTTTCATATAGTAGCTTTTTACACCATAGTATGGACAATACTGGAGCATATGTGTTCTATTTCCAAACGGACATGCATGCGCTAAAAGATCACTTGCGTGCAGAAGGTTTATCTAATAAAAAATAATCATTACGAATCCAACTCAAATAGTGATAAGATGACAATCAATTACGTACTTTCCCGTTTCAGCCAAATGAAGGATTATTATGTTGGCCGAACATCAATCATGCGATCAATCTGGTTGTGGATTGATTTTATAGCGAATGCTATCCTTTACGGTGCATCTATTAGTGATTACTTTGCATATGGTTTTTTCAAACTACGCCATAGCGGAAAGCAAGAATATATCACCTATAGAAGATATCACAAGATTCTACGTAAAGCTAACGATCAACAAGATATCGATATATGTCGCAGTAAAATCCATTTTAATGAATATTTTGCAGACTTGTTAGGACGCGAATGGATTGATACACAAAAAGCAACAGTTAAGGACATCAAACAATTCGCGCAAAGACATGCGTATTTCTTTTGCAAAGAGATATTATCTTATCGCGGTATAGGAGTGACGCGAATAGAATCGAAAGGTTTGAATGCTGAAGAATTTTTGAAAAAATGCACAGAGGATAAATTATGCCATTATATCCTGGAAGAGCCGCTACAAGAGATAGAATCCATCCAAGAATTCCACCCATGGTCGGTTAACACGATTCGCGTGGTGACACTTTTTGACACGACTGCCAATGTCGTCCATTTCATGAACGCGCGCCTGCGCATGGGCAACAAGAAAAACAATGTGGATAATTTTCATTTTGATGGTATAGGAGCCAATATTGATTTAGAAACAGGCATTATTAACGGCGTCGGTTATGATACTCATAATGTAACTTACCTCATTCACCCGCTCACAGGAAAACAAATTATCGGCTTCCGGATTCCCCATTGGGAGAAATGTAAACAATTCATTGACAAAGCCGCTCGACGAATGCCAACAGTTCGTTATGTGGGATGGGATTTGGTTATTCGTCCAGATGGTGAATTATGTCTAATTGAGGCAAATGACAATGCTGACCACGATTTTCAGCAACTGCACAATAAGGGATTGTGGAAGGAATATAAACAGATCTTAAAAAACTTTTAATTGTCATGTTTATACTTATCATTTCACGTGGAATACCAAGCCCTCAATTCCCACAATGGGGTTGCTTTGAGAAGGACCAAGCCGAGGCTCTTGCAGCCATCGGTCATAAGGTGGTAGTGGCATCCGTTGACGGCAGATTCCTACTCAAATGGCGGAAAATCGGAATAACGCATCGGCAAATAAATAATGTAGATTATTTAAATTCGTTTTTGTTGCCTGGCGCCATATCGAAACTTTTCGGGATCGGGTGTTATTATGCTTCCAAACGCTGGCAATTGAAAAGGATATACAAGAAAGTTCTCTCTTCTTACGGAAAACCTGATATTATATACGGGCAATTCTTTTTTAATTCATACATGGCTCTTCCTATTAGCCAGCAGGAGAAGATACCACTGGTTAATATAGAACATGCAGCTCGGTTTAACGATGAAAAGATAGACAAGGTGTCCTTCAACCAATCGAAAGAGGTATATAAGCACACTGCGGCAAACATTGCCGTCTCTCGCTCTCTACGTGCAGCCTTACATCGACATTTCAATATTAATTGCGAGGTCGTATATAATGTGGTGGGAAAAGAATTTATCTACAGCAGCGTAGATGCCCCTGACGACAAGGTGAAATTCGTAGCCACAGGTACTCTGGAACACCGCAAAGGGTTTGACTTGCTAATTAAGGCTTTTGCTAAGTCGAATCTCCCGCGGGACAAATGGCAACTGACCATTATTGGTTCCGGATCGGAGCAATCAAACCTCCAACAACTGATAGTGGACGAACAGCTGCAGGAGAATATTATTCTTGCCGGGAAAAAAACCAAACAAGAAATAGTGGCAACATATCAGAATAGCCACGTCTTTGCTTTGCCCTCGCGAAGTGAGACATTCGGTGTGGTATATACCGAAGCGATGGCATGCGGGCTACCGGTGATAGCCACCCCATGTGGAGGACCGGAGGAATTCGTTACTGACTCCAATGGAATGCTTGTCCCTATCGACAATGTCGATGAATTGGCAAATGCTATCCAATACATGTTCAACCACTATAAAGAGTATCATCGCGAAACGATTGCTCAACTCTGTAGAGAACTATTCTCTTCGGAGGTAATTGCAAAGCAATTGACGCATATTTTTGAAGATGCTATTGCAAAAAGCAAATAAACGATAAAATTACGCAAAAAAATTTGCATATATCATATTTTTTTTGTAAATTTGTGCGTTATTTCAAAATAAGATGAAAAAACTCGTTATTATAGGTGCCGGTGGAATGGGACGAACACTCTACGATATGGCACGCGAAAGCATTGGTTTCAATACCGAATACTCTATCAAGGGATTCGTGGATGATAATACAGCCGCGCTGGATAACTTCAGCAACTATCCTCCTATGTTAGGTACAATAGTCGGCTATCAGCCGGAAGCTGATGATGTGTTCGTGTGCTCTATCGGCAGTTCGGTGCGGCGCAAATGTATTGAGGCAATTATCGCCAAAGGAGGTAAGTTCCTAACGATGATTCATCAGACAGCCCGCTTGGGAACGAATACAGAGATCGGTGAAGGAACAGTAGTGGGTGCGTTTACAACTATTGGAGCGGGTGCCCAAATAGGGCGATACAATCTGATACAATCATATACGGTGATTGGTCACGACAGCCGTATAGGCAATTGGAATCGTATTGACACCCATGTCACGCTCGTTGGAGGCACAGTTGTTGAGGATGAAGCAGATATTCACACCGGTGCAATGATCAGCCATAAAGTGGTCGTTGAGAATAAATCGCGCGTGGCTGCATGCAGTTTTGTGATTAGAAGAGTTAAATCAGGGACTACTGTCATGGGAAATCCCGCTAAAAAATTAATGTAATGAATAAATTTATTGAATTATTCGCTGAGCAATTTGAAGAGATAGATGTTGCTCGTCTGAATCCCGAAACCCGTTTTCGCGAATTAGACGGATGGAGTTCGCTGGTGGCACTATTGGTTATCACCATGGTGGATGAAGAATACGGCGTGGTACTACCTCCTGAAGAAATGCGCAAGACGCAAACCATCCAAGAACTATTTGACTTGGTACAAAGTAAACTTTGACAGTAGATAGCTCATAGTTGACAGTTGATAGTTATGTACAATCCGTTCTCATTAGAGGAGAAAACGATCTTAGTAACCGGCGCTTCCTCCGGCATCGGTAGGGCTATCGCTATCGAGTGTGCCAAGATGGGCGCGGTTGTTTTTTTATCCGCGCGCAATGAGGCGCGCCTACGCGAGACATTGGCGCAGATGCCCGGTGAAGGACATCAACTGATAGTAGCGGATCTAACGCAGGAAGATGATATTAAATCATTGGTAGAACAATTGCCGCAGATGGATGGCGTTATTTGCGCCGCAGGCATTAGCGCACTAAAGCCTATTCAGGTAGTTAGCGAGAAAGATATTCAAGCGATTTTTGACACGAATTATAAAGCCCCTGTACTTCTGACTAAGCTCCTTACTAAGAAGCGAAAGTTGAATGCCGAGGCATCATTGGTGTACATATCCTCCATATCGGGTAACGGAAACACCGCAACGGCACTATCCTTATATGGCAGTTCGAAAAGTGCACTCAGCAGTTTCACCAAATATGCAGCACTCGAACTGGCCGGCAGGAAGATCCGCTGCAATACAATCTGCCCGGGACGCATTGAGACGCAGCTGCTACAAAACCAAACAATGAGCGCCGAGGATATTGAGAAAGATATTGCCAAATATCCGCTTCATCGCTATGGCAAGCCGGAGGAAGTGGCACAAGCTGCTGTCTATCTGCTATCCGATGCCACCAAATGGATCACCGGAACAAGCATAGTTATTGATGGGGGGAGGACGCTGAACTAACCGGATATAAATAGTGAGTATGGAAAGACTTCTTGAAAATAAGATTTGCATCATCACCGGCGCAGCACAAGGCATCGGTCGAGAGATTGCACGTCGCTTTGCAGAGGACGGAGCAATTGTGTATGCCTGTGACAGGCAGGAGTTCACGAGCCACAACGAGCGTATTCATCCGCTCGTATTTGATATAACTGACGCAGCAGCGGTCAAGGCTGCGATGATGCAGGTCTTCAAGGCCGAAGGACGCATTGACGTGCTAGTGAACAATGCCGGCGTGGTTTTCAATCGCAAGATCGGCATGATCCTACGCGAAGAAACAGAACTGATGTTCCGCATCAATGTGATAGCCGTGCTGGAACTGATACAACTCGTTAGCCGTCTGATGGCACGCAACAGAGGAGGATCTATTGTTAATATCGCGTCCGTAACTGCTGTCCTCGGTTCTCCGGGACAGGTGGCTTACTCGGCTACCAAAGGTGCTATCATCGCTATGACCAAATCAGCTGCCAAAGAACTGGCGCCACAAGGAATCCGCGTCAATGCAGTAGCTCCGGGCATCGTCAAAACAGAGCGGTTCGCCGAACTGTACGAGGCGAACGGAGAAAAGATTGACGAACGCATCAGCCGCATAGCTTTAGGTCGCCTCGGCACACCCGAAGATATTGCGAACGCATGCTCATTCCTCGCTTCCAACCGCGCAAGCTATATATCCGGACATATCCTGGGCGTAGATGGATGTGCGTCGATTTAGTAGTTTTATTGTTGTGTACAATAATACATTGGCAAAGAATAACATAGATTATAAATAACTCATGTAATGCCTAAGCGAGATTATAGTATTGACATATTAAAATTTATTGCTGCTATACTTATAACTAATTCACACATGGATCTGTTATATGTAAAGTATAGTTTCTTATCAACAGGAGGCTCCATTGGAGATGCTCTATTTTTCTTTTGTTCCGGCTATACGTTATTTTTAAAGCCCTTGCATAGCATAGTTGAGTTTCCCAATTGGTACAAGAAGCGTATTAACAGAATATATCCATCCATTTTGGCCACCGCCATCATTGCTTGTATTTGTTTCAATTCTAATAAAAACATTGTAGATATTATTTTATACGGAGGTGGATGGTTTATAACATGTATTATGGTGTTTTATGTTTTCATATTCCTTATCGGGACATATGGCATAAAAAGAATCCCGCTAATAGGGGCAATACTTATCGTTTCTACCGCCATATGTTTTATTTTTCTGAACAATCATCCGTCTTTGTATAGTTCACATAATTCTATTAGATGGTTGGTGTATTTCATCTTTATGCTATTTGGTGCTTATTTAGGATCTATACACGATAAAATCACATCTCGTGGATGGATAGATCTTGCTCTACTTATTGCTTGCATTATTGCTTACTATGCTTGTTTTTTCGGGGGATTACGATTAGATTTGCGTTTCTTACAAACCATCAGTATTCTTCCTATGATTGGAATACTTTTTTATGCATATAAGACCTTCAAGAGCAATTTTGTACTACAAGCATACAATAATCAAAAATTCATCAAGATACCTATTAATCTAATTGGCGGTTTGTGTCTGGAAATTTATCTGGTTCAATTTTATTTATTTACAGATAAGATGAATTGTATATTCCCCTTAAACATCGTAATTATGTTTATTATTATATTTGCTGTTGCATATATTACACGATGTTTAGCTCGCCTTATTTCCCAAACGTTCAATGACGCTCCATATAACGTAAAAGCAATATTCACTATATAAAGACAACTGACATCTTCTTACGACATTCACGCGAATGTTACTAGATATTAACAACATAGAGAAAGAAAACATTGCTGCGATTGACAGCGAAGGCGGCAGTGTGACGTACGGAGAGATCATTAACCTCGCCGAGCGGATTATTTCCTCCGTACCAGAACGAGCGCTATGCTTCATGCAGGTGGAGAATAATGTCACCAGCCTATCATGGGTGATGGCATCCTTACTCAGCCGCAGGATAGTACCGCTAATCCTTAACGCCAAGATTGACGAAGCACTCTACACCAATCTGATAGAAACATACAAGCCTGCATATATCTGGCAAAACGGAACACTGAATCGCACCGACAATCCGTTTGCGCCTCTGTACCAAGACTTATCACATCTGCTGCCCACATCCGGCAGCACCGGTAGCCCTAAACTGGTGCGCCACTGTTACGACAACATCGAAGCTGCCGGACTGAACATATCAACGTTCTTTGAGTTGAAACAGAACGACCGACCGCTAATGGTGCTACCGCTCTATTACACCATGGGGCTATCCATGGTATTCAGCCATCTTAGAGTTGGCGCAACCATACTGATCACCGGCCGGAACATGACTGATCCTATATTCTGGAAGTTCATCAAAGACGAGCGCGCCACATCATTCACCGGTGTGCCCTACTCCTTCCAAATACTGAACCTCATGCGGTTCTTCCGCATGGATCTGCCGGATCTGGAACTGCTCACACAAGGCGGCGGTAAGATGGAACGCGAACTCAACCTTAAGTTCGCCGAATACTGCCGCGATCACGGCAAACGTTGGATTGCCACTTACGGTCAATCGGAATGCACGGCACGCATGGCTTACCTACCGGCCAAATGGGCGGTTGAAAAAGCCGGAAGCATCGGAATAGCTGTCCCGAACGGTGAACTATCCTTGATAGATAACGACGGCGACCCAATCACCACACCGCACACCGAAGGGGAGATGTGCTATAGAGGACGCAATGTTACACTGGGTTATGCTAGCCAATACACAGACTTGGAACGAGGGGATGAACGACATGGATTCATCCGAACAGGCGACTTGGCATACTTTGATGAAGACGGATGCTACTACATCGTAGGACGCATGGGACGATTCCTCAAACTATTCGGCATGCGCATCGGACTGGATGAATGCGAGCAAATAATCGCCACCGATTGCCAAACAGAGAGTGCATGCGTCGGGACTGACGAGAAGATGATAGTCTATATAACGGATGCTACTAAAACCCAACAGGTCAAGGACGCATTGGTAGAGAAGACACACATCGTCGCTACTTCGTTTGAGATACGCGTAATTCCCGAAATCCCAAAGAACGAAGCAGGCAAGAAATTATTTAGTAAATTGGAAAACAAATAAGATATATGAGTAACCTGGAAAAATTTAACGACATTTTTGTACAAGTTTTTGGTGCTGATGTAGCACAGTTGGGCGACAACTATAGCAAAGAAACGGTACCCGAATGGGATTCGGTGCACCAGTTGAACATCATCTCCCTAATGGAAGAGACATTCGACCTCATGCTTGATCCCGAAGATATTATGGCATGCACCAGTTACAACGCCGGCAAAGAGATCCTTGCCAAGAACGACGTTGCACTCTAAATGAACAAATGGTAAATGTCTAAATCGTAAATGACTTTATGGCACGTTGGAACATCAAAAATGTACGGTTCGCCGGTGTGAGTGCGTGTGTACCCAAAGAGGTTGTTCACACGCAAGATTTTCCGTTCTTCACCCCTGAGGATGCAGAGGTCTTCAACAACACTGTCGGCATTCGCGAACGCCGCCTCGGACCGGATACACTTTGCGCATCGGACATGTGTCAGGCAGCAGCGGAAAAACTGATAGCAGGACTCGGTTGGGAGAAAGAGAGCATAGACATGCTTGTATTCGAATCAGTAACCGGTGATTTTCATCCTACTCCCCCCACCTCCTGCCTGCTTCAAGACCGACTCGGTCTGTCAGAGGACTGCTTTTGCGTAGATATTCCCATGGGATGCTGCGGTTGCATGTACGCCATGAATGTAGCGGGGAATATGTTGTCAGCCGGCAACATCAAGCGTGCACTACTACTGATTGGCGACACCGCTCTACGCATGGGGTCGATGCAGGACAAGAGCCGCGTGCCTCTCTTTGGCGACTGCGGAACAGCCGTAGCCCTGGAATATGATCCGAGCGCGGAGCCTATTCTGATCGATTTCCACACACAAGGTAGTGGTTACAAAGCACTCATGACACCTCATGGCGGATATCGTCACCCGCTGACGCCTGAGTCGTTCATTCAGGAGGATTTTGGCAACGGCATACTACGCGCCCCCAAAGATACACTAATCGACGGCATGGCTGTCTTCACCTTCGCTATCAGCAAACCCGCAAAGACGGTTGCAAATATCATGGATGAATTAGATCTTGACAAAGATAGCGATATTGACTATTATCTCATCCACCAGGCCAATAAACTGATTGTTGATCGTCTGGTCAAGAAACTCAAACTACCTACAGAGAAAGTGCCATACAACATGGAGCAGTTCGGCAACACCGGTGGTGCGAGTGTTCCGGGCTTGATGGTAACACGTCTGCGCGAGCAGTTACAGCAGGATAAACCGCATCGCTTACTCTGCTCTTCCTTCGGCCTCGGACTAAGTTGGGGCACGATGCTACTGAATGTTAAGAATATTGTCATTCCCGAATTGATAGAAATTTAAAACAACAAGAATCATGGAAAATAAAGAAACAGTCAAATTGACGACACGTCAAAAGATTAGTGTCTTGGTTCGTGGCTTACACACCCAAATCCTTCGGTGGAAAGGTATGGATATAGGAGCTCACTCTTCCGTTGCACGTAGCGCACGCATGGATAAAGCCAATCCCCGCGGCATCCACATTGGGGAATATTCGCGCGTTTCTATTTACGCAATGGTACTGTCGCACGATTACTTCCGCGGTAGGGGGAATGTCGATACATATATCGGGCATCATTCTGTCATTGGCGGTTGCGCCATGGTAAATCCCGGTGTAAAGATTGGCAATCATGTGTTTGTTGGAGGTGGCGCTGTGGTAACGAAAGATGTGCCTGACCATTGCCTTGTTGCCGGAAATCCTGCTAAGATAATAAAGGAGGGTATCGTTATTAATGACCGCTACCAAATTATAGATTTTGGTCACAAAGTGGAACAAAAGAAATAATGTACAAGCATTTCTTCAAACTCATATTTGATTTTACGATTGCACTGCTGGCGATTATTTGCCTCAGCCCGGTACTTATTATTGTTACCATTTGGCTGCACTTCGCCAACAAGGGTGCCGGGGCATTCTTCACACAGGAGCGCCCGGGTAAGGACGAAAAGATTTTCCGCTTAGTGAAATTCAAATCCATGACCGACGAGCGCGACGCTGACGGCGAACTGCTACCGGATGCTATGCGGCTGACCACCATAGGCAAACTGATCCGCAAACTGTCCATCGACGAACTGCCGCAACTGTTCAATGTGCTCAAAGGTGACATGGCACTCATCGGACCACGGCCGCTATTGGTTAAATACCTGCCGCTTTATACCCCTGAGCAACATCGCCGACATGAGGTGCGCCCCGGAATAACCGGATGGGCGCAGGTCAACGGACGAAATGCTATCACGCATACCAAGAAGTTCGAATATGACGTGTGGTACGTGGAACATCTCACGATGGCACTGGATATCAAGATCCTGTTCATGACCATTCATAATGTTCTGCATCGCAAGGACATCTCCCACGAGGGAGCCGCAACAGCAGAAGCATTCAACGGACATAACTAACACGCCGATACTTACACGCTATTACAACCATGAACATTGCCATCATACTAGCCGGAGGAAGCGGAATGCGGGTGGGCGGAGAGCTGCCCAAGCAGTTCATGCAGGTGGCAGGCAAACAAGTGATCGAATACTCGATAGAGGCGTTTGAGAATCATGCGCTGATTGACGAGATCTGTATCGTAACACGTGCTGATTACGTGCAGGTGGTGAAGGATCTGGTGGCACTGAGAGGCTATCGTAAGGTGAAGCATGTGTTGCCCGGCGGCAAGGAGCGCTACGATAGCACACTGGCTGCACTAAAGGTTTATACCGATGATCAGACCAACCTTCTCTTCCACGATGCCGTGCGACCGCTGGTCAGTGAGAAGATCATCGGCGACTGCATCGTGGCACTGCAACACTACAAGGCTGTAGGTGTAGCAGTTAAGACAACCGATACAATCATCAGTGTGGACAGTAACAATTGCATCAGCGGTACACTCAACCGCGATCACCTGAGGAACGTACAGACGCCGCAGTGCTTCAAGGCGGAGACCATACGTGAGGCGTATCGCCGCGCACTCACTGACCCCGCATTCACCACCACCGACGATTGCGGTACAGTCAAACGCTACATACCAAGCGAGCAGGTCTATATAGTTGAAGGGGACACACGGAACATCAAACTCACCTACAAGGAGGATTTGGCAATTTTAGAGCAATTAGTACGCCTAAAAACTATGTGAAATTAGCAATATCGGAACAAAAAACAAGAAAAACATATTTTTTCAAAGAAAAAATGCACTTATATTTGTTTATGTGCATTTTTTTTTGTACCTTTGTAGGCTTTTTATGAAGATGCGGCAGCACATGCGGCATCGGTTAATTAAAACACTAATATGAACAAGCGAATTTACTTGTGCCTGGCGCACATGAGCGGCAAGGAGCAGCAGTTTATCCAAGAGGCGTTTGATACGAACTGGGTTGTACCCTTGGGTCCGAATGTCAACGGCTTTGAGGAAGATCTGCAGCATTTTGTCAACCACCGTGAAGGGGAAGAAGACCTGAGTAAGGAGGTTGTGGCTCTGTCGGCAGGTACCGCTGCTATCCATCTGGCACTCATCGCGTGCGGCGTGAAAGCCGGCGACGAGGTAATCTGCCAATCGTTTACCTTCTGCGCATCAGCCAACCCTGTTACATATGTAGGTGCTACGCCCGTGTTTGTTGACTCGGAGCCCGACTCATGGAACATGTCGCCCGCTCTGCTTGAGCAAGCCATCCTAGACCGCAAGACCAAGACCGGCAAGTACCCCAAAGCCATCATACCCGTAGCTTTGTACGGCATGCCGTACCGCATAGAGGAGATCATGGCTATTGCTGACAAATACGGCATTCCCGTTATCGAAGATGCAGCTGAAGGCATGGGCAGCCGCTGGAAAGGACGCGTACTGGGTACGTTCGGCGAGTATGGCGTGCTGTCGTTCAACGGCAATAAGATGATCACCACCTCCGGCGGTGGAGCCCTTATATGCAAGGATCAAGCCGCCAAGCAGCACATCATGTGGCTGGCTACCCAGGCGCGCGAAGCATACCCGTACTACCAGCATGAAGCGATAGGATTCAACTACCGCCTGTCAAACATCTGCGCAGGTATAGGTCGAGGACAGATGACCGTGCTGGATGAGCACATCGCTCACCACAAACACATCGCTCAGCTCTACCGCGAAGCATTCGCCAAGACCAATGGCATCACGTTCCACGATGCGCCATCAGAGGAGTT
The DNA here is from genome assembly GCA_002309255.1 of Bacteroidales bacterium UBA1216. GTDB lineage: Bacteria > Bacteroidota > Bacteroidia > Bacteroidales > Paludibacteraceae > Colicola. The sequence continues at coordinate 46,254 of DBXI01000073.1, read as the reverse complement.
CGATGCCAACTTTTGGCTCTGCACCGCTATCCTGGACAAGGATCTGCATATCCATGGCGAGGAGAACGCATATGCCGAGGCAATCCATGGCGCAGTAGGCGGCGCAGCGGGTGTAGTGCACGGCGGAGGTAGTGTGCACACCGATTGCGAGCCGAACCGTAACGTGGAAGCCATGCGGCTCTTCCTGGACAAGGCAGGCATAGAGAGCCGTCCGCTGTGGAAGCCCATGCACAAGCAGCCCGTGTTCAGCAACTGTCCGGCTTACACCAACGGCGTGAGCGAAGCAATGTTCCGCCAAGGCATATGTCTGCCCAGCGGACCAATGGTGACCGATGAGGATGCTGCATACATCATACGCACCATACAAGAAGCCATCAACCACTAAAATCTATTGTATGAAGAAACGACTTAGCGATATACAACGCACCGATGTCTATTCGCGGCTGACCGGTCTGACATACATGCCTAAATGGGGCGTGTTTCTCATCGACCTACTGCTCGCGCTTATCGCATACGCTGTCAGTTGTCAGCTCAGTTACAGCCTGGTCAATATCCGTCCGGAGCGCGGCATGCTGCCTATATGGGAGCAAGCTTGTATCGTTATGCTGGTACAGTTGCTATGCTTCTGGATCTTCCACACCTACTCGGGTGTGTTACGCTACTCAACGTTCATTGATGCTACTAAGGTAGTGCTGGCAGTCTCCTCTGCCGCACTTATCCCGGCTATCATCAACGGCATCGTGCGCTACTCCACCGACATGAACATCATGCTCAACTCGGTACTGTACACCTATATGTTTGTGGCAATCGTGCTGCTTGTATGCTGGCGTGTAACGATCAAACTGAGCTTTGAGTACATGTCGCACCATGGTCCGACCACACGCCCCGTGATGATCTACGGCACGCAGTCAGCAGGTCTGGCTATAGCCAAGATGCTCAACTCCAGCATGGACAGCCAGTACCGCCCTGTGGGCTTCATCTCCGATGCCGACGGCAACGTCAAGCACCAACTGCTCGGATTGAATGTGTACGTCAAGAACGAAGGACTGTTACGCATACTGCGCGCAAAGGGGGTGCAGGATGTGATCGTATCTCCACTGAAGATGAAGGACATCACCCCCGCACGCGACTTGGCCATCTTTCTGGATAACAACATACGTATCCTATCTACGCCGTACTTCACCGACTTCCGCGAGAGCGACACCAACGAGCAGGCACAGAAGCAGATTGGTCGCATTGAGGCCATCAAGGTCGAAGATCTGCTGGAGCGCCCGGAGATACATATCAATATCGACAATGTGCGCCATGTGATAGCCGATAAGGTGGTGATGGTCACCGGCGCTGCTGGATCGATCGGCAGCGAGATAGTGCGCCAGGTATCGAAGTACGATCCACGCCTCGTGGTGTTGGCGGAGATAGCCGAGTCGCCGCTACACGACCTGAGTCTCGACCTGAACAAGCTCTACCCGCATATGCACTACGCACGCGTCATCACCGACGTGCGCGACCGCGACATGATGCGCGAGGTGTATGAGGAGTATCACCCGCAGGTGATCTTCCATGCCGCTGCGTACAAGCATGTACCCCTCATGGAGGAGTACCCCACGCAGGCTATACTGGCTAATGTGCTCGGAACGAAGAACGTAGCCGATCTGGCAGTGGAATACAAGACTGAACGGTTCGTGATGATCTCCACCGACAAGGCCGTCAACCCCACCAACGTAATGGGAGCATCCAAGCGCATTGCGGAGATTTACGTGCAATCGCTCTTCCGAAAGCTCTCCGCCGATGATGCCGACGTCACCAAGTTCATCACCACTCGCTTCGGCAATGTGCTGGGAAGCAATGGTAGTGTTGTGCCGTTCTTCAAGAAGCAGATTGCTGCCGGAGGGCCCGTCACCGTGACACACCCCGACATCATCCGCTACTTCATGACAATACCCGAGGCATCGAACCTCGTGCTGGAAGCATCCACCCTGGGCAACGGAGGTGAGATCTTCTGCTTCGACATGGGGGCACCGGTCAAGATAGCCGATCTGGCGAAGAACATGATCCGCTTGGCTGGTTACCAACCCGGCAGAGATATTGAGATCGTTTATACAGGTCTGCGTCCGGGCGAGAAGCTCTACGAGGAACTCCTGAACCAGAAGGAGCGCACTCTGCCTACTGCCAACGAGAAGATCATGATAGCCAAAGTGCGCGAGAACGACTATGACACCATGTCCAAACTCATCGACGAGCTCATACGCTCGGCACGAAAGGGTCTGACCTTCCCTACCGTCAAACTAATGAAGCAGATCGTGCCGGAGTTCCAGAGCCGCAACTCCATCTACGAGCAATTGGATAAGTAAAACTATGATTCTCAAATGGATCTTTGATAGAACGGCAGCATTCTTCGGGCTACTTCTTTTGTGGCCTGTGCTGCTCATTGCCATGCTGCTCGTCCGCATCAAGATGCCTGACGGCGCACCGGTCTTCTGCCAGCCGCGTGTGGGAAAGGATGGCAAGCTGTTCATCTGCCACAAGCTGCGCTCAATGAACATTGATCATGACGGAAGTAGTGTGAGCGTTGCAGGCGAGGCGCGCATCACACCGCTGGGAGCCATACTGCGCCGATACAAGCTCGACGAGTTGCCCGAGATCTGGGACGTACTCATCGGCAACATGTCGTTTGTCGGTCCGCGACCGGATGTGCCGGGCTACGCCGATATGCTTGAGGGCGACGACCGGATTATCCTGTCGCTCCGCCCTGGGATCACCGGACCGGCTACACTCAAGTACCGCAACGAGGAAGAGCTGCTGGCCCACGTGCCTGATCCGAAGACATACAACGACGAGATAATCTACCCCGACAAGGTGCGCATCAATCGCTACTACGCTGAGCACTACTCCTTCATCACGGATATACGAATCATCCTCTGCACCATTCTGAGCAGACATATGGAGTATAACGGGGAAATAATCTAAGCGCCTTACAGGACGTTCAGCACTTGCTCTTTGATCTGCTCGAGCAGGTCCTTCATCTTCACTACGATGATCTGCATCTCGCTCTGGTTGCTCTTGCTGCCCAGAGTGTTGATCTCGCGGCCCATCTCCTGGGCAATGAAACCGAGCTTCTTGCCTACAGCCTCCGAGTTGTTCGCCATCGTTTCGCGGAAGTACTTGATATGGTTGATTAGCCGCACCTTCTCCTCGGTTATGTCGAGTTTCTCCAGGTAGAAGATCAGCTCCTGCTCCAGCCGGTTGCTATCCACCTGCTTGCGGGTGTCTTCGGCAAGCTTCTCCAGGCCGGAGAGCAGGTGTTTGCGTATGTTCTCCACCCTGCCCTTCTCGTAGGGGGCGACCTGCATGAGCAGGTCGCTGATGGCGTTTAACTTGTCGGTGAACATCGCTTGTAGTGCAGCGCCTTCCTGTACGCGGAACGCTATGAAGTGCTCCACCGCCTCGTTGATGGCTTGCTCTACGATCTGCCACTGCTCCTCGGTGACGGTCTGCGGCTCATCGGAGCGCGTCACATCAGGCATACGCAGCACAGCCAGTGCTCGCTCGCCATCCGTCAGCTCCGGACAGAGCTCACGCAACTCCTGCAAATGAAACGCATACGCAGCACGGTTTAGCGGCGTAAACGTGCCTGTTGAGACTATATCTACTATTTCCTCAGTATAGATCGCCACATCCACCTTGCCGCGCTCCAGCTGTTTGCCGAGCATGCTGCGAACGGCCAGCTCCTGACTGCGGAACATAGGCGACAGACGGACACTCATATCCATCTGCTTGGAGTTTAGACTCTTAATCTCTACCACCAGACGCTTGTCGTCCAGCTTTCTTTCGGCCTTACCGTAGCCGGTCATTGATTGGAGCATATTGTTTGGGGATTCTGAGTTATCTACATATTCTAGATATTCTTGATTTTCTAATACAGCCTGCTGATGATGTAATCGAGCAGAGTGAGCAGAGCTTGTTTCGTTTCGCTGTCGTGGAAGATGCGCAGCGCCTCTTCGGCTTTGTTGCGGTGGGTACGCATCAGTTGGTATGCGTAGCGCACGCCGTCGTAGCGCATCACGAAGTTCTTAATCTGCTGCTCAATGTCGCTCTGCGTCTGTGCAGCGAGTGAGCGCTGCTGGCTGTTGAGCTCCTCGGCTATCTCGCGTATGTGCGCGGCCTCATCCTGCGGTGAACGCTGCAGGGCGATGAGTAGCGGAAGCGTAGCTTTGCCGTCGCGGATGTCACCCATGGTGGGTTTACCCAACTCCTCACTATCGGAATAATCGAGCACATCGTCTTTGAGCTGGAAGATCAGTCCGAGCTCGTAGCCATAGGTGCGCATGGCTGTCTGCTGGCGCGATGTGCAACCCGCGGACACAGCACCTGCCTCCGTGCAAGCAGCGAACAGCTCTGCCGTCTTCTTGCCGATAATGTCGAAGTACTGCTCCTCGTTTATCCACATCGAACTGTCTGCATGCAGTTGGATCAGCTCGCCCGAGGACAAAGCACGTGCCATCTCAGATACTATGCTCAGGATCTGCGCGTTGCGGATCTCGCCCACCAAACCGATCATCTTCGCCAACATCCAGTCGCCCACAAGGACAGCCACCTTGTTCGACCAGCGCGCGTGCACCGAGGGGACACCGTGCCGCAGCGCCGAGTCATCAACCACATCATCGTGTACGAGCGTCGCGTTGTGCAGCATCTCCAGCGCCACGGCTACGCGAACACTCTTGTCGCTCACCTCGCGGCACAGCTTGGCGGACAACAGAACCAACGTCGGACGCAACTGCTTGCCACGCTTAGCAGCTATATAACGAAGCACCTGATCAAGCAGTGCGTTCTCCGAACGCATCGTCTGCTCGTACAAACTCTCGTACTGATGGAACGCATCAGATATCGATTGACGTATTGGGGTTGATATATCCATAAACTCACAAATCGGGTACAAAGATACAAAAAAAATTGCACTTTTGCAAATGAAATAGCCAAAAAAGCACATTGACCTTATATTTTAGATGGAAAAAGTACATTTATATGCTTTTTTTGATAAAATATTTGCAAATGTCAGAAATTTGTTGTACCTTTGCATCTGCTTTCGCAATCGTACGAATGATTTGCCGAACGCAACTGCTCAATGGTGTAATGGTAGCACTACAGATTCTGGTTCTGTCTGTCTGGGTTCGAGTCCTGGTTGAGCAAC
>DBXI01000073.1:40926-41048 GCA_002309255.1 Bacteroidales bacterium UBA1216 | reverse complement strand
AAACGAGGCTAATAGCAGTAGCCTCGTTTATTTTGCTCTAACCGACTCGATCCCAGGTTCTTATCTCCACTTCGTTCCGAACGATTGCTGCGCATGCGAGTCCTGGTTGAGCAACATGAATA